>CANJVU010000001.1 GCA_947478525.1 Thiotrichales bacterium
GCATCGGCAAGCGTTACCGGTACCGCGACAGTAAGCACAACACCTTCAGTCTCGGGTTCATCCTCTAAAACGGCATCTGCATCATTAACTATTACCGCTACCAAATCCTCAACCGGTACCAATACCGCCACCGTAACCGTAAGTCCTTCCGCTTCGCCCTCTTCTTCAAGCAGCGCTAGCGCACCAACCTCTGTCACCGCCACTGAATCTGTTACCGTTACCGTTTCGCCTGCACCTTCACCCTCGGTGTCACCAACGGTAAGCGTGAGCACCACGTCGACCACTTCACCGAGTGTCACTGCATCGGCAACAGTAAGCGGCACTGCTTCAGTTACGGCTGCTAATACCAACACCAGTACACCGTCATTAACCGCAACCACCAGTTCGACGGCTACCATTACCGCCAGCGATTCAAAGAGCTCAACAGGAACCACCAGCATAACCATTAGCAAGAGTGTCAGTGCAACGGTTACCGCAACTCCTTCGGCTTCGCCTTCGCCAACCGCTGCTGCTTCACAATCGGTATCTACTTCAAATACGGTAACCGCAAGCACCACGTCGACCATTTCACCGAGTGTCACTGCATCGGCAACAGTAAGCGGCACTGCTTCAATTACGGCTGCCAATACCAACACCAGTACACCTTCATTAACCGCAACCACCAGTTCAACGGCTACGATTACTGCTAGTGATTCCAGCAGCGAAACGGGAACAACTTCTGTTACCTTTTCATCCAGCATGAGTGCAACCATCACAGCTTCTCCATCGGCTTCAAATGCCGTCACTGTAACTTTATCCGACAGCGTAACACTAACCGTCAGCGGCTCAATTACTTTAACGCGCTCACCAGATGGCAGCGTGACAGCAACCGGAACGGGAACCATTACCGGAACGCCAACACCCACCAGCACGACAACCTTAAGCAGCACAGAGACAGCAACGATCAGCCGCACAGCTACTGTCTCAGGCACAACTTCCAATTCCGTCTCTGTTACAAACAGTGCAACTGGAACAAACACAACGACCGCCAGTATCACACCCAGTGTTACACCGACAACTTCTGGAACCGCTTCTGCTTCTGCCACAGAAAGCATTTCGCTTTCTCCGACAGTCACACTCACCCGTACTCCTTCTACTTCTGTTACTCCGTCAGGCAGCTCAACTCCTTCTGTAACTTACAGCACGACCCCAACTACTGCAAACTCAGAGTCTCCTAGCCCCAGCCCTTCGCCATCGCCAAGCCCTAGCTTTACCACTTCGGCAACCGCTACGGTTAGTGTTAGCAGCACCACCAGTACCACAAATTCTGCCTCTAACTCTGTAAAAGCAACCTCATCTGAAAGTATTACCGCAACGGCCTCATTGTCTCATACAGTTACCTTGACGAGCTCTAACAGCGCCACCTTCACACCCAGCTCAAGCCCCACACCGACATCCAACACCACGCCATCGGTAAGTGTATCAATGAACCCCTCCACGTCTGGCTCTGACACGGTTACCGTTACCGTCACTTGCACTGTTAGTGACTCCAGCTCTGCTACCGGCACTTCTACGCGCACGGGTACTTTTTCTGCCTCTCCAACCACTTCGGTGACGATCAGCATAACACCCTCTGGCACTCCTACCGCAACGTTAACCGATACCACCTCAAGCTCAGCTTCTTCGTCGATAACCATGACATTTTCTGCCACTCCAAGCGACTCAACCAGTTTAAGCGCTACGATGTCAGATAGCTCGACCTTATCAGAAACAAAATCGGCCACACCCACCAAAAGTATCGTGCAAACACCAAGCGCTACACCGAGCACTTCCAACCCAGGTGCTGGATCTTTGGTCTGCGGCACCCAACCTACTAGTAAAACCGGAGTTTCTGTTGCGCTATACGCAAGTGCAAATGTACAATTCACTGCCCCCAGTGCTTTTAGAACAACCCGATCCACAACGCTGATAGACACCGCTCCTAGCGGTGCGGTTTCACTGTTGAGTGGATGGGGTTGTAGCAGCAGTGGCGGCATCAATATCTGCACTAAAGTTTTGGCTGCGAATTCTTTTGGCAATATTCCCGCATTGACGGTCGGAGTTGTTAATGCTCTGAGTGCAGCAACCGCCACGCGAACAGGTTCGGGCATAACTACCGAAAAGATTCAAGTTACCCAATTAGGTGTTGGCCCTAACAGTGATACCACCTGTAATGCGCTGATTACCACGAACAGGGTTCGGGTTCTGAACGTAAAATCAGAAAGCGAAGCAGCGCCAGCACTTTCGTCAGCCGACGCAGATAATGGCAGACATTTTTATGTGGTTGATGCCAAGACTTTTTCACCAGAACAAGCGGAGGAATTTTATCATGACCCCAATGTTTTTGGCGCCACTGTGCTTTATGCTAACAATGGAACAGATGCACTACTACAGTTAGCAGAACAACTGCGTTTACGTCCCTTTGATCATGTTCACTTTGTTACGCCAGTGGATGAAGCAAGTGGCCATATGCTCATCAATGGCGAAGTACTTACCTCAGAAAATTTTAAAGATAGTGGCGTACGCTTTGATGGTATGGATGTTTCATTTTATGGATGCAGCACAGACTCTAAGCTGGCCGATGTGGCAAGCCATGCGTTGGGCGCTAAGTCTGCCTGCTTCTCTGACGATAAAACAGGGAACCCCTTGCAACACCCGGGTGCTGATTTTGACCTAGAAGTCTGCGCTGAAAAACCTGGCTTGCGTGGCAGCCTGTTAAAGGGCCGCAGCGTTCCTGAAGTGGTACAACGCTTGCTCACGGCTGAAGGGGTGCATTTGGGCGCCCGCTCTGCTCAAAACAGTCGCTCTATTTCAAAACATGACCACCCCACTGTGTTAAGTACCACCGCGCTGGCTCCTAAAGAAGACGTCATTGATCTTCGCGACCATTTGGCACACAATCCACTTACAATAGAAGAGGCAACAGCGGTATTAGCAGACCTCTCAGAAAAACTTAACCAACATACATTAAACGATATGTCGGACATACTCGAATTACTTCGATTAAACCCAGAGGCATACGAGCCAACGTCGATTGAAACCTATAAAGCACTGAATGCGCAACTGATCAACTGGCTGGAGGCTTGTGACATTATTCTGAGCAACCCCGAAATCAGCATCGAGCTGGAGTATCTCGCTATAGATACGCAAGTCGATCTAGAGCCGATACAAAAAAAACTTGCGGAAATGTCGACCGAGTCCGTCAAATTAAAGGCTTTGGCAGAAGAGCACGTCGAAGCACTATTGCTAAAAATTGAAGCTGAAGTTGCCCCGGAAGCGACGGCAAAAAGTATGGGCTATGGCATTATCGTCGGAGAAGCCATTCACCAGCTGTCTCAATGTATTGGCGATAGCTTAACTGCCAAATCACAGGTGGAAATGGTTTCAAGCTGGATATCTGGCGTCAAAAAAGCAGGAAAAAGGAGCAAACCTACAGATAATACGCCCGTACGCTTACCCATTGATTTACATGAAAAATCAAAAGGATTGCCGCCAGAATTGTATGCTCGAAACTTACAATACTATCAACAGATCATGGCACACAGTCGCCCAGAAAAAAGGCCAGAATTGTTGGCTGCATTTGAGGAAGCTGTTCGACAACAAACAACACTATCCGGCTATGCCACTCAAATGATCGGAGGGGTCAGCGCCGTAGTGGCATACCCGGTAATGAGAGCCATGGGCTGTAGCAAAACCTCTTTTAGCCAGACGCTTAAGCAATCCACTTACGCGGTCGTTGCGGGCTCAATCAAAGCTTCTGTTCACATCAACACCCTACCGCCTCCAAGTCAATGGCCCATCAAAGCGTCTCTTCGAAGCTCGCTAACAGCAGCCGCAGGTTATACTCCTCAAATATTGAGTCGCGCTAAAGCTACGTTTTTAGCAGCCATCCCCATGGTGGCGCCGCAAGCAAAAATATTCTACGGTCATCTGGTACAGGCGCTTAATCAAGGGGCAGAAAAACCCTTTACTTCAGCCCAATATTATTCTGCCTTAATGCTTGGGGGATTGCTCTGGAGAGGTTTTGAAGCGAGAAAGGCGAAGGATGGCGCTTTTAATGATATCATTAAGGCCGCAGCGCCGGTGATTTTGGCACAAGTTATGAAATACGTCGTTGCCACACTGGTCGGAGGCCCTCTTGGCACCTTGTGTACGATGATGTCAGAAGCCTCTCTCTTAAATGCGGTGTTGTCGGTTGGCATGGGCCTTCTCGAGACATTATATAGCCTCTGCCATTCAAAAGCATTACGCAAAAAACTGGACGCATGCACAAGTGATACCCAACGCGTGCAGTTGCTCACGCAATCATTTGGAAAGGAAGCGGCAAGCACGTTAGGATCCGGTGGCTTTACTCCACTTGAGCGGTTGGCCAGTATTTTGACCAAAAAACTTACCGCAGTAGCGGCTAAAATAATCTCCCCAGAAGAAAAATTAGACCTACAATTGAAATTAGATGAAATGCCAATGGCACTTGGCTGCATGGCTCAACAATATAAATTAAAAAAAGCGACTGTTAAAGGTAATTGGTTAGACTATGAAAAAGGCGTGGTGTTAAATAACATTCTGCTTAATGCTGCGCTGGGTGAAGAGGGTTTTTGCCCAACCATTTTTGCAGGTGCTGAGTTGGTCAAAGGTACCCGACGCCCTGCCCTATTGCCGCATTACGATTTATCCACGGGTCGACACGGATTATTGATGTTCTCGATCACACCCGAGGAAGGGGTGAAATATCGCTATATTAATCCATTGATTAAAGCCAGCAATGGCTCACTGCCAGAAGGAAAAGACGGTGAAGCACTGCTAAAAGCACTAAAGACATTGGCAGAAACCTATACCAGTGATAAATTGATCTGCGCGGTACAAAAGCACACACCTGAAGCATTGCCAACGGAGCAGCGAGATATCGCCGGGGGTTATTTGTGTGCCACCTATGCCATGAAGTGTGTGCAAACTGGTAGAATCACGGATACACTCAGTTGTGGCGCTAAAAAACTACAAAGTATGATTGAGTTAATGTTAGCCAACAGATTAGCGGCGAAAACTAAGCTCGCCGAAATGAAGGACGGTTCAACGCTGAGTCAACGTGCCCAGTTATTTATGTCCAAAATGATCGCACAATTTACTTTGACGCTCAGCGCTAAGCAAAAACAAACATTAACCAGACAATATAAAAATTATGTTTGTGGCATTTTAGAACCTGTGGATGCCGCACGACAACAGCGAGCCATTGCATTATTTGCAGAAGTGGAGCGTGAAGTGTTTGGTCGAACCTATGGTAACTTACCAAACAACCCAGCATTTCCTGCTTTACCCGAAGCCCCGTCCTTATTGGCCAGAGTGGCAAGTGCTGTTTTCTCTACCCCATTTGGCACGCCGTCGGATGAAACCCTTTATGCGGAAAGATCGGCAGAAATAAAAGAAAAGGCCTTGGCACTCTGCGTCAAGTCATCACCGGCACCCACAGCACCTAAAAACCCCGAGCTTTCACTGCTTGCAGATCGCGCGTTGGCGGCGTGTACAGACGACAGCCCAGGTAAAACCCTAATGTCGCAAGGCAAAGCGTTTATCAGGGCATTAAAAGAACACTTTGCCATTCCTCTTAGCCCCGCACAAGAAGCGATTATCAGAAATCTTTATATGGCTTATGTTTGTGGCCACTCCACGCAAGAGAGTCAATTATTTGCGGACCTCGAATATCAACTATGGGGGAAAACTTTTGGCAACATCACGCAACAAGATTTGCCCACCGTAAAACCAGCAGCACAACAAAGTTATTTAAGTGGCAGCTACTGGCGCTACTGGCTTCAAAGCCCTGTGACAGCAGTCAGTGCACAAAAGGATTTGTTTGAATTATGTGGCAGATATCGCGAAGATTTAACGATAGGCAGTGACCATTTTATCAAACCCATACTCACTGGTTTGGTAGGTGTTGATAAAATGGATAGCATACCAATTGCCCACACACGCATGAACACCTTAGAAGATATGCAAAGGCTCATAGAACAAGCGCAAAAAGGCCAACCTGTGCTTGCGTTAAGAGAAGATCAAACACGCAACCACCACTACCTCTTGCAGTTCATCGCTGTGGAGGGTAAAGTTCGTATGAATATCATCGATACCGCTGTGGCTGGACCATATTCTCAAAAAGATTATCGGGAACTTACTCAATGGGGCGTTAAGGCAGGCGCTGAAGTTCATTACCAGGATCCCCCACAAGTTGAATCACGCGGAAATGGCGCCGCAGAAGCTTTATGTGTCGCAGTATCTTTAGTGCAAACCGATAAAATGCCTAGCCCAGAAACCCTAACAGGGCAAGTGAATAGGGTAGCAATTGATTGGGATATAATCTCCCAGGCAGCAGCCACTCCTCCAGATTCTCCCACTAGTGTTACTGAGTTAAAATTACAAGAAGGCACATTTGGTTTCTTCGCCGGTGGGAAGGGAGCACCCCAAGCACCTGGAGATCTGGAGTACCTTCTAGAGGTCTAGTAAAATATCTGGTAAAATATTATTGGGAAGTTAGGCTGAAATTTGTTAAGATGAACGCGTGAGTGTAGGAGGAAAGTATGGATAATGCGAAACGTCATGCCTCAGGGTTCACCCTGATTGAGCTGATTGTTGTTATGGTGGTTATCGGCATTTTAGCTGCAATTGCCGTACCCAGATATCTTGATTTATCTAGTGCAGCAAAACAAAGTGCACTACAGGCCACGGCAAATTCGATTTATTCCTCCTCGATGACCAATTTTGCTGACATCACGTTGGGTGACATCAACAACTGCAATGCAATTGAACCAGACACCTATAGCTGCCTAGAAGTCTTTCAGTCCTTACTGTCGACCAACGACTATGATAAACTCTTTGCAAATAATGATTCCACGTACCAAATTTTTGATGCAGCAGGCAATTGGAATATTAATGCAAAAGTCATACCAGACCCCAATGATGCCACAACAGGATATTGTATTGTAAAAAATCGCAGCAATAACGCGGTTACTGGAAATATTTACCTAAAACTCGTATCAGTGGCCTCCAACCCGAGTTGCTAAATTTAACTGTTCAACTTTAAAAAACTGTGGTAGATTCCCCGCTGATCTGTAGGAGGATTAAACAAATGAACATCAAAAAACATCTTATTTCTGGCTTCACCCTGATCGAACTGATCGTCGTTATGATAATTATCGGCATTTTAGCCGCGATTGCGGTGCCGAAATATTTAGATCTGTCAGATGCGGCACTCACTGCTTCTCTTACCCAAGCAGCAGCAGAGTTAAACTTTGACTCTATGCAAAACTTTGCAATTAGGCAAATCAACCCCACAGCGGGATATCGTGTTTATATTGGCGCAGATTGCCTAGATATGTTTAACAACCTAAACATCAGCCTGGAAAACATTAATTACCTGCCTGTTTATGGAGCTGGCGGTTATACTGGCTCTGTTACTGCAATAACGGGCGATGACCAACGTGGAATGTGCGGCATGGCGGCAAACAGATCAAGCATCGGTCCTTTTGTGCCCGTCTACCTGATGCTAACCTCCTAAAATTCGGCCACACCCCTTAAGGTCCGATGGGGGTGGGAACATCCTGTTTTTTTCCCTCTTCCGCCTTACCCATAAATACAGAGGTTACGCGTTGGTGAACTGGTTCTGATGAAAGAGATGCTGCAAGCTTAGCTTCTGCTCTAATCTTAAACGCCGCGTTTTCAATCACACCAAACCCTTGACGCAGGGTCTTTTGATCTGCGGGTTTGCCGGTTTGTGCAAGGGCTTTTGCATTTATCGCAGCATGTTGGCCGCATTCCGTACTGCCTCGTTGTTGCAAGGTCTCAGTGCAATATTGCAATACGCCATCAACCAGCAATCCTGGACAATTTAGCGACGCAATCATCTGTTGGATTGCGTGATAAGCATCATGGTCAAGTCTATGATTACCCATTTTATCTGTTTTAAAAACAAATGCCGAATCAACGACCGAGAATTGAATAACGCCTTCGGTGTGCGATGCTTGCAATATAAACGTATGTTTGCGTTCAGAATCATAGATGGGTATCAACAGTGTTTTACGACGCGTTTTATTCCAGGCTTCACCAAACCCTTTGTTGAGCAAACGCGCCAACTGGCCAGAAGCCCCATCATGTTTTGGCACCAAGGCTTGCGTGCAAATTAATCTCCTTTCATGCGAGACCAATCCGAACGATTGCGCTGTTACAATATCTACCTTTATGCCCAACGCTTTTAAAGTGGGCAACCACTCCGTTGCCACATCCATGGTTTTATCGATGTGTTTGCTGCACAACCTCTCAATAGCTGCTTGTAATTGTTCCGGCGTAACGGTTGGTTCGGTTGTTACGGTTTTCCAGAGCGTCCACAGCGAAGAACCGAGTGATTGCACAGCCCCCGCAACAGAAGCAGCCGCCGACAAAGCACCAGAGAGTGTTGAGGTCGAGAGGGTTGAGGACGCATCGGTTAGGCCAATACGCGCAAAGTTTCCGCCCAAAGCCTGTCCCGGAAAAAACGCTTGTTCCATTGCGGCAAACCAGCTCTTGTCCTCTTCGGGCTGATGGGCATCACCAATTAAGTATCGGCGATACTGTGTTTTGATGATTTTTTCTGATTCTTCATCCAATGGCTTTTCCTTACCCAACGCTTCAATCAGCGCTGCCATAAAAGCCGCTACTTGTTGGTCCAAGGTACAGCGATCTTTTTGATACAAGGCCTGTTCTGCCAAATATTCCGCACAAAATGCATGTTCTGTTTTAGCCGCGTGCATCAAAACCTCTACCTTACTGATATCTGCCAGAGGTTCTAGAGCGGTTGATAACACCGCTTTTTGTCGAGCCAGAATAGTTTGACGCTTACCTGCCAACCGCGCCCTCCTTCCTGCATCGGAAAGATAGGACTTCATCATTTCATGACCATAACTCCGGTCCGCACTAGACTCTCCCTTGGTTAAATAGATGTGCACCAGCGTTTGCAGACCAAACTCCAGCTTCTCTTCCACACTCAGTGTTTTGATGGCTTGTTTATTTTTACCAGAAATAAGTTCGCTATATTTGTAGCCTTCAAAAAGTGCCACCAGCTTTGCCTGTTGTTGCGGTTTCTTTGGACGCCAGGTCAGCAATTCATCATCCAGTGCCGCCATTACCCAGGGGTGTCCAGCACGTAATACCGGCTTTTCGCCCTCTGCGCTGCTTAACAACGTTTGTGCATCTACATATTCCAGATATCCTGGTTTTTCCGCTGTTTCAACGCTGACACCCGCTGCGGTGATGGGCGTTTCTTTTGCATAATTTTCATTGATCAATCGCTCAAATTCAGCATATTTAACACGGTTAAGTGTTGCTGAAAAATACTGTAATGACAAGTGCAACAACAACGCCGCTTGTACTGGAAAAGCTTGTACTTGCTCTCGCGTTAACAGCAGCGCAAGTAGTGCGAGGGTTCGATCAGAAGTGGTTTGACCATGGCTAGATTGATTATAATCCTCTGCCGCTGCTTCAAGGCTGCCATATTGTTTGATAACGCGAGCCTTCGCGGTATCGGAAAATGCCCGTATCCGCGCTTCCACTTCAAGTCGCTCGCGAGCCAGTGACGTCAGTATAGAAAGCGCCCCCATAGCGGCGTCTGGCAGTGCAGCCCTGATTTCATCTGTTGCGCTAATTTCCCATTTGGGTGGCAAGGGGTTGAGTAACTCTGGGCCATAGGTGTCCGCAGCAGATTGTGGCGTAGATTCATCTCTTAATTGCGGGCCATAGTATGGCAAATGCTGTTGCGCAGCCACATACTGTTCCCAGGTCTCATTGGCTTCAACACTGTACTTTGGATCCAGGTGTGCAAGCGCACCTCGTACCGCTTTGTGATACGGGTCAGATTTGCCTTTGGCGCCCTCATATTCGCTTTTTAGTTGTTGATATACCGCATAGTTTGCGCGGTCTTCTTTAGAGCGTAAAACCGGCGTATCCCCCAAAAATCTGACGCGGGACGCCTGTTCTATTTCCCCTGGAATGCGCGCTAAAAACTTGGGAAGCTCAACCTCTCTGAGATATGCCTTTTCTCGTTCAACCGGATGCGTCAGGGTACACAAGCGATCAATCGTGTTTTCTAAATCGCGTGCAGATGCTGCATCCAATTCATGACCTCTTCGCTCCTGGTAATCCATCAACATACTCAAGGAGTCTAATAATTCTTTTCGTTCTTCTGGTCTAAGCGTCAAAGAACCTGACACTCGGGCATTCAATGCCTCGAATCTGGCTTTAGCATCTGACCACCCCGCTTTAAAAGCCTCTGGGCTTGGGTCAAAAGTGGACGCGCGCATTGTTACTGGTGCTGTGCCTGCAGAAGCGCCTAAGTGCTCACGCCCTGCAGGCATAAAATCGGTGATCGGCATTGGTCTTGGCATTCCATCAGAACATGATTCATACACAAAATCTTTGCCCTCTCCAAGGCCAGTATAGGTGGTAGAACGACAAACCATGGCACCGTTTCGCGCAGCATGTTCAGTATACTGTTTTGATAAATTACACGCTGCAAAACCAAACTCAACCTCTTTTACAGGAATATTCAATGTATTTGGTGGTATTACCTGACCCCCTAATTGCATCATGCCCTCTTTATTGGCATCGGTAATTAAGAAAATCGTTCCCGTTTTGGTGCTTTGAATAATCGCATTTAGCGAGAGAATATTATCGATAAAATGAAATTTCACTCCTGGATTGGCCTTATTGGCCTTTTCAATCCCTATACATTCCTGAATGTCTGCATATAGACTCCTGTCAGCAATAACCGTGATTGGACTTGCGCGATAACCTCGTAAACCTCCATGAGGAGATTTTCTTGTAGGCAAGTCTTCTAATCGACTCTGTCCTGTTAATTTATTCCCTACATTTTGAAGAAAGTTATCTACCCCTCCTGCCAATATAGAGGCATTAACCATATAATTGGCCGCCGTTAAGCCAGGAGCAGGTGTGAGCCTAATGCCCTGAAAGGTATTAGTAATCGATATGGCGCTTGTAATAAATGCGGTTGTTTGACACCGCTGAACGCCACCACCAACTGCATTACAAGAAGCTCCCGCAAAGGAAATAGCCGAGTAGGCTGCTGCATTATAATAGAAACGAGGCTTAAAAGTACCAGCAGTATTGAAATAACTCCCATATGCCGTACAGTCAACCGCTAGTTGCGCTACACCGGCTACCATTTGCGTGTTGGCGACACATTTCAGACCATACGCTGGCGTAGACGTCGCCGAAGCGCTTGGTGGCGCTGCTGATACCGAAGCAGTGCCGGACACGCTCGTGGTTAGCGAACGAGAACTGCTACTGCTCGATAACTCAGTGGCGCTGTCTGTTGAGGTTACCGTCACCGTGGTCGTTACGCTTTTACTGGTGGTCACTGTTACGGTTTTCGTTGCCGTCCCCGTTGCCGAGTCGGTCACTGTTGCCGTTACCGTAGTTGTCAGCGATGGCGTTAAAGTGGTCGAAGAACTCACAGTCAAACTTTGAGTTGGTGTTAAACTGATGGTTTTCGTCTCCGATAAACTTGGGCTTGGGCTATAAGTAGCAGTTGCCGTGGTTGTGCCAGTATTGCTAATCGTCAGGGTGTTGGTACCCGTTTTGGTCGCTGAAATTGTTCCCGTAACACTGACGGTGGGAGAAACACTTTGTGTTAAAGACGCCGTCGAGGTGACACTGGGTGTACCCGTTAAACTCAACGTCACAGAGGAACTACCGGAAGTAGTCGAACTCACTGTTGCAGTTATACTTGATGAAATGGTGGCAGAAGTCGTGGCAGATGAAGAATCACTTGGCGTAGTGGATACCGTAGCGGTTGTTGAGGTTGTTACCGTCATACTGTTAGAGCTGCTGCTCGTCGCTGTCGCCGTTCCCGTAATGCTGGCACTAAGTGAAGGATTAGCGGTTGGGCTTACGGAAAGCGTGGTAGAGCCCGTGGTAGTACTTGAAACTGTTGCAGTCACACTGGGAGTAACCGTTACCGAAGCAGAAGGTGAACCGCTCGCACTGGGTGGTGTTGTTATCGTTGCAGTAGCTGATGTAGAAGATGTCTGGCTGGTTGTTCGGCTGGCGCTGCCCGTTGCTGTCACCGTGAAACTATCGCTCGCAGTGCGTGTCACGCTACCAGATCCCGTCACTGAAAAAGTTGGCGTTAGACTTGGCGTTCCAGTTTGACTTGGCGTTCCACTAAAACTAACCGTCCCTGTCGTTGAGATGCTACCCGAAGCTGAGGCAGTTAATGACGAACTTGGGCTTAACGTTGCTGTTGAACTCATACTGCTACCAGCGGTCGCTGAACTGCTCGGTGTTAGCGAAAATGAAGGCGTGACTGTCGCCGTTTGTGTGCGACTGGTTGTTACCGTCAAGCTGGGTGATCCAGAGGCGGTATTTGAAGTAGTGCTGCTGACCGACGCCGTTCCGGTAATGCTAAGCGAAGGGCTAACCGAAGAAGTTGGCGTCAACGATGCTGTTGAGGTTACTGTTGGTGTTACCGTAACGGATAGAGTTGGCGTTCCTGTGGCAGATGGCGCTACACTCGCACTCATGCTTCCACTTAAGCTTACCGTAGTGGTTGGTGTTATTGAACCGGTAGGTGTTACTGAAACGGTTGCTGTGTTAGTACCAGTTCGAGTAAACGTTGCGCTTCCGCTGGGGGTGTTGCTTCCAGGCATTGTGGTGGTTGCGGTAACAGAAGGTGTTCCACTGGCGGCAGCTGAAGGCGTAAGAGACAATGTTGATCCCGCTGATGCCGTCACGCTCATCGAAGGTGCCGCACTGGAGGATCCACTCGCTGTGCCGGTAGCGGATGAAGAAATAGTAGCGCTGATGGATCCATCGGGTGAACGGCTAAACGCAGCAGAGTGTGTTGGAGTAATTGAGACAGTGGCGGATGGCGTTAGCGTGGCACTTGTCGTAAAGCTTGGCGTGATTGTTGTCCCATTAGAGGGGTTCACCACATTCATGCGATACGTTGTACTACAGATGGGCTCTGCCCCATCCGGGCTAGAGCAAATCTCCATGTTAACGACACTTGAACCCGTCACATTAAAAGCACCACCGTCTGCCAAAAGCGTACCTGCTTCCAATTGAGCAGTATACGTAGCCAAATCCGTTGAATCCAAGCCAACAGAGCAGATGCTTCCATCTGGCATCATGATCTGACCATCGGTAATCGGACACGTGAGGTTCTGTCCTCCAAAATTGGCTACGAGGGTTCCATTAGTAAAATCCAATCCATCCGTCGTCAAAGTTACCGTTCCATTGACGCGAGCACCCGTTGCCACGTTTGTGGTGGTTACCTTCAAAAGCACCTTGGCCACTTTACCTCTAGTGATTTGATCAACCACAGTGAAATTGAATGTTGGATTGCCCGTTGGGGCTTCACCTGCAGGGCAATCAAAAACAAACCAATCTTTACATTGACCATAACGAGTGGCAAGTCCAATAATCAACGTCACCAAACCACCGACCAAAAGCAACCCAGAGGTAACAGTTATTTTACGTTTATGATGCCGCCACTTGCGTCTTCTATTTTTATTGCCGCCCTGCGCAGGATGCCATACTTGAACAGGTTCCAGCGAACCATTAATAGATCGGGTTTGGCCGTGGCCGTACATTGGATTATTTTGATTTTGTGGTGGTTGTGTAGAATGACTCATGATGGAGAACTCTTTGCGAAAAATCCAGGGGGTTTAGCGATGTTACTGGTTAATTTCCGTACCGTTGTCGCAGTAACGTAACCTGCTGCTCCTAAAGGATTGTATATTGTATTGTCATTAGTATAAATACAATTCAAGACCCCCCCACCCCATGTCATCTTCATTTTATCTTCTAACCCTAACCATTTAAAAAATCCTAAAATACTTTGCTCATGCATTTTCTTAAATCCACAGAATTTTATCCGACATCCATCGGCTTCTAAGTATTGACGAAACTCTCCATTACTGAGATCCCAAGCTATGTCTTTAAATTTTAATACGACTTTAACTAATTTTCCTTTTGGTTTTCCAAAATCTTGAAAACCTTTTAGTGTCATACCATTGAAACGCGCACTTGATGAAATCCAATTATTAAACTGGTGCTTTAGCTGATTTGCAGGCGAGCTTGCCTCTCTCGTATGATAACCTTCTAGAACTGCTTTAAATGTTACACGCTCAGAATCCAACGCTACAACAATAACGGGCTTCTCTAAAGTCTGATCTGCAGTTACTGGTGCTGGCGCTGCTGGTAATGCAGGCGGTAGCGACGACGGCAATGGTGGTGCTGCTGGTAATGCAGGCGGTGACGGTGGTGGCATTTGCGGTGGCGCTGCTGTTACAGCAACCGGAGATGAACGCGTTACCGCTGCAGGAACAAACGGACCATGTACGAGCTTAACCTTGGATATAGGCGCAGGTTCCGACTTTGATCTCGGTCTGCTTTTTGTGGCTCCCAAACCTCCTGTCGGCGCACCTGATGCCGCAGCTTCTGGCTCTGATTCCAAACGCGGTGGCGCGGATGCCGCTCTACTTCTTGGTGGCGTGCTATCACTGATATCTTGGCTCGAAACCAGCGCTTCACTTTCTGCATGATACACAGGCGTTGTCGTGTTGCCTTTGACATCGTCAAATTGCCTCATTAAGCCCTTGAAGGAGCTATGTGTTAACAAGTGCGTCCCCAGCTTACGCGCAAATTGCAATATGTCCATTCTTTTGGCCAAATATTGAACGCTGCCAAAATTATGATTATTCACAACATTGTCTGCTTCTGTCATTTTAGCAAGAAGCACTCCCATTCCTGAAAGGTCCGTAATACTTTTAACCTTTGATGAAAAGGCCATTACATTAAACGCTTGCAATGATCCTAAAGCGCTCCAATCTATTTCCGGAAAACTCAATTCTTTCAAAACGCTATTAATTGCATTTTTTAAATTAGTTATTTTTTGCAAGTCAGCTGCTGCTAAAATATTAGGTGCACGCGTATCTGAAGCTTGTCCAGCTCCACCCGCAGCTGCAGCAGATTGAGGTGCCAGTGCAGGCTCAAGAGGAAAACTTAATTGCTCAACATCAACAGGGTTATTCACCACCCGTGCAATATCTTTCAGGTAATCATAGTCAAACTGCAAACAAGTTTTCTTGTAATACACATCAGACAGATCAAACTTACTTGGGTCTTCACCAAATAAAGCAACAGACAATCGCTGCACAGCCAGATCTTTTTTGTGGGCAAAAAGAATCCGACGAAGCTTATCAAGTACTTGCTTATGGTCAGCAATTCCCGCTGACCGAGCCCCTCTAGCAGCAGCGGCTTCCGCAGAGGAACTTTCTGTGAGTAGATCGCGAACTTTGCCTGACACTTCTACAATTCCAGGTGTTTCTAGCGAAAGTTCAGCGGGAGCTCCTGGCTTATGGTCTTTCTTAGCATCATTTAATATGACTCTGGTTAAGCTCGATCTAATAGATTCTTCTACTAACAACATCAACGAGACCTTTAGTCCGATCCACTCAAGCTCTTTGTCCGACCTTGTATTATCATCGTCTTCAAGCGCTTCATACGTTCGTGCCGCTGAGGAGCGAAAACACTCAGATCGTTGATTAGCTGACTGTCTTGCATTAAATGCGCCAAAAAAATCAGCCCTTTTTTCACGCAGCAATGACAAGTGATTACTTCTAATGTCTTGCATTCTGATATCAACAGGCGCCGCTTCTCCTTGCGTGGAAAGCAACAAATTTTCAATCGTACAGGGGCCACAACTGGTGAGATCATGTTGCGAAATCAAATCCCTTCTCACTTGAAACGAGACTCTCGGATAAACCGCGCGCAATTGCCGTTGCAAAATCTCAGGAACAGCGCCCCCCATTGAATCGAGGAATTCTGCTCGCACAATCTTGCTCGTTTCATCAAATTCAAACAGCAACCCAACCCAATGTAAATTGCGAATGTTGCAGGGAATTAACACGATACGTCGACCATCATGATCCTCTGTTCCACGCTCACTAATTAACCGATTACATAAATCAAGGGGAGTAATAGTATTAACTGCTGCCATTGCAAAAACTGGGATGGGAGGATCGCCAATGGTAATGCGGCCAGGCATAGCTTCGTCTAATCGAGCATTTAGGATAGCCGTGATGTCCTGGTCTTCGTATTGGTAATTAGTATTAACTCGCATCGGAGCCGCAGTAACCGGTTTTTTAACTGCGACAAAAAGATCATCATCATCATCATCATCATCATCATCATCATCATCGCTTTCACCTTCAAATTTAAGGCCAGAGTCCCTTGACAACTCAGGTGGCCCTTGAAAAGCAGTCTCTTTTTCAGCTAAAGAGGCTCCCGCTGAACTTTTCTCAGAAGCAGGTAAAATTGAAGAACCTGCAGAAATAGCTGGCGATGCAACCCCAGGAAGTTCGGATGCGGAAGCCGCTGCTACAGGGGCTCCATCAGCGGGAACAGCTGGAGTTGCTGGGTCTGCGGGCTTTACGCTTATATGAGTGGTGTTACTCAAACGCAAGGGGTTGGACACACTAAAATCATCTGATTTTTTAGCTACACGATTTTCGCCCGGTGCTCTTGAAAAAATCGACTTTAGAATATCTTTAAGTGATCTCTTTTTTTTAGGTGCTGGGGGAACTGCTGTAAATTTATTCCGCGCCGAAGATAATGGTTTTTGCGGAGCAACGGGTTTTGCGCTCTCATCAGTGGTTTTCACCCTCGAAGCTAAAGCAACCCTTTGAGCCGCACCACGACGCACTAGAGTAGTGGGGGATGGTTTTCCGCTCGGAACACCGGATCTTGAGCCTCGCGGAGGGGTGGTAGGCCCAACAGCAGGACTTCTATAGGCCTGTAAACCACTGAGCGGGTTTGGATTAAAGCTGAGATTAGTTTCACCCCACTCTTCAACTTCAGGCCTAGATTTTCTGCGCAGTAATTCTTTTAACCCGTCTAACATCTTAGGCCACTTAGGTGGTTTCTTAGATAGATCAAGAGAAAAAGCGCGAGGAGACTCAAGATGAAAGCCAGGCACTGTTGGACTTACTGGAGAAGAAGGCGGCGCTTCTTTCGGAGATAGATCTAAATCCACATGACGAGGTGTGACAATGGTTCTCGAAGATGTGCCAACGGTTCTCGGAGGAGTTTTTAGCCCATTGCTACCCCGCACACCATTACTGTTCACAGCAGCCTCCTCCAATCACAATAAACATATGGTTTATATCATATCATATTATGGATTAACTATGCAATAATAATATTCGAATAAATTATATTAAAAAGGCCACTTTTTTGAAATACAACCACCAAATGCTGAAAAAATTACTTCGCATTAATTCTCACCATAGCGCAGGGCAAACACACAGGAGAAAAAGAATTAGGCGCGAGTGTTTTAATGATCTTACCTATTGCGCATTAATTCTCACCGTAGCACTGGCACCCACTCGCAACGGGAAGTTTGCACCGATCTCACTGTTGGGAATTAAAATCTTCACCGGGAAGCGCTGGGTGATTTTAACCCAATTGCCGGTAGCATTTTCAGGAGGGAGCAAAGAAAAAGTACTGCCACTGCCACTGCTTAAAAACGCCACAGTGCCGGTAAATGGGTGGCCGGGATACATGTCAATATGAATCGTCGCAGTTTGGCCAGTTTTAATGTGCTGCATGTCACCTTCTTTGTAATTGGCATCAACCCACCATTGGCTGTTATCAACAATGGCGAATTGACTCTGCTGGGCTTGCACCACCATTCCCGGACGTAAACTAAGGTTGTCAACATAGCCATCCACCGGCGAATACACTTTGGTCCACTGCACATTCAATTGCGCTTGCATGAGCGCCGCATAAGCTGATTTCACTTGCATCTTCTGCACTTCAAGATCTTGTTGCGATTGCAAAATTTGTTCTTCGGATGCCTTAACTGCAGCATTATCGACATTCAGAGTGCCTTGCACTTCATCCCCTTCTTCCGGTGAAGCCAACCCTTGTTTGACCAATGCCAAAGTACGATCGGCTTTTTGTTGGGCAACAAAACGGTTCGCTTGCGACTGTGTCAATTGCGCCTGCGCGACGCGAACTGCTTCTTCATCCGCCAACACTTGTGCTTGTTGTAATTGCCATTGCGCCTGAGCCTGGTTAACGGAGTCTTGATATTGAGCCGGGTCAATTTCAAACAACAATTGCCCTTTTTTTACCGCTTGTAAATTTTCCACCGCCAGGGCTTTAATTTCACCACTCACCTGGGGGGTGATTTGCACCACATTGGCATTGACATATGCATCATCAGTGCTGGGGTGCCAGATGGAATATTGTAAATAAACGATGACGCCAACAACAATCACCACAAAACTGATGATCAAAGCGGCTAACTTAAGGGTTGATGCTTTACTCAATGACATGATATTTACCTACACTTTTATATTTTGATTCATTTCAAAAACCAGCCGCAGTCCAATCAGAATGAGGTCTGGCTCATAAACATCGAACACACCGGCAGATTGTAATAGCCCACCCAACCCCCCGGTCCCCACAACACGAATCGACTGACCTTTAAAGTCATGTTGTTTTAACTGATGCACCATCTCTTTAATCATGCCGACGGCTTGATGAAACAGCCCGCTTTGAATCGATTCGGCCGTATAACGCCCAACGGCGCAATCGACCAGTTTAATTTCTACCGTGGGCAACTTGGCCGTGCCTTGTTGCAGCGACTCCATTGCCAGACGTAACCCCGGTACAATCGAGACACCCAAATATTCACGATGGGCACTCACCGCAGAAAAAGTATTGGCGGTGCCACAATCGACAATCAATAAATTTTCATTCGGAAACAAATGGCTGGCGGCAATGGCATCGGCAATCAAATCTGCCCCAACTTCTTGCGGATTAACCGTACGAATTTTAAGACCTGTTTTTAAGCCCGCCTGCAAAAACAATGGGCGAGCATTGAGATATTTAATGCAAGCAGAACTCAGCGAATGGTTGATTTCCGGCACCACAGAACTAATCACTACGTGTTTAATTAAATTGGGGTCGATGTTGTTTTCACGCAAGACTTGACGCAAAAACAGACCATGCTCATCCGATGATAGGGTTGCTTTAGAGGTGTGTCGAAAACGCAATTGAATTTTGTCGCCTTGGAACACGCCCGCGAAAATTTGGCTGTTGCCAACGTCGAGTGCTAGTAACATGGTCAATCTCCTGAGTGATGACTGCTGGTGCGATCGTAGAGCACTGGAAGGTTATTGTCAAATATTCAGATGATTAGGGGGTGAATAGAGTCACGCACAAAACGATCAATAATTTTTAGGTGGTGGGTCGTCCGCGATTCGAACGCGGGACCAACTGGTTAAAAGCCAGCTGCTCTACCGGCTGAGCTAACGACCCTCCATAAAGAGTGAACCGCCAGACGGCAGTTCTTACCGGAAGCAGAATTATACTGAAGCGCGCCGCAAATGCAAGTCGATTCTGCCGGTTTTTGAAAAAAAATTTCAGTTACAGTGCTGCTGTCGCTGCTTTCAACCACGCCAACACTTCACCAGACAGATCTGGCGCCAACACCTCAAGCACTTGTTGATGATATTCATTAACCCACTGTAACTCTTGCGCAGTAAGCAATGCCAGGTCAATTAACTTGCGGTTATGCGGTACCAACGTTAAATCTGACAAGGTGTAGAATGGACCGTGACCACTTTCGCTGTTGGCTGCAGTGGCCGCAGGTTCAATCACACAGAGGTTTTCAATGCGAATACCGTATTGCCCTGGCAAATAGACACCTGGCTCATTACTGACGATCATCCCCGCCTTTAACGGCGCAGCAATCATGCCATACGAAATTCGCTGAGGGCCTTCGTGTACACATAGGTATGCACCTACGCCGTGGCCAGTGCCGTGACTGTAGTCCAGACCATATTGCCATAAAAATTGTCGTGCAAAAGCATCGATATGCACACCGGAAACGCCCTCCGGAAATACCGCATGACGCAACGCCAAGTGGCCTTTGAGCACCAGGGTATAATCGCGCTTTTGTTTGGCCGTGGGCGTACCCAAATGAAACACGCGAGTGATATCGGTGGTACCTTCCAAGTATTGCCCACCGGAATCTAGTAAAAACAAACTGCTGTCATCCACGGTGCGGTTGGTTTTTTCGGTAGCATGATAATGAATAATCGCACCATGATCCGCAAAGCCAGCAATGGTGGTAAAACTTTGGCCACGGTAATGTTTACCTTGTTGGCGAAATTGCGCTAATTTTTCTGCAACACTTATTTCTGTTACGCCTTCTTGCCAGTGATTTTCTAACCAGTGAATAAAATTAACCAACGCCACGCCATCGCGTTGATGCGCGATTTTGGAACCTTTAATTTCTGTGGAGTTTTTACAGGCTTTCATCAGCGTGATCGGGGACTGCATATGTAATTGTTGTTTAGCAGGCAACAAGGTCGACATCCACCAACCCGCAACCGCTGAATCAAACCATACCAACCCTTTCTGCAGTTGTACCACTTTAAAAAATTCTTCATAAGCAACCAGGGTAACACCTTCTGCCGCTAATGTAACTTGGTCTGCCGCACTGACTTTATGTAGCTCCACGCACAAAAATGCTTGTGTCATGGTTATGACCGCATAGCTAATCACCACCGGATTATAGGCTACATCCTGACCACGAATATTGTACAACCAAGCAATAGCATCCAGCGTATTAAGTACATGCGCTGTCACGTCCTGTTTTTGCATGGCTTCACGCAGCTGTGCTAATTTTTGCTGAGTGCTTTGCCCGGAAAATTCAGTGGGATAAAGCATTACTGGCTGGTGTGATAATCCTGGACGATCGGTCCAAATGCTATCAATCCAATTGTCGGCAATCGCCACCAGTTCACCACCATGCTCTGCTAATACCGATTGCATGCGTTTGGCCTGGCTGATGGTAATCACCGCGGGATCCACGCCCACACGCAAGGGTTTGCGTTGCTCACCCAACCATTGATCAATCGGCGCTGCAATACCTTGCTGCTGGCGCATCAGCTCAAATAACGTCAAGTCTAATTCTTTTTCAGCTTGCAATACATAACGACCATCAGTCCACAAATAAGCATGATCAACACCAACCAACACATCTCCGGCAGACCCGGTAAAACCACTAACCCAGACCCGACGCTGCCAGCAATCTGGCACATATTCATTTTGATGGGCATCGGAAGAAGGGACATAATAAAAATCCAGATTTTGCTTATGCATCAAGGCGCGCAGCTTTGACAATTTCTCAACGGGGGTCATGATTTTCCTTAGGCAATGGCTTTGCTGGGATGTTTGCTCAACATCGCTTTCATTTGTGATTTGATGACTTCAATGGCGATACGATTGCGACCACCATTGGGGACGATAATGTCGGCGTAACGCTTAGATGGCTCGACAAATTGGATAAACATCGGTCGTACGGTTTTGCGATATTGCGATACCACCGATTCCATGGTGCGGTCACGTTCAATCACATCACGTTGCAAACGGCGAATAAAACACATATCCAATGGCGTATCGACGAAAATGCGAATATCCATTTGCTCGCGTAATTCTGGTTCGGTAAATAACAAGATACCCTCAATCACCACGATGATATTGTCTTTGCTCACATGCATCGTTTCTTTCGCACGGTTATGAATGGTGTAATCGTACACCGGTGTTTCAATGGAGCGCCCTGCTTTCAACTCTTTCAAATGGTCAATCAACAAGGCATGATCAAACGCATCCGGGTGGTCAAAGTTGGTCTCATTACGTTGTTCCAGCGACAGTTGCGATAAATCTTTATAATAGAAGTCCTCACGAATTACCACCACTCGATCAGAGCCAATCTCGTTGACGATGGTATCCGCCAATAAACTTTTACCCGATCCAGAAGACCCTGCAATGCCGATGATGATCAGATCATGAGACTTATTGGAACTGGATCTCTCTTCGCTTTGCATAAACACCTGATTGTTGAGTGCGGTGCTGCCATTATGGCAAATAAATTAGCGCTTGAGAATTGAAAACAGCAAATTAATTGAGATTGTTTTTATTGGTCGATCCATGATATGGTGGCGGCATCGACGCGCAGGAGATCCACGCCTTGTTCGCATCTCGCTCCAAACTGGCCATTTTATTGACGTTATACCTGGTGGTATTTCTCAACGCCATCGGTTATTTTTTGACGATCCCCACCTTGGTCGACATCATCGCCAACCCCAGCTACGGGATTATTCCGCAGGAATTTTTAAACCAGTGGGGCAATTATGTATATTCGATCGTATTGGGCGCAGGGTCGATTGCTGGGATTTTATTTGCACCGATATTGGGCCGCCTATCGGATGTGATTGGCCGACGCAAAACTCTGTTGCTATGTGTAACGCTAACGTTTATCAGCTTGATTTTGCCAGTGATTGGCATTCTCAATAGTAGTATCGCCATTTTTACCCTGGGCAATATGGTCAACGGCATTGCTTCCAACAATCAGCCGATTGCGCAAGCTGCCATTACCGATATTACGCCTGCACACCGCAGCAAAGCAATTCGCTTTAGCATTGACACGTTTGTAATCTGTGCCGCAATGACACTAGGCCCCATGGTCGGCAGCTTGTTGAGCGATCATCAATTGGTTTCCTGGTTTAATCACACCACCCCGTTTATTGCCGCAGCACTCTTAACTTTTGTGGCGATTATTTTATTGGCGTGGTTGTTCCCAGAAACCAATACGCATCTACAGACTCAACAAAAAACGATCTATCACGCCAGCATTTTGAGCTTCCTCGACATCGGCAAATTGTCGCCCTCGCTTAAACGCTTATTGCTGGTGTTTGTATTGGCACAAACCGGCTGGGCGGAGTTTTTTCAATACCTTTATATTTACCTGTCGATGAATTTACATTTTACCCAGATTCAAGTATCACTCTACACTGGTCTGATTGGCGTGTATTTATCGATTGGGTTATTGTTGATTTACCCCTACTGGATCAAACGCACGTCGTTTCGCCGCAGCGTCAATTGGTGCCTCTTGATCAGCATGATCAGTATGTTTTTATTAGGTTTGTTCTCTCAACCCTGGGCATTGTGGCTGTTTGTCATTCCTTTATCGCTGGCCATCGGCATGTATTTCCCCTCACTACTCACCATCTTCTCCGATGAAACCGCAGCCCATAATCAAGGCTGGATTATGGCAATCGCAAGCTCACTGATTGGTGTAGCCTGGCTAATCACGGGCTTTGGCTCGATTTACTTTAGCCACTTTGGCGCACAAGTACCCATCATGGCCGCAGCCTTCTGTTTGTTGGGCAGTTTGGTGGTAATGATTTATGACAATGGGAAGGCATCATGACGCTTGTGGAATTACTAACGCGCAACGCCGAAAAAATTCAATCGGTATTACCAAAATCTTTATCTTGCAAGCCCATCATCACTGGTTATGGCGAAAAGCGCGACATCTATATTCAGCCACAATATGGCAATCGCTGCATTCATTTGGGCATTGATACCCCCCTGCCTGCTGGCACCAAAATTGTCTGCCCGCTAAACGCTCGCGTGCACAGTTTCGCCGACAATCAACGCGATGGTGATTATGGCCCTACCGTTATTTTGCAACATGAATTGGATCAGCATATTTTTTACAGCTTATATGGTCACTTAAGCCGAACCGATTTACCCACATGGCACGAAGGTCAACCATTTGCGCAAGGCGCGGTGATTGGCCATATTGGCGCATCGAGCGAAAATGGCGGCTGGCCACCACACCTGCATTTACAATTGATTGATCAGATTGGCCAGTATCAAGGGGATTATCCAGGGGTGTGTAGGCCGGAAGAGGCCGAGCATTATTTGAATAACTGTCCAAATCCAGAGGGGCTCATTATTGCCTCTTAAAAATTATACAACATCTGCACCGTCGTGGTGGTGTTCGTCGCTTTCTTGCTTACCACCGGTTTGGTATCATACCCCACATCATAATTCACGCTTAACGCCAAATGATTGGTGATAATACTGGTAACCCCTGTGCTGACATCGGTATGGGTATTCTCCCCTGCCACTTCGGTTTGTATGCGGGTATGAAAAGTCGCGTTTGATGAGACGCGCCATAGATACTCAGTACCAAATTGCATATCGGGTTCATTACTAAACGTACCGCCGGCTGACTCAATTAATTTGCGCTGGCGCAATCCAGGCCCTAAAAACACATCAAAAGTCATGCTCGCTGGCATTGAGAAGTAATGTCCATAACCCAAGTTTTCATCATAAACGTAAACATAACCATCAAATTGGTTGTTCAGATAACTCAGCTGACCATAAAAATAATCTTTGTTGTTAATGGCAAATTGTGCCCGACCTTGTGAATAAAATTTATTTTGCGTGGTACCATTAACACTATCTTCTTGTTTTTCATAGGTGGTCAGTTCTCGATAGCTCCAACGATTGTCTACATATTTCAATACACCACCTAAATCGATATTGCGTGAGTTGGTGTTGCCGGTATTGGCGACGTATCCCACTGCCAATTTAGAACCATCAAACGCTGACTTTTTTATTGGCTGAGGCTTGGTGGTTGCATCTGACGGCGTGGGATCAACGGGCGCAGCCGTATTCGTATTCTTAATGGAAAACCATTTGGGCAAATCAGAAGTGTCATCGGCATAAAGTGAAACCGTTGCCAACAATAGCCCAAACAAAATCACGTAACGCATTACTCATCCTGCTCATTTTTAAAGGAGCAATTTTAACGATTATGAATGATATGTAAAGGGCTTTTAGGCAACTATTAGAACAACCGACGCTTCACGCGAATATGCACTTTAGGTTTGTTATCAACAACGGGGGGCGCGGCAAAAGCAACTGCAGCTAAAGGCGCGGGTTCTTTGGAAAGGATTGGATCACCGCGTTGAATGCGTTGATAAATTTCTTCACGGTGCACAGCGATAGATTTAGGGGCATTGACTCCAATGCGTACCTGACCCCCGCCCAATTCCAGGATCTCGAGCACCACATCATCGCCGATCCGTAAAGCCTCTCCTGCTTTTCTCGTTAGCACCAACATTCCGCTCACTCCATTGACGATCTTTCACCCTACTGGTTCATGCCATTATTACCCAATTGATGGATTAATAGCAAGCACTGATTACACTGTTTGAAGCGTTTTTTGGTAGGCCTGCCAACCGGCCTGGCGATACTGTTCTGCAACGGCGATTGGGTCCTTTGCCTGCAAAATCCCCCGCCCTACAATCATCACATCACAGCCTTGCTCTACAATGGCTTGTTCTGGCGTACGGTACTGTTGACCCAATGCATCTCCCGCCACTGTCATTTGCACACCCGGGGTCATATGAATCAGGGTTGGGTTGTTGCTAATACGCTGTTGCGAAATAAAACCCATTACAAAGTTTGGATAGCGCTCCGCCATGGCCACGGTTTGGCGCACATATTCCGGTGTCACTAAATTACCCTGGCTGCTCAATTGAGCCAATAATAACAAGCCCCGTTGTTTTGGCTCTCCTATGGCTTTTAACCCGTCAATAATTCCAGGACCCAGCAAAGGGTGCGCGTTAATAATATCGGCCCAATCAGCAATATGATAAACACCGTGCTGATATTGCAATTGTACGGTATGGCCAATATCGGCAAATTTACGATCTTCAAAAATTAAAAATTGATGCCGGTCTGCAAGACTTCGCAATTCCTGAGTAAATGCCGGAGTAAAATCTTCGATAATATCGACATGTGTTTTCAACACACAGATACTGGACCCCACTTGATCAACCAAGCGCAAAATATCCGCTGCTTTAACCATATCCGCCGACAACGACAGATTGGTTTTTTTACTTTCCATTAAAGCAAACAAGCGCCTGGCAACCGGGTGAGTCGCCAAGGCGCTGCGTTGTTGATAGCTCAACACCTTGTTAGGCATTAAAACGTCCAGTTGACGCTACCGGCGAAGATATCGGCTGAGCCATGATAATCAGCAGTCAAATTATAACCGGGCGTTGTATTAACATCAATACTTTGTGGCATCATAAAGATATGCTCATATGCCATATTAAGTGTAATGTTTTTCACCGGTGTATACCCGGCACCTACCGTGAACCAATAACGGTTAGAATCTGGAATTCTCGCATCACGATAGAGATCTTGTGTTGGAGTTTGATCCATCGCAACACCTGATTTCAATACCCACTGATCCGTCAACTGATAATCAGCGCCGAGTGAAAACATCCATGAGTTTTTCCAATCTAGTGTGTTATTCTGAAGCAATGTACCATTGCTGCTATTATATACTGTAATCGCCTGCATACGATCCCATCGCGTCCACTGTGCAGTTGCCAAGCCTGTTAATTTAGAAGTAATTTGCTGACTCAGTGCGATATTAATCACTTCTGGCATGGTAATATCAGCATTAGCAGGTATGGGAACTGGAGTGCCTAATACCGTTTCATTTGCAGTTCCTTTAATATCCTGAGTAATCTTAGAACGATAACTAATCCCAACGTTAGTGCCTTCGATAGGCGTCAACAAGACACCCAAGCTATACCCATATCCCCAAGAATTTCCGGTTAAATTACTGGGGATTAATAAAATATCATCTACCAAAAGATTCTGAGAGTAATCTACACTTGCATATTGCGCATGGAGCGCAGCACCGACTGCAACATACTTATCAATTTGATACGCTAATGTCGGAGCAATATCAACCGTTTCAACAGATGAATTGATAGCATCAGCATTTCCTGCCCAATTTGGGTTATACTTAGTTGACAACCCCCAAGGCACATTTACCGCCAGTCCCGCATGAATTCCATAAGGTAACGTAGTAGCTGCATAACCTGTTGGTAACAAAGCGGCTGGTGAAATACTATTCTCCGCAGATATACCTGACTCTCCACCAGGAACATGATCAGCTGTAGCATTATTATAACTTATACTAGGGACCAAATAACTACCACCCAATTGAACTTGATTACCTTTAACGGTAGCCAAAGTTGCCGGGTTATAGGCCATGGCGCTAGGATCATTGGTGGTTGCACCAGCTCCTGCTAATGCTTGCCCTTGAAGACTTGCGCTCATTTCATTGATCTGAAAGCCTGCTGCCATCGCCTGATGCGCGAACACCGCGGCGAGGATGCTGGAGGCTACCAGAGCGTGTTTAATGGTTAATCGATTTATCATAGTCATTACAAAGCTCCCTGTTATTGCTTAACGAAAAACCCCATCTTTTTACAGGAGTTATTCATAAAAAGCAACTGGTGTACACTCTGGCATCTATGGTAATATGTGATAAAAATCGCGAGCATGAGGCCATGAACCTATATAAACACAAAGTCACTGGTACTTCACTCATTGAGCTGGTCGTCTTTATTGTGGTTATTGGCATTATTTGCACCGGAATTATCACCGCCAGCGGTATCGGCATTTCACCCAAAATGGGAGGTAACGTACTGGCCAATACTACCGCATTAAATATCGCCAACTCACGCATGCAGATTATCCTGGGACAGAAGGCGATTTATGGGTTTAATGCAAATGTCAATGCACTGGATATCTGCGATTCCAACACTACTCCAACACCTAGTCCGTATTGCCCCAACACCGTCAATGGTGTATTCACCGTACTTGTAACCCAGGCGGGTGTTACTGGATTTGACCCCAACAGCGCACAAATCATTACCGTACAAGTCACCGGCGCAGGCACTGCCAAACTAACCAGCATGGAGGGTAATGGCTAATGCGCACTCACCATCAACGCGGTATCGGCTTACTGGAACTGGTTATTGTTATCATCATCATCGGCATTCTGGCGATGGCGACTTCACCCCTGATGAGTATCGCCATGAAAACCCCACAGACTGTCTATAATCAACAACAACTGGCTGCACAAGGCGAATACACCCTCGCCAAAATCGTTGATGACATTGAGTCGATTACCGGTCAAAACGCCACAGCTTTATGCTCTTCACTGGTTTCGGGTAACAGCAGTTTTAGCTTTATCACCGGCGCTCAACAAGAAATCACCTATTCCTTGAATGGCTCTGATTTAGAGCAACAGCTGGATGATGGCAGTAATGGCTGCATTACGCCAACCGCAAACAGCAAGGCTATTTTATCAGATAACATCAGTAACTTGACCTTCACTTACCTTGATCAAAACTTAAATCTCCTGACCGGGACATTTACGGCAAGGCAGATTTACTATGTTCAAGTCAGCTTTACCTACACCGTCAATTCACTCTCCAACACCTTTAGCCAAATTGTCTTTTTACAAGGATCCGTCACATGAAGCCAATCCAGACAAAACCCAAACAACAAGGTTTTCTGTTAATGATTGCAATTGTTTTAATTGTACTGGTTGCTGGGGTTTTCGCCCTGGCATTAAGCAGCCTGAGCAGCACCGGCTCTGTCAGTGCGGTACAAGCGCAAAATGGTAGTAATTTGCAACTGTCTCTTAACTCCGGGATGCAAGCGGCGTTTGCCAAGTTGCAGACACCGACCCTAAGCGATAGAGTTTCTTGCAATGCGCTGAATGACCAAACGTTTTCAACGGGCAATGCTAACGTTACTTTTAACACCTCTCTCTATACGACCTTTTTTAATCCAATCGCCCCCTCACTAACTACCGCTTTATCAAACAACGACACCGCCATCTCTCTATCCTGGCGCCCAAGCAGTGCACCGCAGGGTATTATCCAAATTGACACTGAAGCCATTCAATATTCACAACTGGGAGGCTGCAATGGCGCCACTTCTACTTGCACGTTAACTAACGTAATTCGGGGCGCACTGGGCACCACGGCTCAAGCACATCCTGTCGGCGCGTTTGTAAGCCAACAGCAATGTAATGTTACCGCAACCAACACCAGCAGCATCAACAACACCCAATCAACGACTTCAGCCGTACTGGGGAAACTAGAGGGTGGGTTTTTCGTAACTGCATCAGCACCACCGGTTGCAAAGCAGTGGAATGGGACTGCATGGACTACAACAACTGAGGTTAGCTCTACCAATAATTTAAATGCTGTATTTGCTTTTTCCAACGATGATGCTTGGGCAGTGGGCAGCGGAAAGCCAAACAAATGGGTAGGCACTATGTGGCAAGCAAACGCCTCCGTTCCAACCAACTACAGCAACGCCGTTTATAATAGCGTATTCTGCATTACTGACAGCTATTGCTGGGCGGTGGGTAATGCGCTCAAAACCCCGGTTGCTAATAATATCCTTTTTTTCAATGGTGGCACCGCATGGACGGACCCCACCTACGCTGCCTTGACACCGATTGGTAACTTGAAAAGTGTTATCTGCACAAGCATCAGCAACTGCTGGGCAGTGGGCAATAAAACAGCAGCACAATTCATGCTTTACTGGAATGGCACACAGTGGTCTCAAATTACCACAAGCCCAGCAGACCCTCTAAATAAACCCTTGACCAGTATTTCCTGTGTTAGTAACACGGAATGCTATGCGATTGGACCTGCCAGCAGTACCTCAACGGATCTTGTTATATTCAACTGGACACTGGTGAACGGCACCACCTGGCAATGGACGTATAGTCCGACGAACATACCAGGCTTTTCTTTAAACGCCATCAGCTGTACCGCACGTCCTAAAAACACCAGCCAGCGCCTCCCGATTTGCTGGGCGGTTGGAAACTACACCGCCGCCGGCTACTATGCGCTTGCCGCGCTTTATAGTGACAACACCTGGAGCTCCTACAGCATGATGGGTAACAAAAACCTTAATACCGTGAGTTGTATTAATGCTGTCAATAATTGTTGGGCAGGGGGCGCCCGTGGAACTTTGTTACACTGGGATGGCATACAATGGCTACTACAAAACTCTTCAGGTGTGGTCAGCACAATTTCAGGCATTTCGGTAGTTGGCAACACTAATCAACCGCCGTTATTTTGGAACAACCCCTAAGGGCTTGAAGCACCCATGTCGCTTTCCGGAGAGCCTGGTGCAGCACCCCAGCCAAAGAAATTAGACAACCATGGCACTACTGCCGAGGAAGTAGCTCCCGGTTGCTTGCGTAAGCGCTTAGGGTGTCGCTGAACGTCTCGTTCCTCAAAAAGAGCTTCCGCCCGTTGCAACAACTCTTTTGCTTTTACTGTTACCGCTGTCGAGTCCCGCCCTGCATCTGGTGTCAATAAGACTTCACTAAAAACCCCCTGATAACCTGGTTGGCGGTACTTTTGTAGCGTTTTCTCATAACCAAAGGAAATGTGAGACGTGCGATCCAACTCTACCGCAAAGGGTTTTGCTTGATCAATCGCCTGCTTGAGCCCTTCATCAAGCGCCTCATAAGTTTCTACTGTAACCCGCAACACTTTCATCTGACGATTCAGTGCAGCGCGATGATCCGCGGATGCCATCGGGCGAGCGCTCAACATCTTACCAAAATCCGCGGTTTTTGTGCTCAGTTCATCCAATTTTACGGTTAACCCCTGATTTAAGGCTGTGATGTGTGCCAATTTGACCTCATAACCATCGACTATTAATTGCAGACGTTGAGCTTGCCGTGCTTCATCCGAAATCGAAGGCACAAGAACGACAGGTGCAGCAGGAGCAGGACGCATCCACCCCGATTTAACCAACCCCCATTGCACTACTAACAAGAGCGCCTGTAATGAATTACCACTATCATAAGAAGTCGAAGCCGTACCCCTTAACGCGGGATTGGAAGCATCCGTGTGAGGGGCAGGTGAATCAATCTGAAGCAATCGCCGATCTGCTCCGATCAAAGGAATCGACGAATACAATCCAGGTAACACTTGAGGCACCATGTGTTGTACCGACACAGGACAACTGATGGGAGCAAATCCACCATCATAGGTTTTTGTGCCCTCATAGGTCAGGCTTAGATCAATGGTACACCCGTCAAGACTGTCAGGCGTGAAATTAATATTCTGCAACGTACCAACCAATCCATTAACATTATTATCCGTAACGGGAAGCGCATAAACACCTGTTGATACCTCAGAAAACCCATTACTGATTAGTGCGGCAATGGTATCCGGATTTTGAAATGCATTACCAATCGTCACGATTGCGGATTGCACCACTTTGCTACCAGGACTAATGGTAACGCCCGTATCCTGAAAAACAGCGCTGGGGATATCTTGTACCAACTCTGTACTTGAAATATATTTAATACTGGGAAGCGCACCCGGTGCTGGGCTCGGGCTTGGTGGTGTAACGACATTTCCAAAAACTTTAGCAACCGGCTGCCCATGCCCCTGGGCAAGCGTAACTAAACCGCCACCCGCGTCTGTAACATTTAACACAAGGTCTACCTTCGCCACACTCAGCTCTGTTGCAAGAACATCTACCCGCTGACTGAGTGCAGGTATTTGTGCTGTAGCAGCCTCTGCCGCTTCTGTAGCATTACGCGCCCCTTCTGCCGCTGTATTTGCAGCAGCGGCGGCAGCAACAATTTCCCCTGAAAACCCATCAACTTCAATTTGCAGTCGATCAATCTTTTCAAATAATTCCGTGGCATTATGGCCCTCTTGAGCAATCGCTTGCTGAAGCTTGACTATTTCCACACCTTGATCTGAAACTATTTTACCAAGGTCCGTGATGCGCTGGGTTTGTTCTGCCAGTTTTTTTAATGCATAACCACCCACCGCATAAGTACCAGCCACAAAACCCGCCAATATAGCACCCACTGCCAAAGCAACGGCGTTACGTTTATGCCAAGGCTCAGCTTCAGCTGCATCTTGTTTTCGTTTAAAACTTTCAAGTTCACCAAAAACAGTAGCTTGGTGTGCTGCAACAGGCAATGGCACTTCGTCTCCAGTAGATTTTCCTTCCGGTAGAAGAAGCAAATAGTGTGCTTCGCTGGGCTCTTCTCGTGGCGATACTGCTGAACGCAGTTCAATGCTGTTAGCGCCGCCGACGGTACCATAATTAGGCGCACTTACACTTGTTGGAACGACCAGCGGCTCGCCAACCAGCGCTTGCAGCCTTTGAATTGTAGGCTGAAGCTCGGCAAGCTGAGCCTTAAGATCGCGAATATCCCTAATTTCCGCAACAGCAGCAGCAACAACATCCTCTAATTGCCGCTCTTTTGCCTCTGCCACTGGAGCGACTGCTACTGCTGCCGCAACGGGCACCGGGAGAGCCATTTCCCCATCAGTCGACGGTTCTAATTGAGCTGCTGCTAAATTTGACATATTTCTCTCCTACACATACGCACATGATGCCGATCAGGCTACGCTACGATGCGCTGACCAAACCTGCTTGTCCATACACCACCACATGTTGGCTCTGACCAGCTGCGGTCAGGGTGATGGTCACCGAACTACCAGCGGGCAGCAGTGCCGGAGTCGCTCCGGTTTCTGGTCGACCGCTTGAATTAAACGTCAAAACATTATCATTAACCCCAATGCTGGTCAAGGTAATCCCAGTGGGTAAAATGATGGTCTTAGGACCTGCTGTTTGACCAGGCGTCGCAGAAGGAAAATTAATGTTTGATTGATATTGTACGCTGCCAAACGTAACTTGCGTTTGGGTTTTGTTGTATAAAGCATAGGCCTTGAGATATTCAATATCGGTTTGCAATTGTTGGGTTTGTAGCCCCAGTTCAAGCGCACTTTGACTGGAGGTCGATGACCCCACTGTAACGGCTAAAATAGCCAAGATAATAATTACCACCACGGTTTCTATTAAGGTAAATGCAGACTGTTTATTACGCACCTTACACTCCCATCGCCCATAAAAAAAGCCGTGACAAGCACGGCTTTTGGTAAAACGTAATGAAAAGCCGCTTATGACGACAAGGTCAAAATAGCTATCGCTGTCGTCGCATCAGCATTATCAATGGTACAAGTACCTTCCCCAGGATTACCAGCATTAGTAACCGTCGTAGGATTAAAGGTAAGCGTGGCACCCGTGTAATGGGTTAAAGTAGTTACAACATCGCTACACAATGTTGCGTAATCAATCTGCATGGTGGTCGCTGGAGGTACTTGATTTGCAGCAAGCGCAATGGTACGCAGGCCATGGTTCATAGTAGTGGCTGTAGACAAAGCACCGGCCATACCTTGTGCGCTAGCATCTCTTGCAGCATCGCTCAAATCGAGATACTTCGGCACGGCAACGGCAGCCAAAATACCAATGATTACCATCACAACAATCAACTCAATCAGGGTGAAACCTTTTTGAGCTGCTTTTAGTCCAAACTTCTTCATATATTCTCCTCAATTCATTAGGGTTAGATTAGACAGTTCCTTTATAATCTGTCGCGGGTGAGTGTATCATTATCATCGCCATGAATGCAAATGTTTTTTTAGCTATTTTGCTTGCGCAAAACTGATCATATTCCACATGGGCAAAAACACACCCAACGCCAATACCAATACCATTGCACCCATCAATACTGTTAAAATAGGTTGAATTAAATCAGCTAATTTTGTCATATCATAAGCCACTTCTCGCTCATAAAAATTAGCGACCTCTGCCATCATCTCATCCACCACGCCCGCCTCTTCACCAATCGCGATCATTTGCAATACCATTTTGGGAAATAATCCGGTCTTGGTGGCCGCTTGCAGCAGAGACTCGCCTTTTTCGACACTGCCTTTCATGCCAATCAATAAACTGCCAACATAAAGATTACCCACGGCTCTGGACAACAATTCTACCGCATTAACCAAGGGTACCCCTGAACTTAATAACATAGAAAATACACGAGCAAAACGTGCCATAATAATTCGCTCTAATAGACTACCCAATACAGGCAGACGCAACGCCAATCGATCGCGCAATAACGCACCTTCTTTGCTCTGCAGATACACTTTAAGCACAATCACCAGCAACACAATAAAAAGCAACAACGCCAGCCAATGATTCAGAAAAAAAGTAGACACCGCAAAAATAATTCGCGTAGGCAAAGGTAATTGCGTATGAAACCCGGAAAAAATTTTACCAAAAGCAGGGATGACCATAAAGTTAAGCACCATAATTCCCGCCAACACCGCCACCAAAACCATTACTGGATAACGCAACGCCGCTTTTATACTCTTAACAGTGCGGTTTTCCAATTCAAAATAATCTGCCAATTGCAAAAAGGCCATCTCCATCTGTCCACTTTGCTCACCGGCATCGACAATACTGATCATGATCGGTTTAAAAACCCGTGGATGCTGTTGCAATGCCTCACTTAAACTATGACCTGCGGAAATTTCAGCAATGACTGCTTGAATAATGTTACGCAAGGTTTTTTCACGCGTTGTTTCCAACAAACGACGCAGGGAGCTAATGATGGGCACCCCCGCTTTCAACATGGCATACATCTGCCGGCAAAACAACGATAGCTCTGCTACTTTAATACGCCGAGGAGTAATTTCCGACTTGAGCAGATCACGCACCGTCTTATGCTCTACGAACGGCTGAATTTCAAGCGGAATCAACCCTTGCTGTTGCAAAATATCGGCAACACCCGCATCTGTTAACGCCACCAACGTGCCAGACTGCAATTCACCGCTGGCATTACGCGCTACATAACTATAGGTAGCCACTAGTGATCACCCCCCACTCGAATCACCTCTGTCAAGGTCGTTAAGCCTTTTTGCACCAAGCCCATGGCATAATCCACCAACAACTTGCCTTTCAAGTGCGCCGTTGCTAACTGCATAAAACCATCGGTATTATTGACGCGTAACGCTTCCAGCATCGGGTAGGTTAATTCTAACAACTCAAATATCGCAATGCGACCACGATAACCGCTATGATTACAAGTATTACAACCTTTGCCCTGTTTGAAAGTGATGCCGTCGACCACATAATCACAAACCGTCAACCAATTGCGTTCATGTGCATCTGGCGGGTACTCTGCGGAACAGTTTGGGCAGATGCGACGCACCAACCGCTGCGCCAAAATGCCGCGCAAAGTAGAGGACAGCAAAAACCCTTCAACGCCCATATCCATCAAGCGCAAAGCACTGCTGGCGGCATCGTTGGTATGCAAAGTCGATAACACCAAATGTCCCGTCAATGCGGCACGAATCGCCACACTCGCCGTTTCCTGATCGCGCATTTCGCCCACGAGGATCACATCAGGATCTTGTCGCAAAGCTGAGCGCAACACCGTCGCAAAGGTCAAGCCTACTTTTTGATTGACGTGTACTTGCGTCACCCGCTCTAAACGATATTCTACCGGGTCTTCTACGGTGATAATTTTACGTTCTGGGGTATTTAACTCACGAATGGCGGCATTCAACGTCGTGGTTTTACCACTACCGGTAGGTCCCGTCACCAAAATCACACCATTGGGATAGGACAGCAAGTTACGAAATTCTTGCAGCATCACGCCTGACATACCAACGCTTTCCAGTGACAGCGTCCCACCGGTTTGATTCAACAGACGCATCACCACTGATTCACCATGCTGTGTCGGCATCACTGAAATCCGTATGTCAATCACATGCTGGCGGACTTTAATGTTAAAACGACCATCTTGGGGCAAACGGTGCTCGGAAATATTCAGCCCTGCCATCAGCTTTAATCGCGTAACAATGGCACGCGCAATACCATACTCCTTAACCAACTGTTCCTGCAGAATGCCGTCAACACGCAAACGAATCCGCAACAATCGGGCATCTGGTTCGATATGAATGTCAGAAGCACCCACCTGCACGGCGTCTTCAAATAAAGATCGCAACAACTTAACCACCGGTGCGTCTGCCTCTTCGGCCTGGTAATCGAGCTCAATTAACCTATCGCCATCTTCCACCGATTCGTCTAATGCTTCGGCATAGGTTGAAATTTCTTGAGTTCGACGATACATCAAATCCAAGGTACGCAATAAATCATTTTCCCGCACCAGAGCAAATTTTACTGGTTTTTTTAATACCCGCTGAATTTCATCGGTGGCATTTAAATCAAACGGATCAGAAACGCCAACCAGATAGCCACCATCACGCTCCTCTAAAATAATGGCGCGAAACCTTCTAGCATAAGCTTCTGAAAGTTTTTGCACTACCTCAGGGATCAGTTTATGGCGACGCAAATCAAATAACGGAATATCCAGCTGTTTCGCTAAACACTGCAGCAAAGCCTCTTCACTCAATATCCCGCGATTCACCAAGATGTTACCTAGCTTAAGCCCGGTTTTATGCTGTTCTTCCATGGCGCTAGTTAACTGCTGTTCTGTAATAAGGCCCTGTTGAATCAGCAATTCACCCAGACGGATTTTTTTTAATCCTTGCATATGCTAGCCTCCCAGTTGACGCAACTTATCAGTTACAAACAATCGCACATCTGGGCTCACGCCAGGGTTACTGAGCACATGCTGATAGGCAGACACTGCAGCACCGTTACGACCTTGTGCTTCCAAGGTTAATCCCAGCCCCAACCACCACTCAGCGCGTGAACTGTCTACCGCCAATAACTGATTGTACAGCTCTGATGCGGCAACATTACTACCCAATTGACGTAGCACACTGGCTTGCAAGGCGTAATAATCGGTATTATTTTTAATGGCGGGAGATTGTTGTTGCAATAATAGCAGCGCTTGTTGTGGGTTACCCTGCAAATCCAGCATCTGCGCTTTGAGCGTCAACAAGGTAGGATCGGTAGGGTTTTGTTGCAACCCTTGCTCCAATAAAACCGATGCTTGTGAATAACGTTGATTTTGTAATTGGTATTTCACCAAGGCAATGCGTGCATCACTGTATTGCGGAAACTGCTGTACCAACACCTGTAAATCTTGTATCGCTTGTTGGGTTTGGCCGGCTTGATATTCGTTCATCACCACCTGATAAGCTTGTGCTGCTTTCTGCGCAGGAGTCAATGGCTGCGGCTGCTTGGCCACTACGGCGGTTACTGGAGTAACCGTTACTGGTTTTGGCGTTACTGCCATTGGCTTTATTGGCTTTGATGCAACTGTAGCAGCAGGTGCAGCAACTACCGGCATGGGTTCTGGTGCAGTTATAATCACTGGCGCAGGTTGAGTCGATACCGTCACCACGGGTTTTTTCATCACTGGCTTAGGCACGGGTGGGCTAGGTTTAAGCCAAACATACAGCAATATAATAACCACCAAGACACCGATCAGTGGCCATAGAATTTTGCGGTAACCATAACTTTTAGGTTTACCCAAAACCGGCTGCAACGCGTCGGTTGACGAAGTATTGTCTTCCGAACCTTTGCCCCGACGCTGCTCTAAATCTTTTAACATTTGATTGATCAAGCTCATGATAATTTCCCTATCTTCCACGCATATGCAAATCCTAACACCAGAACCACCAATACACCAGCTATCGCCATAACCCATTTCCAGGCATGACGACGTGGTAAGGTGCGTAATACCGAATGGCTGTCGCGTACCGCAATGGCTACCGATCGCGGGGTCACCACGGCCTCACCACGACCATAAGCGACCAATAACGCTTTATGGCATAAAATATTAATCACCCGGGGCACGCCTTGGCTGGCACGATAAAGCTTACGAATCGCCGGTGCGCTAAACAAATTGCCCTTGGTATACCCGGCCATCGACACACGATGAAACACATATTGTGACAACTCCTGTGGCGTCAGGGATCGTAACACATAACTAAAGCCAATGCGTTGCAGCAGCTGGCGAAACTTATATAATTTTAATTTCTCATCTAATTCAGGTTGCGCAAACAATACGATTTGCAATAACTTCTCAGATTCCGTTTCAAGGTTACTCAGCAGGCGCAAGGCTTCCAGCGTGTCATCTGCCAACGCTTGCGCTTCATCAACAATTACCACCACGCGTTTTTTTTGATGCTTTAATTCAATTAACCGCTCACTCAAACGCGACAATAGCGTATTGGTATCACCCTTCACGTTTACACGCAAACCCAATTCTTTCGCCAATGCCACACGCAAACCTTGCGGGTCAACATCAGGGTTGGGAATATAAGCTGTGACGCATTCACCACCCAGACTGTCTAATAATTTCCGGCACAATAACGTTTTGCCGGAACCCACTTCACCGATGATTTTGATAAACCCTTCGCCGGATCTTAAGCTAAACAATAACGTGTTCAACCCTTCCTGATGCGCCGGCAAATTGCAGTAAAATAAAGTGTTGGGGGTTAAGGTAAACGGTAGGTCCTTGAGCCCAAAATGTTTAAGATACATGATTTATCCCAACCCCACCATCAACTCTGCGTCTCTACCTCAGTCGCTTGTTTAGCCTTCGCTGCTTGCAAAGTTTGCTCACCTTCCGCTAAGTTTTGCTGACGGTCCAACCCGTTAAAATACTCAGTCTCCGCCAAGTTGCCAAACACATCAGGGTGTGAACCAAAATGATACCCTTTATTCATTACCTGATATTGATCTTTGGCATCTTGCAGTTGATCGATCCAGGTATTGTCATCCACCACAATCGGACGCATTAAAATAATCAACTCTGTTTTTACAGCGGTTTGATTGGTACGACGGAACAAAGCACCTAAATACGGAATCTTGCCTAAGAACGGCACATCAGCATTTTGTTCTTCCATATCATTACTCATCATCCCGCCGAGAATAATCATTTCACCACTCTTGGCTCGCACGATGCTGTCAGATTCACGCACTTTACTTAACGCTAAGCTTAATGAACTAGTCTGGCCGTTTACAACAAAAATTTGTGGATCAGCCGTTACCGTACTGACCATTGGATGCACATGCAATGTCACCACATTATTGGCTCCAATTTGCGGGGTCACACCCAAGGCAATACCGGAAAAAAATGGGTTGAGGTTAACATTTTGAGTTTGTACAGGCGTGCTACCTGTACTGGTTGCAAGATCACTGTTAAAACCAGTCGCATAATACTGATTTTGACCCACTTTAATCACCGCTTCCTGATTATTCATGGTCGAAATACGGGGGTTCGACAGCACTTGCACATTACCTTCAGTAGACAAAGCATGAATCACCCCACTAAAATTACCGACACTACCACTTAAACTCATGACTTGTGTAAATGGCCCCAAATTTCCTGGAAGGCTTTGAGGTACCAAATTTGCGGGAAGCGAATTAGGAACAGCTTCGCCTGGTATAGAGGTTCCCATACCACTAACATGCATTCCCAAAAGACTCCAATCAACCCCTGCCTGAAAACTATCACTCAGCGTCACCTCTAACACTTGAGTATCAATAATCACTTCACGGTTCATCGATGACTGCGTTTGATCCAAATAACGCGCAACATTATTCAATTCTTCTGGCGTGGCTTTTACCACAACAATTCCCGCCGCTGGGTTCAATACCACACTGTTGCCATTCTCTTTGCCGATAATCGCTTCCAAACTAATTTTCAATGTCCTCCAAAAATTGGCTTGAGCAATGGTACTGATACTACTGCTAATCTGCTGGCCATTGGTATTGGTTTGTGGGCCGGTATTAGCATTATTGTTACTCGTGGTGCCATTGTTATTATTTCCACCATTATTAGCGTTGTTATTGTTGCCATTATTGTTGCTGCCACCACCATTACCATTACCATTACCACCACTACCGCTGCTATTACCACCACTTTCCCCGGAAACGATTTCAGTATAAGACTGACCATAACGCTGCACATCTAAATAATTAACGGTAAAAATACGAGTCTGGATGCCTGCGGTAAACACTTCAAAACCATAAGGGGTATATTCATAACGATAGCCATAAATATCATGCACGGCATCGAGCACTTGCTGGATGGTCACTTGCTTCAAGTTCAAACTGATATTGCCTTCTACTTCAGGGCTAATGATGATGTTGTAAGGCGTACCTTCTACCAAGCTCATAAAGAATTCACGCGCGGGCATATTGCTCACTTGAATATTAAAGCGCTGCGCAATGGGTTGTTGCTTAACATCAGTAATGGCCAGGCTTGGCAACAATGATTGAGTAACCGACGCAGGAACCGCCATAGCATTAGATTGACCAGAGGCCATCGCTTTATCCGTTGCAATGCCTTTGATCAACGCATCATTCATTTGGTCAATCGCAGGATGGCCTTTTTCTTCCACGCCACATCCGGTTAATGTTGAAGTCAATGCTAACGCCAATAGAATGGCAACCACTGTACCTCGACGTCGAATTATTTTGCCTTGCATGTTAAGATTCCCCACTCACTTTTGTTATCGTCATTTTTTTATCGGTGACACCACAAACAGATGTATCGTTTTATTTTTTCGTACCAGCGTTACTTCATTGTCACTAATTTGGGTAACCTGCATACCATTTATTTTGTCGCCTTCACGCACAAAGTTACCGTCAATTTGCGCCATACGTTGACCACCACGGTCAATAATCGCCGTAACGTCTGAGACCTGATCATCCGGCGAAGGCCCCATATATCCTGCTGGACGGGTAGGATCTTGTAGTTGCGCGGCAAATAATGGCAGCGTCAGCAACAATAACCCAAGGGTGATCCCCCATTGCATTGTCGATTTTTTACCAGCCACGCGTCTCAACACTTGTTACTCCTTACCACGTCAACGTATGAAATTTAAAGATCACTTTGGCATTCGGATAAGTAGTCACCTGATAATCCAATCCATCAAAAAACACCTGCCACTGCAACCGTTGAATTTTTTGCAAATATCGCAGGATAGCAAAATAATTCCCTTCCAAGATCAACTGCCCATTTTCTTGCGTGACCGGACGCGCGACCGCCTGACCTACAATGGCATTGATTTGCTTACTTGAGGTACTGGTCAAGGCTTCTATTTTTACACCAGGAGTTCCCATCACCATTTGACGCAACATCTCATCTCGTTGATTAACCGGAACAAATTGATCCGTATATTCTTGAAGGCCTTTCAATAAAGCAGCCTGCTGTTTTTTCAAGGCTTGTATTTTAGCAATGCTGCTGGCTTGATTTCCTTTAGTATTGGTGGAAACCAGATTGCGCAAAGCCTCATTCACATCTACTAATTCTTTGTTTTGCTGTTGTATTTGTTCTTGCATTCTACTTTTTTGCATAGATATGGGTACCCACAACAGCAAATACCAAAACAACAAAATAACCAAACCACATCCTACCAATGCAAGAAAACGAGCATTCAAAGAACGCTGATCTAACTCCGTTTTAAAGTGACTCAGCTTTTGCAGTATTTTCAGCCTACTCTTATTCACCATTTGCGGTCACCTCAAAATGATTTAAAACTTTAAGCGTAGGCGCTTTAGTAACAGGCTGGCTTTGTACCTGGGCACCCCCTCCTAAACTGACCAACTTAATATGTCTATTTTTAAAGGCTTTTGTTTTCTTTAGCGACGCCATAAATACCAAGACATTGGCATTATTATCGGTTTCGCCTGATAAGCTAATGTCACGCCCCTGGTTCGTAATAATAATTTTTGTTAACCAAACACCCGGTAAAGTTTTTTGTCCCAAAGCTAACAAATAAGGCGAAAAACCATAATCGGCTCTTTGTTTTTCCTGCTTAATAGAGGCAAAAAGCTGCGTTTCACTGGCAACTTCTTTCAACAGCGATGCCAACTGCGCCTCTGATGTAGTGGGTGTGGCCGTTTTATTACTTAACTGAGCCATCGTACCACTAACCGCAATAACTTTTTGCGACAAATCATCCAACTGTTTGTGCAAAACTTTGACCTGCCATAGGCCATATAGCCAAACCCCCAGAAGAATGATCAGAAAAACCCCTAAAATTGGTACAAAACGACGCACCGGCAACGTGCCGGTTTTTTCTTGCGGAATCGCTAAAAATAGGTTTACGGTTTGTTTCATACTACCGTTCCTTGAGCCTGCAACGCTTGGCCAATCACAGCGAAGCACTGCGCAACATCCTGCTTGTCAATCGAAGCAGCCAGCGGTAACTCCTCGCTGAGATCCAAAACTTCTACTGGCAATAGCAACGCACTTCCAAACAAGGATTCTGCTGATGGGAGCTGTAAGAACCCTGGAGCTAAAAATACTTTAGCAGGACGACGATCACCCAAGTAACTTTGATAGAAATCCAATGAACGCTGTATTTCTAACGACAACCGATCACGACCTTCCGGGGAGTCCAGATGCGCTATTTCACCGACATCTCGCACCATCCGCAGCACACCCGATTGGCTAATCATCAGATGAATCACTCGATCATCGCAGTACAATAACGCCACACCCTGCTCTGACTCTGGTTTGAGCGCCAACAGCGCACTTAATGCCAATTCAATGATATTAATGTTGACCACGCGCAAGCCAACTTTATGCAATGAATCGGTTAATTGACGCAATTCATCAAGCTGTGCCGCAATCACGTACATTTTATTAGGCTGCCCTCCCCGAACCGGAATCTGAACTACATCAATGGCCGATTGATCAATGGGATACTGTAATAAATCTTTAACCAGCCAGCGCGCTGCTTTCGACAACTCTTCTTCCAATACCAAGGGGGTATCAAGATATAGCAAGCGATACTGATTGGGTTGCAATACAAAGTGACAAGCAGATCCTTTTAATCGATGCTGAGAAACAAAATCAGCCAATAATTTATAGGCCTCTTTAAGCGTAGCGGCTGGCAAGAAAGCACAATGGGAAATACCCGAACGCGAAGCAGAAGTTACTGCAACCGCAATGCCTCCAGCGTGCAGCGTGACGCAGCATAGTGACCCATTTTTTTGCCCACCCAATTGAAACACAACAAGCTCCTCGGTTTGAACTCTTCAAACAAGGCCACATATTAATGTATGTTTAAAAAAATGTCTACTGATTTATCAGTTAAAAAAATAAGGGGGAAATAGAGACGCGATCAACCGCGTCTCTACAAAAAACTATTCCGCTTGGATGACGACTTTTACCGTACTGTCCACATCGAAATGTAAATGAACCGCAACATCATATTCACCCACTTGGCGCAAGACACCTTCAGGCAAACGAACTTGATGACGCTCAATGGCAACGCCTTTGGCAACCAACGCATCAGCCAAATCATGAGTACCAATGGAACCGAATAGCTTTCCACCCTCCCCCGCTTTAGCATTAATGGTGATCACAATGCTTTCCAACTGTTTAACCATTTGATGCGCCGCCTGTAAGCGAGTCGCTTCCAATTTTTCCAACTCAGCACGCTGAGTTTCAAAAACGGCAAGGTTATCAGCAGAAGCACGCATGCCTTTGCCTTGTGGCAACAAGAAGTTGCGCGCATAGCCAGGTTTAACATTCACGGTTGCGCCTAAATCGCCCAACCCACGGATTTTTTCTCTTAAAATAACTAGCATCATCGACTCCTTATTTATGACGATCGCAATAAGGGATCAGCGACAAATAGCGTGCGCGTTTGATCGCGGTGGCTAATTGACGTTGGCATTTGGCACTGGCACCGGTAATGCGGCTTGGCACAATTTTGCCGGTTTCAGTGACGTAATCTCTCAACATATTAACGTCTTTATAGTCGATTTGATCCGCACTTTCTTTGGTGAAACGGGTCGGTTTACGACGAAAAAAATTACTCATGACGATCTCCTCTTCTGCCGTGCTCATAACGATCTGAACGTTCTGGACGATCCGAACGATCAGAACGCTCTGGGCGATCGGAACGCTCTTCTTTCGCTTGCATCATGACCGAAGGGGTAGTGATGGCCAACAATTGGCTGGTGATCATATTGCGCAATACGGCGTCGTTAAAACGGAACGCATCTTGCAATTCTTTCACCGCGTCGTTGTTACACTCCACGTTCATCAACATATAATGTGCTTTGTGCAATTTGTTGATCGGATACGACAATTGACGACGACCCCAATCTTCCAAACGGTGGATCTGACCACCTTTGCTTTCGATGATTTCGCGATAACGCGTCACCATCGCTTTTACTTGTTCGCTTTGGTCCGGATGAACCAAAAACACGATTTCATAATGTTTCATTCCATGTTCTCCCTATGGATTATCAGTGATAAGCCTTTGTATTCAACTCCAAAAGGCAAGGAGCGCGAGGATTTTACAGACAAATTTACATAAAGGCAACCTCTTTTTCCCTCCCTTCTCGCGAAGGAGGGTTAGCGTGGAGCGGGAAAATATTTACAAAAATATAAATTAACATAAGATTTAAATATCTTTTATCTTAGCGTGTATGCTGGTAGAATGCACCCCTATTTTTAGGATGAGAGAAAAATCATGCTTAGCGCTCCTATTACCGCAGATGCACTTATTAATTGGCAAGATCTCACCATTACTTATGATTGCCAGATATACACACTAAATCAACAAACCGAATCAGTGATGACAACATGGCCACCTCAGGTATTGGACGCTCTGTTAACCATTGTACTCACTGGACTCTCCAAATCTCCGACAGGTGATCACACCACCGAAATACCCAGATTTTCACAAATTCCCGCAAAAACACCTCTGGCTAAAATAGCAAAAAAATGGCAAATCCCCTTTACCGCACTCGGCGTAAGTCGCGTCTGGTCTGGCAATTATGGTTTTTTTAAAGGACAATTGAAAAAACGGGTCGGCAATAGCGATGAGGAAATCGGCCTGTCCACTATTCTTAGCGTTGCAACCACTTATTCGTCGGTTGCACAAATTACCGACTCCGCAGAAAGTGCTTTTAAATTCTTACCCACTCGAACAGCAACCACTAAAATTCATTGGGTAAAAGATCTCATCCCTTACACCACTAACTCAAAATTACTGCAAAAACTTTTGATTATTTTAAATGTAATAACAGGAATCGGCGCAGCAATTGCCATGGCAGGAATGGGTCGACAGGGTCTAAACAGCGCTTTCCATATGGAAAAACATGAGGCTTCTAATATCGCACTAGATTGCCTTACCGCTGCAATACTGCAAGCAAATTTTATCAATTACTTTGGACAAATGGTTGCTTTATCTGGTCTATTATTTCCTGACAAAACCGATAATTCCGACATTCACCTTCAAGAAATCATGATTCGATTGTCGCATTTATTTAATCAACAATTTAAAGAAATTCACCAGGCACAGCGTACCTGTATTGATAGCCCGACGACAGAACCCTGGAAACCGATGACACAAAGAATCATCGATTTTCTGGAGCGAGGTAATATCTGTATTCATGATACTGGCTCTGGCAATTTAATGTTGAGTTTGCTGTCAAAATTAACCGACATTGCTGTTGCAAAATGCACAGAAACAGCCGTCAAAACCGTTTCTATGACAGACATGACCATTACCGTCCACCCGCCTCGCCCACTGCCCATTAAAAAAGTAACCCTGGCTGTAGTTCCCTTGCTTGCGTTATGCGCACAATTCCCTTACTACATTGGTGCAAAAGAATTCTTTAAAACCGTTGGATTGCATAACACCTACATCAACAGCCCACTCAGTGCCTTCTGTGTGAGTGCGCTGCTTGGAATGAACATTAACTTGCCGGTTCGTCTGGCGAAAGTGTTAGGCACTTCTACCAAACTCAATCCACTACACACCACCATCACCTTGGGAGCGCATGCTAACAATAGCACCACAGACGAAAACCCAGTGACCAAAACAGAAATTGGAGTAGCGCTGGCTGGCGGCATCGCAGGTGCACTATCCGGCACTTATTTCGCCATTGACGATCAAAAAGATATACCAAAAGCAATACAATGGAGTAACTGGCCAATGGTGAGCATCGTTGGACTGATGCTGGTTGTCACCAAAGTGGCTTCGGTATTAAATACATTGCTAAGAAAAAAAGAAAGCGCTCATTTAGAAGTGAAAATATTAGAATCTCAAACTTTAAGGCTCGTTAATTTATGGGAACAAGCCAACGAGTTGAATACCAAATTAACTAAGAAGCTTAAACCACCGATCGACTTACCAGAAACTCTGAAACAATGGACTGAGTTACATACTATTTCAGCAACTAACAGTACGAGACTTATTGTATTGCTCAAGCAAGCCATCAATGAATTTGAAGGAAATATTCAGCAAGGCAAGCTTCAATTAAGTCATATTAGCGCGTCTCCAGCGCGCATCCCCCTACTTACTGACAGTGTTGACATCCCGATAGGCGTTGACTCTATGGATGCCTATGGCCAAATCAGACGCTTACTAGATCCACAAGCGCTTCCAATAGCCGGGAGTACCATGACTAGTCCCCCTGGCGCAGCGGAGAGTAAGCACACCCCCAGCGATAGCTTTCTACATGATGATTTGCCACTAACCGAAGCACAACTTATTGACCACCAAACCATCTGGCTTGAATATAGCAATAAATATGAGCAAATTCAAAGCATAAAGGCGGCACTATCAAAAAGTAGTATCACAATAACAGATGAGATAACGCATACCCCGCCAAATTCACTCAACCTCGGGGAAGAGACTCCGCAACATGGCAATAGCGCTAGGATTCCTTTGCTATCATTACCAGCACACTTACCCACACAGAAAAATCTGGAAACGCTAAACACACAACTTTCAGGTGTCAACAAAAGCCTAGCGGCGTTAGAAACCCTCAAACGGTTTGTGGACGCAAATACACCCTTCTTATCACGCTGCCAATATCATTGGAAATATTGCGCCTCCAAAGCCCTTTCCACTTTTTTGCGAAACACAGAGGAGACTATTTCAACAGAGAACTACCATCATTGGATCAGTTTCTTTGAGAATGCACCGAAATGGTTTAACCAAACCTCTTATCATTTTGGCGCCTCCTCCATTGCGGCAGATGTTGTGTTTCAAAGCTCTGCTGTTGGCCAACCACCAACAATCACCACACTCAGCCATCGCCTCAACCATGCCTGTACACTAAAGACACTACACCAACGCTATGAAACCGCACATCGAGAAGCACATGCCTTTGGCATTACCTTAACCGATCGACCTGATTTTTCGCAGATTACTGAGACTACGCTTTTCACGACCGATCTGGCACCTCTTAAAACGCGTGTATCAGCAGTTGAAGCCGCAATAAAAACAGCAAAAACTACCGCAAGTTATTGTACTCACGGCGCCGCAAAACTTAGCTTAGCGTTTCAAAAACTCGGTTGTTGCAGACCAATCAATCCGGTAACAGCACTAACAGCCTCGCCTTAACCCTTGCCCTCACTTCTTCATCATGAGACAATGCCACAAACAGTCTTATATATAGGGGTGAACATGGAATATCAAGTCAAAACCACTGCGCTGGAAAAACAAAAAGCGGATTGCATCGTCGTTGGCATTTTCGAAGGCCGCGAGTTATCCGAAGCTGCCACAAGCATAGATACTGCCAGCAAAGGGGTTATCAAAACCTGGTTGAAATGCGGTGACCTGGAAGGCAAAATCGGCCAAACATCATTTCTCTATCAAGTCCCTGGTGTGAGCGCTGAGCGCGTATTATTGGTTGGCTGCGGTAAAGCCAAAGAATTGACCGTAGACAGCTATCAAACCATCATTGGCCATGTCTATGCCGCGACAAAGTTATTGCCCATTAAAACCCTCGCTTGCCCATTGGTCACTTTGGACATCAAAGACCGCGATATTTACTGGGCCACACGTTTCGCCGTAGAAACCTTTGAGCACAAACACTACCATTTACACACCTATAAATCCAAACCCAAAAAAGACTTACCTGAATTGCACGAAGTGACTTTTATGGTCAGCAAAGCACAATCCACCCAAGTAACCTTGGGCGTCAAACATGCCACCGCCATTGCGCACGCGGTGAATACCTGTCGTGATTTAGGCAATGCACCTTCAAATGTTTGCACCCCGGCGTACCTGGCCGATCACGCCAAAGCTTTAGCGAAAAAACACCCTAAAGTAACCGCTAAAATTCTCGACGAAACCGATATGGAAAAACTCGGCATGCGCGCCCTATTGGCTGTAGGCAAAGGCAGCAGACACCCGAGCAAATTAATTGTATTACATTACCAAGGCGCCGCAAAAAAATCTGAAGCGCCGATTGTATTGGTGGGCAAAGGCGTAACCTTTGATACCGGTGGTGTCAACATCAAAGGCCCAGAAGGCATGTTGGGCATGAAAATGGACATGTGCGGCGCCGCCAGCGTATTGGCCACCATGCAAGCGGTTGCTGAGCTTGATCTGCCCATCAACGTCTCGATGATCGCCCCCAGCGTCGAAAACATGCCCGATGGCAATGCCTATAAACCCAGCGACATCATTACCTCCTACTCCGGCATCACCATCGAAGTGCAAAACACCGATGCTGAAGGTCGTATGATTTTATGCGACGCCTTAACTTACAGCTTACAGTTTAAACCCAAAGCGATCATTGACGTTGCGACCCTTACCGGTGCGATGATTACTTCATTAGGCAGCGAATTTTCTGGCCTATTTGGCAACCATAAACCGTTGATCAACACCCTGCTCGAAGCGGGCGAACAAAGCAATGATGGTGCCTGGCATATGCCATTGAATGCCAACTATCAAAAACAAATTGACAGCAAAATCGCTGATATTAAAAATATGGGCGACAAAGGTGCGCCGGGTGCCATCGCTGCAGCCTGCTTCCTGGAACGCTTTGTGGAGAAAAATAACTGGGCACACCTGGATGTTGCCGGCACTGCGATGAACACCGAAACCACCGGCCGACCGGTGAATTTGTTGGTGCAGTACTTATTAAACCAATCAAAATAACATGCAAGTCGACTTTTATCTCTTAACCACCGCCGACCGCCTAGCCACCTGGGTATTCGCCGCGCGCTTGATTGAAAAAGTCTACCGCATGGGGCATCTCGTTCAAGTCGCCCTGCCCACCACCACCTTAACCGAGTTTAACCAACTGCTGTGGACCTTCCGTACCGACAGTTTCTTACCACACGATATTCTGACAGAAAATAATCACGATTTGCCGATTATTTTACATGACCATCCAGAACCAATATCCACGCATCCCGTGCTAATCAACCTCACCCCACAACTACCCACCCATTATCCTGAAACGCTGCAACGCATCGTTGAACTGGTGTCGCAAGAACCTACTGAGCTAGCCAAAAGCCGCGAACGTTATCGTGCTTATCAAACCCTCGGATTTACCCTACAAACTCATCGCCTGTAAAAATATCACATAAAATTATTAATTTTAATTGTATTTAGCAAAAATAAATTATACAATAGTATGTGATGAAATTTAGGAATGGGAGAGAAAAATGAGTGGAGCAGGAGCAGCGCCGACTGAGCATATTGCTCATACAGAATCAGAAACCTACGCACATAACGTCATAATAGCAGCCTTTAAATCAAGACTAGCAAGCCCAGCACAGACACTTTCAACCCACCAATCAACCCTTAATAGGCACATTGGAGATACACAAAGCGCTGCCTGTGAAACCCTAAAAAGTAATGAAATAGAACCCGTTTTAAGAAGCCTCTATCACTATCACCTTGCAATACGCAATCGCGCCGAAGCGGAAAATGGCATTATGGCCGACACAGTCATTTACAAACCAATCACCGAAGCAACAGCAAGTTCTCGCGTTGCAAAACCTATCCGTTCGGATATAGGTGGAACCGGTAGCGATGCCGCGCCCCTTCCCTCACTCGCGGTTTCTGTTGCCGCAAGCATAGGAGGAGGAGCCGAGCAAAAGACTGGGGAAGGGGAAGAACAGCCAACATATTGTGCAGCAACAACCTATAGACATATATTTAATTCTACAGCAGCAAGCGCAGAGGATCCTCTTCAACACTTAATAAAAGAAAACTCATATCACTATCAAGCCATTGCGGTTACTTATATCGCCGCCGCTTGTTTATATGTAAGAGCAACAAATAATTTTTTTCATAATCCTGAGCCCTCCGGAGATAACAAAACACTCAGCGAACTGATAAACTCTGATTTAAGGAATATTGTTGATAAAAGATCACTTCACTATTTTGTTAATCAATTAGCAGAAGCCTGCAACCCAGTCACTGGAATGCGAGAGGCAATAGTGCCTGCACTATGCACATTAAGGGATTGGGTATTTTGCCCCTATACTGAAACCGTTGCCACCACCTATGAAAAACAAGGCAGCGCTGGCATATTAGGTGCCACCGTAAGCGCACCACTTCCTTCTACTTTACACAACAGCGAATTGTTTATTCAAGCATTTGAGCGTGTTACAGGCACCTCTCGCACAGAAACTTTAGCAAAACTGAAAATTTTAACGCTTTGTAATGATAATCGTACAGTGGGCGTGGGCGCACAACTATTAGATTTAGCGATATTGCGCAATGCCCGTTATGAGACGTCTGCCTTAACAAGCCGTGGTTTTACAGGCATCGTAATCCGTACAGTAAAACATTTTATGGTCTGCGCCGCCGTAGAAAATAAAGCACAATTTGACACCCTAAAAGCGTTGCTGGGCGATAACTTTGCTTACGTCACCTTAATTTCAGGACCCATGATCCCAGCGATCACCTCAGGCAAAGAGATTAAAAAATTAAAAGTTCTTGAAGACTTAAAAAAGGATGCAAGCTCTGCGGGTAATATTATTCACGCACCTGTAAAAGCAGCTACAGAAAAACAATTACCGTCTTTTGACCCCTTCTGGGCGAGTCCGAAAATAATAGCTATCATGAAAGACGACCATCGCCCCAGAAAACCAGAGAAAACATGGACGACTCCAACATTAAGCTGCCGCTTGGATAAAGCGGTAAAAGCAATAAACCTGTTGGACTGTCCTTACGTCATAGGCTGCATGAGCACAAAAGATCGAACTGCGCTATTGGCAATTCTTTTGCATCAGCAAGGTGCTCACGAACCTCACCCTGGTATCGCCAGTCATTATACCATAATGGCAGGCACCTCATATGGAACGCCAGGAGCATGCGGAGTTAAATCTGCTGGAATGGGAGAAACATTAGCAAAACTTAATGGTGAGGTTGAAATATTAACCGGCGAATTAGCCCCCTTGGGAGGCATTGTTGCATCACCTACACATCAGCCACTTGTTGGAGTCCTATGGCCTGGAAGCCCGGCAGTAGTTAGCGCTGCAGCAGCCGCATCCCCAGCAGGATCAACCCCGCAATAAGACACACACCCAGCATCCCAATCGCCAACAGCATAAAAATTTTGCTGTAAATTAACCCAAGCATCACGCGATCGGTGACCATACTGGGGTCAATCTGGCCGATGCTCGAGACCTTGCCGGCGAGATAGCCTGCAAGGGCTGCAAACAAATAATACACGCCCATAAAAGTGCTCTGACGCGATTTATCAATCATATGTCCCGTAGCAGCAAGCGCCGTGGGTGCAATTAAAATTTCGGCAACCCCTAACAGCAAATACCCCAATACCAAACTGCCGATCATCAACCCCATATCAATCTCTCGTGAACTGCTCGCACTGTCAAAGAACAACAAAAACGCCAACGCCGCCAGCAATAACCCAATAAACACGCGAAACATTAAGCGAAATGCAGTATGATCTGCTTGGACCTTATTCATCAGAGGGTTCACCACAAACGCGCCTAGCGCTACAAACAGGGGTAGTAATGCAGCAGTAGATTGTGCAGGAATCGAAAAACTCCCCAAATGCAACGTGCCAATTTGCCGCGTGGCAAACATCGCCAACGCGCCACCGACTTGGAATTCCGTAATAAAAAACATCATCATAAACACATACAGCATTAACAAAAACAACAAAGGCCGCCAAGAGGTTTTTGGCGCTTTACGCCATTCGGTATAAAAGGCATAAACAGCCAGCGCAATAATCAATGCCACAAACACATTAAATAAGACCGGAATAATTACCAATAGCGCCAGCACCACGATCAAAACAACCGTACCCACCAACATCAACACCGCTTGCCAAATCACCGAGATATCCCACGCCAACTGCAAATGTGGCCGCTCCTGTTCGCGGATAAACCGATACTGCGTCAAATACAGCACCAGGCTAATGGCAAAAAATGTCCCACTCACTAAAAACCCCAGCGACCAACTGTAATGGCTGGCAATCCAACTCAATAAAATTGGCCCCGCAATCGCACCCACATTCATCGCCGCGTACAGCCACGTATACCCCTGCTCTTGCGCTTTGCTTTTGTGAGGGTATAACTTACTCAACAACCCGTTGCTATTGGCTTTGATCAACCCCACACCCCAAGCAATTAAAAACAATGCACCAAATAACACATAATGCGGATGCGGTAATGCCAACATGACACAACCGATCATAATAAAAATATTGGCATAAATAATTGCTTTACTGCCACTGATCAACCGGTCCGAGACCCACCCCGCCAACAATGGCATGGTATAACTGATGCTTAAAAATATGCCGTACAACGCATAGGCTTTATGATCACTAAAGCCAAACATTTGCGTCAAATACACCACCAGCAACGTGATCAAAGCAAAATTAAAATAGCCGTCCCAAAACGCGATATTACACAAATACCAAAATACCTTCGGATGGCGTTGACTGGTGAAATTCATTTGCGAGACCTTAGTTTATCGACTATAGTAAACGCATCATATCAAATGTTATCAATAACATGAACCAAATAAATTCCTACATTACTGAACTGACTTGGGATGAAATTGCCAAGGAAGTGGATGCCGTCAACTCAGAATTAGCTACGCTGATTAATGAGCTATCGCCTGATAAATCTTATAAACTCTATCGGGTGCGCTATAAGTATGGCAGTGAGGCACTACATGAGGGGATTCTACATTTGCCGAATGAACAAGGTGACATGCAATCGATTCACGATATTGACTTACCTAAAACCTTTAAAGATGACTTGCTATATAACTTCGGATCAAACCCTACCAGCTTGATTTTAAAAAATACGTTTGAAATGTACTTACCGTTAAGTGATCGCATCATACCTCTCTATGGATTGATGCCAACAGGAAAATTGTTCGGCACGTGGTGGGTGCTAAGCAATCAGCAATCCTATCAGCCAACTTTTTCCTGGCACATGTCTGCGGGTACGCGCTCGACATTTATGTTGCCTAAGGTTTCCAATAAAGCCAACCATCAAAAATTACAAAAAATGTTTGGCTTTAGAACCGAAGCACCGGCACAAATAATTGACCAGTGGAATGTATTTCGTCAAATTGCCAACCATCCTCAATATGGTGAACCATGGGAAGCTGAAGTTCTATATTTTTCTGGAGAATGGTTTAAACACTTGGATGATGTGCATTGGGCAAAATTTAAAAACCATCTGTTTCAAGAAGCTTGGGACACTAGTGACTACTGGCGATACCAGTTCATCGATAATTTATTATATTCTTTTATACAGTCCCAACGAGGCATTCGCTTTACACCTTTTGCACTAGACACACTTAAACACCTCCTTGCCATTGCCATGGGTGTATATCAAGGCTTTTTTCCAGCACAAGATGAACTGGCAATACCCTACCGTCGCATTCAAGATGCATATGTAAATATTTATCAACTAAACCCTCTGATTCCAACCGTTATGGTTCCAAAAATATTTAATCTGAAAGATCCTTCTCTGCACTCAGTAGCTTACTACTCACTCAACTACCCAACAGCACCGGCGTTTTCTCCAAAAAACCAACAAAACTCAAGCATGATTTCAGATTTGCAAGAGGTGAAAGCTACCTACGAGCGCTATATTAAAGGGTTGGAATTGTGTAAGGTTCAATTAGAACCAAGTAAATTGGCTGAAGTTGTTAAACGCACTCTTTTTAACTATATTCATTCTGATGCTGGAGAACAGCACACGGACATTCAATTATCCGATGTTGTATCTCAATTAGATCCCATTTTTGCGGATGCTAATGGCTACCCCAAAAACACTGAATTCGCTAAAAATTCACCGTTTTTTAAGGGTTGCATCCGCATCTCGCTGAAAAACGAATAGCCGACGAGGCACCTGAGTAGTGGTGTAATACTCTGTGAATTTCACTAATTTCAAATCAGCCTCACCTCCCATTTGAATCACCTCTTCAGGTGAGGGGCGGTAACCACAAATGACAACTTCTTCATCAAAAATATTATATTCTTGTTGATTTTCAGCACTACCATTATTGGCCATTGGGCGTTCATGACAGGTGGTTTCAATAATGAGAGTGCCTTGAGAGTTAAGTAAACCAGCCAAATGCTTTATTACCAGTAGCTGCTCTTCACGCGAAAAATCCGAAATCCCTGACCACAGCCATAAAACAGCATCATATTTTTCTTGAGGAAAAAAACCCATCAGATCAGCATGAAAAATAGTTACAACATCATGATATTTTTGTTTTAAAATATTGCAACAATGCTCACTACGTTCAATCGCATCTATTTCCCCCTTAAAACCTTGTGCCAAAAGATAGTCAAGAACACGACCATAATTGGCACCCACTTCTAATAGTTTTTTAGCTTCCCAAAGATAAGATTGAACAACAGATAGCTCAGGGCAACTCGCCAAGCCAGCATCTTCAACAAATTGAGATAAGTTTGCTCGCTCATAATAATTAGCATTCGTACGGTTATTCCAAGAAAAATTAGGGTTGATTTTCATAAAAACCTTGCGCATAAGGGGAGTATTATGATAATATACTTCTCTCACAAAAAAGTCATTTAATTTAGGAGACAAATATGCGCATTCCTTTCACAAAATAATCCATGCTTCGTTTAGAAAAATCCGGAAGCAGTTTATTTAACTGCCTCCGGAAGACTCTCTCTAAAACACTAATAACTCCATTTCGTTACAACCCATTCAGCTTATTGTTTTTATTATTCACCAAACGCGTTGTAACTTCACCACTATATCTCACCACAAAAATTTTTCCCTCCGCAATAGTTACTGAGTTGTTTTTTATCTAATCAAAACTGAAGAAATTTTAAAAACGCTATATCGCCATTAAATTAGTGCGAAGAAACATACTTACCCCACTCAATCAACAAATCCTCTAACATCAATTGGGGATTGAGATTGATCTGGCGATTGAGCATGGTTTTGACTTCGTAACAACGATCCAGATACGCAAACGCAGATGGTTTTAGATGCTGACGAATGTCTTGTTGTATCGCCATAATCAGCCAATCCACCAATTGAATCGATGGCAATGAGGTATACTTTGCAGCCATGGCGATCGGGTCTTCACGGTTTAATAAAGAAAGCGTAAAGGTGCTTTGCTCAACGGATTCATTGACCAGATTGCCATTACTCAACACCCAACGCTGGCAACGGCTGCGGATGGTTGGTAATAATAAATGCGGCGCATTGGAAAGTAACAAAATTAAGGTATTGGCGCCGGGCTCTTCCAATGATTTTAACAAGGCATTGGCCGAGGCAATGTTCATGCGATCGGCGGAGGGAATCACCACCACACGATAGCCGCCTTGCTGCGCGGTTTGGGTGAGGAATTCGCTGACACCGCGCACCGCATCGATTTTGATGAGTTCGGCCTTGCCTTCGGGTGACAGCCACATCAGATCAGGGTGACCATCTGGGCTATCGAACAGATGCTCGCCTTTTTCATCGACGGCCAATAAATGCTTGGCGGCTTTTTTGGCAAAAGATTCGCCCTCGTTGCCCGTTAACAAAATGGCGTGGGGTAAGCGATTGGCTTGGTGAAGCTGGAGGAATTGTTGCCATAACTGATTCATCGGTCCACCCTCTGTACCCCTGAAATTTTACGCAACAACACCAATACTTGGTTACACTGCTCGGCATTTTTGACTTCGACCCGCAACTGCACATAGTTCAAGCCCAAGCGTTTATCAACATGGCTTTGTAAATTCAACAACCCCGCTTTTTCTTGCGATAAGACATGAGTGATGTCGCGCATCAACTGCGCGTTACTGGTTTCTGCGATCAAGCGTACTAATACGGGAAAGTGACCAGAGGCGCTACCCCAATCAACATCCACCAAGCGTTCTGGCGATTTCTTTTGCATCATCTCCAACGTCTTACAACCTATTTTATGTACCGTCACACCACGACCCTGCGTGATATACCCCATCACGCCATCGCCCAGCACGGGGTGACAGCAGCCGGCCATATGGAACATAAGGTTATCGACGCCTTGAATAATCAAACTGCCACGCGTGGTGTTTTGATGCGGCTTAGTCAATTCTGGTATTTCAACTTTGGGTTCGGGTTCAACCGGTATCTCAACCTTTTCCGGCAAGATCTCTTCTTCTTTTAACTGCTGACGAAACCAATGCTGAATCTTTTGTCTGGCGCGCAACGTATGAACATAATTGAGTTCTGGCCGCAACCAATCGCGACTGGGCTTAATTTCCTTGCCCGTGACAATTTCTACCCGCTGCCCGGTTTCCAAAGAAGTCGTCAACGGCACCATTTTGCCATCAACCTTGGCACCGCGACAACGGTGCCCGACTTCCGTATGCACATGATACGCAAAATCAACTGGCGTGGCGCCTTTGGCTAAGTCAACTACCAAGCCTTCTGGCGTCAATACATAGATGCGATCATCCATAACTTTATGGCGCATTTGTTCTACGCGCTCATCGCCCGCACCCAATTCTTTTTGCCAATCGAGCAAGCTACGCAACCAGGCAATGCGAGTTTCGTAGCTGGCATCATGGCGCACGCCTTCTTTATAACGCCAATGCGCCGCTACACCCATTTCTGATTCTTCATGCATACCATAGGTACGAATTTGAATCTCAATGGTTTTATGATTGGGCCCCAATACCACGGTATGAATCGAGCGATAACCATTTGATTTGGGTGTGGCAATATAATCAACGAACTCCGACGCCACCGGCTGCCACTGTTGGTGTACATAGCTCAGCGCGCGATAACAAGTGGAGACGTCATTCACCAAAATGCGCATGGCGCGCACATCAAACAGATGGTCAAAGTCCAGGTGCTTTTTCTGCATTTTACGCCAGATGCTGTATAAATGCTTGATACGTCCCACGACCTCCGCTTGAATGCCATTGGCTTTCAAGCCTTTATTCAAAGCATCGATCATGGCCTGAATATACTGTTCACGATCGCGGCGTTTTTCATCCAGTGAATGAGAGATATCGAGATAGGCTTTGGGTTCGAGATAGCGAAACGCGCGATCTTCCAGCTCCCATTTGATCTGACCAATGCCCAAACGGTTGGCGAGTGGCGCGTAAATCGTCATCACTTCATACGCCAATACTTTTTGTTTGGCGGAGCTTAAAGTCTTGGCAAAACGCATCACATAAGCTCGTTCAACCAATTTCACCAATACCACCCGGACATCGTTGATCATCGCCAACAACATCTTACGCAAACGGTCAATCTGTTGATCTACGCCTGCGCCTTCGTTGTGTTTGCGCATCAACTGAATCGAATGCATCTCCAGCGCGCCTTGCACAATTTCGAGATATTCATGACCAAACTTCGCCTGTAAATCCGCGGGCTTAATGACGTCCTGTTCCAACAGCGGAAACAGCAATGCGGCCACGATGGTGTCATAACCCGCAGACAGCTCCACCAACATCGCCGCCATTTCAACGCCTTGCACCACCAGGGCATGCTCAAACACCGTCTGAACTTGGCCATGTTCTTGTAAATAATCAAATGCCTGCTGGATCGCTTGCAGCTGCACTGGCGGATAATAATGTGTAAGCTCGGTTAGCCACTGTTGGGCATCAATAATTCCCAAAGTAGAACGCGGTGTGCGTGGCGTAGCAGGCAGCATTGGTCACTTCCTTTTGGTCAGGCTTTTGGTCAATAAAGCGATCGATTCGACATGACTGGTGTGCGGGAACATGTCGAGCACACCGGCTTGCTCAAATCGATAACCATGTTCATGTACCAATATACCAACATCGCGCGCTAAAGTCGCGGGGTTGCAGGATACATAGACAATGCGTTCAATCGGCAATGCGCCTAGAATCCGGACCGCTGCTTCGGCACCGGCACGCGGGGGGTCGAGTAATATTTTATTAAAGCCCTTTTGTAAGAATGCTTCTTTGCCCGTGATTTCAAACAAATTGGCGGCAAAAAATTCGGCATGATGAATATCATTGTGGCGCGCATTGGCCAAAGCCCTCACCACCATCGGTTCGTCACCTTCCACACCCACAACATAGCCAACTTGGCGTGCGATCGGCAAACTAAAATTACCTAACCCACAAAATAAATCTAACACGCGATCACTCTGTTGCAGTTGCAGCAATTCAAGGGCGCGATCAACCATCTTACGATTAACACCCATGTTCACCTGGGTAAAATCACCCGGTTCAAATTGGATTTCAACGTTATGACTGTCCAATCGATACGACATTGGCTCACGAACCTTCGGCCACAACAAATGTACGGTATCCGGCCCTTTCGGTTGTAGATAAATCCACAAGCCGCGTTGTTCCCCAAACTGCGCCAATACCTGCAGATCATGTTCGGATAACGGCACCAAATGGCGTATAATCAAGGCGGTACGATGGTCATCCACCGCCACTTCAATTTGTGGAATTTCTGCGGCAGCATCCAAGGTACCAAAGACTTCGCGCCACTCACCAATATGCGGCCCCACGGATGGCGGCAAGATCTCGCAGGATTTCATGTCCATCAAAAACCGGCCATTATTCTCGCGAAAGCCAATCAACACGCCACCTTTTTTCGAGACATGACGCACGCCTAATCGTGCTTTTAAACGATACGCCCAAGGGTCTGCCTGCACCGGCGGCAACCAGGCTTCGGGCTGAACCTTACCAAAATGCAGTAACTGCTCGGCCAATACCGTTTGTTTATAGGCAATTTGTTTTTCTGGCGACAGATGCTGCAACACACAACCACCACACGCGCCATAGACGGGGCATTTGGCAACGACTCGATCCGGCGAAGCGACCAACACCTCGGTCATGTGCCCTTCGGCATAACGCCCTTTTTGTTCGGTATAGCGCATCATCACGGTTTCACCTGGCAATGCACCCGTGACAAAAGTAATCTTGCCATCGACCGTGGCAATGCCGCGACCATCATGATCCATTTTTTCAATCTGTACCTGTACCGGCACATCTGATATTTTTTTAAAGCGCCTTTTCGACATCATTAACTCCGTGTATACTGTCTTCCGTTCATCAACATTGTACGGAAAACATCATGTTTCAATCATATACTGTATTACCGACCTATAGCTTACAGAAACATACGCCATTTTACCATCCAGAACGTCCAAATGATGTGGTTAATTTGGATAGCCCTGCAAAGAACGTATTCACTGACTTTGTCAATAAACCACCAGAAACCACTCGTCCAGGCGCCTCCTTAGAACAAGCGTTAAATCAAATGATTGTTACAAAAGTGAAGTCATTGCTGGTGATTGACGACGATGAAGATGTGGTTGGGTTGATTTCCAGCAAACATATTCACAGCCCAGAAATTCCCAAAATCGCCCAACAACATGATACCTCAGCAAAAGAGTTATCCGTCAGCACCATCATGACGCCAGTGGACAAACTTAAAACCATTGACATCACTGATTTAAGCAATGCTCGCGTAGGCCATATCGCACGTTTAATCCGTGATCTCGGTGTACAACACCTGTTGGTTATTGAAAAAAACCCTGAAAGTTCACAGCAAATCGTACGGGGTATTCTTTCCGCTTCGCGCCTGAGCCGGCAATTGGGCATGCCTATCTTGAATGATTTTACCTCGCACAGCCTTTCAGACATGAATAAACTCAAATAAGCTAAAAATAGCGTTTGCTCTGTGTTGACAATACCAAAGGTCAACTATAAAATAGCCGCCTGTGTTGATGACCAACCACAACACGCTGTTCCCCGATAGCTCAGTTGGTAGAGCAAATGACTGTTAATCATTGGGTCACTGGTTCGAGTCCAGTTCGGGGAGCCAATTAAATCAAGGGTTTCAAGAAAACCACCAAATCCAAAAACCCCCACGGGGTAACAAACGGGGTAACATTTCAGAGCCTGTTTTTTGAACTCATCGAAAAATGAGGCAATAATACCGCTCATGATTGAGCTTGGCATCAGCAGAATCACTCTGGTATATTCAACATCGCCCCTAAACCAAAAAAGGAACTCTCATGAATAAGGCACAATTGGTCGAATCCATCGCAAAAGAAGCTGATATCAACAAATCAGAAGCTGAAAAAATCTTGAATGCCACCATTGCTGTTATCAGCAAGAACTTGAAGAAAGCGGGTAAAATTCAGATTATTGGATTCGGCAGCTTTGAAGTACGCCAACGTGCTGCACGTAATGGTCGCAACCCAAAAACTGGCGCAACTATCAAAATTAAGGCTTCAAAATCTGCAGCGTTTGTTGCCGGTAAAGCATTAAAAGAGGCGGTTAATAAATAATCTAATTCTTTAAAAATCTTACAACCCAAGATGGCACAGAGTATTTCTAGAATCGACTCCTCTGAATAGTCTCTCTCGTTACTACTCTGAGCCATCCTTTTCATTATACCTTAGCTCAACACCGCCCTTATAGCCTGTTATAGATATGCTGGGTTGCCTCATCTCTTAAACTATTCTCAGATGTTTTCGCCACTGAAACAATCAAAAAACAATCATCCACTAGGTTTTGTATCCTATGCCTGATTGACGCAACCTGCCCCACCGTAAGCTTTAAGTCATAGCGTTCTTCTAATATGCGCTGATCACTATCCAAAAACGAGTCGAGATTGGAAAACGAGCAAACACAACGAGAACCCTGTGCCTTGTACAGTTTACCGAATGCAACGGCACTCAGCGTTTTAAAAACCAACTTACCCATATTGCCACCTCACTCAATAAAATGATCGATAATAAAACAATCATCCGGCGGAATTTTCTGGATATACGCTTCCACCGCTGCCGTTATAATCACGTCGAGATGCGTATCTCGGTCAAGCTCAAACTCTTGCAAGAAACGCCTAATTGCATCACTTGGGTGCAGCGACTTGAGCCGTGGATACACCCAGTATCGAAAAACCACCCCTGGCGGGATCGTTGGGCATGGGTTGACGTGATATAGCTGCAACACATCCACGCAGCTGCACAGCAACCAAATCCGCACTTCATCACTGCCCTGTCGATTCGCCAGGGCAGTCATTTGTGCAAGGGTCACGGTTTCATACCTGCCATATCTTGCTAAACTGTCATTGAATATTCGCACCACCTGACTAGGATCGTCAGGTATCTTAAGCACCGCCGCAAATAACATTGCGGCGATATCTTTTGATGATTCATTTTCTTTTGTGATATCTTGTGTTTTCATCTTGGCTTTATCCTTTAATAATGTGTCTAACATAGCAATCACCCCCACCGGCTTATAGCTTAAGCCGGTTGATGATCATTTTAATCAGCTGGTCTTTACTGTTAAGCTCGGTGATTAACAGTGCTTTCATTTTTTGGTACTTTTCCAATTCCAGTTTTAACAAGTCCCCTTCCAAAACAGTTGCCACCTGATCAATGTCACGGCGAAGTTCTGCGATTTTTTGATCCACTTTCCCAAACACCTCAGAAGCCATTGAAACTTCCGCTTTTGGTTTACATATTACCGGCAATTGTGCCGCCAGGTGATTTAATTTCTCAAAAATAGACGCAGGCGTACCCTCTGCGCTGACCGTCAAGCCGATCCTCTCGCCAAACATATTGCAAGTATTGAGCTTGCCAATAATGTGCTCAGGGTGTTGCAGGTAATACTCATTGAGCTTGAGTGATTGATTATTAACTGTTACCGCTTGTAACTCAGTGAATCGAGTATCATTGATTTTTGATTTTACGTAAAACACCACATCAACCGTAATTTTAGCACCGCCAAAGAGACAGTCAGGCAAACGATAGGCAGCAACCAATGAGCCATGTTTATTCATAATTTCGCGTGGGTGCTCGCTTAAGTTGTCGAGGCAATATTGCGGCAATACCATTGCCAATATGCCACCTTCCTTTAAAAGTTCAATGCTCTTAGCAACAAAATAATGGTGCAACGCCAAATTGGAATATTCGGGATATTGAGGATCGGTTACTTTATCTTTGGCATATGGCGGATTGCCGATAATCAGGTCAAATGAGTTTTTAGGATATGCCACACTTTCAAAGCCGCGATTTAATACTTTGGCATAAGGGCAAATAGTTTTAGCGAGTTTGGCACTGATCCCTTCAAGTTCTACGGCATGAATCACACTTTTTAAGCGCATCGCATCGGGCATATTGAAAATAAAGGCGCCATGACCACACGCCGGATCAAGCACACGACCACCCGTAAAACCCATATTTTGCAAAGCGGTATACATAAACCGGATAATTTCGGCAGGGGTATAATAAGCGGTTTTGCAAGAGGCTGTAATATTGTTAAATTCTTGCTCTGATAAGACTTGTTTGAGATTGTTGTAATCCTCAGCACGCATTGATTTATGCAGGCCACCGTACCCGGTGTACTCTTTGAGGGAATCAATTTGCTGAGTTAATTTTAAAATAGCGAGATTTGTTTCGATTCTATTATTCATTGTCTTGTTCCTTTGTTGTTTACGATTGTCTGCTATGAGACAAGTACATTATGGCACATGACACTGAAATTGTCAAACAAAAAGATTAAATATTTTAACTTTTTTAACGGTATTTTCAAAAAGATATCGGGAGCATCTATTGTTTTAATGCTGCGCTTTTAACGGCTTTTGGTTGATATGCTTTGATACGATCAACCAAAACCGGCAATTCAAACTTCTGAGCCATCTTGATCACTTCTTGCTGACTGTGGCCATGTTCAAGCAACTGCTTGCCCCACAGCAAAAAAATATCGTCAGCAGATAAGGCCGAACGTAACACATCCACTTTTTCGTGTGCGATTACTTCAATTGCAGAAGCAACCAGCCATTTACTCGGTTCAAAATCACCCTTCGCCATCCCAGCCAGGGTTTCATATGATGGGGTTTTTAATTTATTAAAAAGCACCTTCGCCTGGTCACGCAATTTTTCAACTTTATTTTGAATAGATAGAAGCTCAGCAAACACCGCGCAGGTCTGAGAGGTCATATTGAGCTTGCTATATTCTGCAAATCCAAGATCGGTCAAAATCGATAATGCTTTTTGCTTGTCATCGCCGTCAAGTTTCGCAGCAGCAATTTTTAACTGCTGAACAATAGTGGTAACGATGGGTTCGTAAATACTTAATGCCCCACCCTTGGCATGACACAGCGCATCAATATCATCAATCGCTTGCGTTAATGTCACTGGAAGCCGTAAACGATAATCAATCAATTCCCGCAGTAACTCAGGATTCAAGACTTTTTTAATTGCATCTAAATTTTCAATATAGTGCCTAAGCTCTGCCGCCTGATCTTGGTCTAACTTATCCCATCCATCAAATTGCGCAGGATCATCTACGGGAAAAGTTCCGTAAGCATCTTGTGTTTGTCCCTTCCCAGAGGAATAAACGTAAACTCTGGGAGGTCTTTTTAAATTGTGCTTCATTTGCAAGATTAGGCGTTGCTTCATTCGCTACCCTCAATAATATTGATTTTATAGTTACTGCCAGCATACTCAACCGCCAGCGCTTTAACTTCGCTCAGTTTATGGTATAGCTTATCAGTATGTAAATCTAAATAATAGCGACTTCCTTTATGTTTATAGCTGGAAGCGCAACGAAACGCAAGAATTGGCGTATTAATCACACCACCGATAAATCGAGCATTAATTAAATCACTGTTCGACATGTGCGCCCCAATTCGGTGCGTTGCAAGCAATCCATGCTCAGTTAACACATACAGCGCATGTTTAGCGCCAAATTTTTGATCTCTGAGGTAGAAGGCATATTTAACCCCTGATATTTTGATGATCCACTGGCGCGTTTTTCTAAGTGCATTTAAACCATGATCCCAAGTACAAACAGGCTTACAACCTTGATAAATCGGCATTACTTTATGCTGACCATGTATTGCAATTAGATTATTAACTTGCGCATCAAAAACAGATTTTTGTTGCCGGTGAGCTTCCAACAAGACATCAAGCGCCTGTAAGCCCTGGATTAACTGCTTAATTCCCCGACTACGATCTGAGGCTAAATGGTTAATGTCTATTTTTGCTCTATAAAAAGGATAACACTCTGCTTTGCGCAACTCCCTACAAAGTACTGGATAATGAATCAATTTATCGGCGTTCAATTGGGCATTACCTACAAAATCCAAAATATCCAGGTTGGCACAGATATAACTTTCTTCTGCGACCTGCTGGGGTTGATTACGGCTTCTAATATTTGCCCTAAGTACATCATCAAAATTGAAAGCATGTTCTAAGTTCAAATGTGAGGTTACAGCATTGAGGGTAATCATATTCATTTCCTTTTGTTGTTTACGATTTGCCATTGTTGGCAATACAATATTTTTACTTTTCAACTCAAAACAAAGTGAGAAAGGTTTTACCCTCTCTCACTTTTGGCTAATCTTCTGATGGCTGTGGGTATAGATCATCACAAAGACACTCGATCACATCCCAATTGATCCCAAGCTCAGCATTATGATTTTCTTTTATCACCTGCAACACATGACTGGCCTGCTCATCACTTAAATTTTCGCGAATTGATTGGACATCTTCAATATGCCAAGTAATAGTAATACTCTTTTGTAGTGGTGGTTTTGCAGGTTTTAAATCACAGGGCAGCTTTTCCGCTTTCGCCAATAAAAACTTAAAAGATTCATACCAGTGCTTAGCCACAAAATAATTACCATCATCGGTATGCAAATTCGTGTGCAACAGCTTTAAATTGAAAACCAATTTTTCCCACCCTATTAATGGCGCCTTATCCTCATAATATTCGGCAATTTCCATTTCTTCTTGAACATCCAAGACATTCAGTTTTTCAAGATATTGCGCGGAATAAGCCACTTCAGCCCCTATTGCAAGAGAGAAAAACATTTTCAGTAAAAAGCTTCTTATCGCAATATGCTGTATATCAAGACTCAGAGAATGATTAGCTGGCCATTTAGCAATGCTTTGAAAATAAGGGTCGTCTTTTAAAATAGCCGCTATTTCTTTTGTGTACTGGTTGCTGAGCTCAATTGCCCAATAAAAAATTTCACGTGATTTTAAGTGTGTGACTAACATGATTAAGTTTCCTTTTGTTGTTTACGATTTGCCAGTATCGGCAATATAGAGTCTACCACATTTTCAAGCAAAAGCAAGAAAATATTCTTTAAAAAAGATTAAATATTTTAATCTTTTTTCTTGACAACCTGAAAATCATATGTCATAATGCACTTGTCTCATAGCAGACAATCGTAAACAACAAAGGAATCAAGACAATGAACAAGTATGACGCTTTATTAATCCTCGGCCTAACCGGCAAAGTATCCAACAACGATATCAAATTAGCCTATCGGCGCAAAGCCGCAGAGTTTCACCCAGACCGTAACCCCACAGGTGCTGAAATCATGAAAATGATCAATGCCGCCTATGAATTAGTTCAAAACGAAGATCAAATAGAAGTTTTTGCCAATGCCACCATGGCACAATACCCTGCTGAATTATCTGCTGCCTTGATGGCAATCAAAGGGCTAGGACTCTTTATTGAAGTATGCGGCTTGTGGGTATGGGTCAGTGGCGAAACCAAATTACACAAAGACAATTTAAAATCCGCTGGCTATCACTGGTCAAATCCTAAAAAAATGTGGTACTACCGCCCCGAACAACACAAATCAAAAAAGCATGATGGCACTACCTGGAGCATGGACAAAATCAGAGAATCCTTCGGTACTGTCAAAGTAGAAGAACAGACTCACTACTTAGCCGCGTAATTTAACACCATATCAGCGCCCACCAGGGCGCTATTAAAACCACATACAAGGAATAAAATCATGAAAATCTCAAACAACATCATTAATAGTATTGCGCAAACCATCGCAACAGATTCATACCCAAAACATCAAGCAAGTCGTGAAGTACTTCAAACTTGGTACGCCCTACCCGATACGAGCAAAAACCATATCGACAATTTATTTGCGCGCATCATGGGTACGACATTCAGCGATATTGTAGAAAAGCACCAAGCACTTAATCAACCACTGCCACTTTTGGCCGTATAGGAGAAGCCACCATGAAAAACACACATATCAAAATTGTCTGGAGCCAAAACGCCACTTTGCACAAGGCTTCAATTGAGGCTTGCGGTGCAAAAGCAAAAATCTTTAACAGCGACATCGGCATTAAAAAAATTCTAGCCACCGCCAAAAAGATCGGCAAGAACACGGAAAAAGAAATAACTAAGATACTGGCATCGGTTGATCACGAGGTTTTTATATTTACCTGCATCAATGGCCAATGTGATGCGCTCGTTAATTTTTTTCAAACAACCCAAATTTAGGAGCCCCCACCATGCGTAACGTAACCGCACAAATTATTTCAACCAGCAATAAATTTTTAAATCGATTTGCCACTGACCAAGCTGACTTTGCCCGGCAATACTCCGCTGATGTTTACTACGTTGAAAAGCATTTTAATTGCCCAAATGAAATCAGAGATGTTTTAGCGATTGCCTGCAAAACTAAAAATCCAAACTATCCAGAAACCACCGACATTGAAATTACAGATGGTGACGAAAGTCATTTTTTTACCCTTCGTGATTGGCAATGCCCAGAGTTTGAAAAATTCCTCACAACGCTGGACACTGAAAAACAAAATGGTCTTTATAAGTCGATTTCACTTTTTGGGTATACGATTGAAATATCAATAGACCATAACCCACCAAATCCAATAAATAAAATTGATAACATTGGCAAAATGGTATGCTACCACCCAACCTATTTTTTAGGTGATCGGCATGATTTTGGCACCGACCCTGACGCCTATCATTTCTGGGAAGACCTCAAGGCAGAAATCAGCAACACGCACGACACCGACTTAATCATACCGCTTTATTTATCAAACGATGATGGCTTAAAAATTCACACAACCAAAATCACCAAGGAGCAATATTTGCCAATCGTCGGTTTTGTTTATACCCCACAATCCAAAATCATCGAGATACAAAACGACAAGAGGTTAAAAGACGTTGATAACTTCATTAAAAAAAGTTGGGCAGATGAAATAAAGCAATACAATCATTACTTAAAAGGCGAATGCTATCAGTACCAAGTTTATGAGAAAAGCAGAAAAGTAGTTAATTCATGTAATGGCTTTTATGGTGACGACTTTGAAAAAAACGGGTTAATGGAGAGTGCCATTTTATCAATTGGCAAGTACCGGAACCAATCACGAAAAAACCGCCTGGAGAAAATTAAAACCTTCATAAAACACGGCGTACCTCTGGAAATCAGAAACCAGTATTGTTTAGCCCATTAAATCATTAAAAAAATAAAGCGAGCCGTTATCATCCGTGATAGGCTCGCTTTATTCGTTTTCGCGCGATCAGCTATTTTTTAATAGCCTGGATTGCTGCGACAATTTCCTCGTCAGAGAGATCACCATAACCCGCTTTCTCAAGCGCAGTTAATAGCGTTTCCCGCTTTTTCAATAACAACTGTTTTCGTTGTTTTACAACTTCATCCAGCTGCTGCTTTAGATCAATTTCCTTTTGATCCAGTTTTTTGATTTTTTCCTCGATAGTCATAACGATTTTCCTTGTGTTGTTAGTTATGACCCCCACAAAAAAATACTATCAAAACGCCACAAAAAAATCAAGAGAAATGAAATAAAAAACTCAGTCGCCGTATGGCTCCAACAGAAAAATAGACCCCAAACGCAAACCCATCAATCAGACACTCAGAGAATGGAAAAAATATGATAATAACAAAAGCTTTATCACACCCCACGCATTCCATGCAAAAAGATAAAATTGAGTAGTGGCAAGGATTACAGGGTGTCTTTACACTTTTGTCGGAAATTTCCAACCTTGTGCCACAGTGCCACAACTGTGTCACAATCATTAGGTTACCGGGCTTACAAAGGAGTTTTCCTCGATTTGTGTCACACTTGTAGCACAATCTAACGCCTTTAAAACCAATCCATGTGCCACGCTATAAGCACAAAAATAAATCAGATTTTAAGCATCTTTTCCACTTGTGTCACATTTGTGACACGTGTAAAATAGGAGTACCTACGATAATAGTATTAACCAAAACTGGGAGAAATACCATGAGTACAGAACACATTACGATACGACTTGAAAAATCATTATTGGAACAAATCGATGGTTTCTCAAAAGCCAAAAATCTATCTCGTTCTAACGCCATTCAGCACTTGCTTGATTTAGGGCTTAAGCTCAATAATATTCAAGAAAATAACTCTACTGAATTTGACCAAGATATTCAGATGATGACCATTGAAAATTGGCTCCTTTCAGCGCAGATACATCAGATGTTGCAAAGCAAAATGGATAAAACAATTCTGGCGGAAATGCCCAAAAAGTTTAGGGAAATATTCTCCTCCAAGTACCCCGATGCTTTTGCAAAATATACTGCTTTTGCAGAAACCGAAGATCTGAAAAAGAAAAAGTAATCACAGCATTGGGCATTATTCTTTGATATCCAAAGATAAATTTAAATCACAGTAGGACACCATACTATCGGGTGTTTTAGAAAGTTTATTTGCCTCTTTGATCATCCCTACTAATGCCTTCAAGTCTTCATTATGATGGCCACACAAAATATGATAAAGAGTCTCGTAAAAAATTTTGTGGGTTTTGTAAACGTGCTTTATTAGATCGCTAATGTTGAACGTAAATATCCCCTGGCTTGAGATACCCTTTTTTCTAAATTCATTGTAGTAATAAAACAAGAAGTTTTGATCCTTCAGTAAAGTCTCAATTTCACCTTTACTGATCGCTGAGAGCTTTTTATACGAACCACATCTTAATCTTATTTCCTCTTCAATTTTTTGAACTTCTTCAGGACTATAGTACTCCACCTTGTATAAATTCTCTTTTAGCATCCTCAAACGAATGGTTAACTGGTCAAAGTAAAAAGCATCCAAAGGTAGTTTTTTCTCTTTGAATATTTTCTTCTTTTCCAACAATTCGTAATCACAAATTAAATAGGCTTTATTGATTTCTCCTTTCGAAGTATTGGCCTGAAAATGAAAGAAACCAAACAGCATATCGCCTGCATGTATAACAACATTCCTCAGGGCATCCAACCACTTATATAAGTCGCCCTGATTAATTGTTTCGGTTAACAATTTTTTATACTGCAACTGCTCTATTTCATACTGGCTGATTAACTTATCAGTGATGTTGCCAGCTTTAGTCGTTTTAACAATGTTATTTTTTAGAAACTCCCTAAGCTCATACAGAGCAGAGAGCAGAGATTTTAACAATAATTCGGCTCTTAAAGAATGATATTCATCATGTATTAAATTTGGCTGTGATGGTAATTTTTGTGCCAAATTTTCCATAAAAATCTCATAGTCTTTCCACGCCAGGTTGAGGCATTTAATTTTTTTATTGAACACAATGATATGGCTCACCAATCCCAATTGTTTCTTAAGTTCTATCATTAATTTCACTTGGCTATCATGATTCATAGCATCACCTTTATGTTCCTTGGCGATAACAACCACATTGTTATCTTTTTTACAATTACCCAACCCTGAAATACGTAAAACTTATGCGGACATTTTACTGCTTACTCAAAGCAAGATGTCTTCCAATAATAACCTCGCCATATGGTCAAAATACTGAAACTTAGACCAAGTATCTCGATTACCAATTACATAAAGTCTTTGTTTTGCTCTGCTTACCGCAACGTTTAATAAATTGGGACTCTGAGAAGCCCACTGCTTAGCCCCAGGACGCTTAGGATCACCCCCAAGAACCAAAATAACCACATCTGCTTCTTTCCCCTGCGTGGTGTGAATCGTCCCAACATTTAAATCAGGATATAGCTGTTGAAATTGATACAATTCACCGACTACTCGTTTGAAGGGAGAAATCAAAAATATATCTTTTGGCTCACATCCATATTGAGCTAATAACGCCAATAATTCATAAAGCTTTTTTGCTTCTTCCGGTATGAAATGCCCATCGGCCTCTTGGCTTGAAACGTTCAACCAACATGAAGCAGGTAGATTTAATGGTTGTCGCTCAGCAGTTCCAAAAACCATTAGACCATCATAAGCAATTTTATTTGCTATATTAAACATGGGATTATCACAACGCCGGTGTACACGAAGTGGCGCCCCTACCCATAACTTCTGTTCTCCGCTAGGCAAAAAAGTACCGTAAGGGGTGACCCTATCGGCTAACATCTGCACTGAAGACCAGGTGGGTACCCAACGCTCATGAACATTAAAATGTTTTCTAAGCGCTTGTTGCGCCGTTAACGGTAAAGTTACCACTGGTTCAAGTTGAAGCGGATCACCTACAACCACAACTTTCTTGGATCGCCAGATGGCACCTACAGCAGACTGTGGTGTTGCTTGACCGGCTTCATCAATCAATAACCACCGGATATCTTCCTTACCTAAATGTTTAAACAGACGATCAAAGGAAGCAAAGGTGGTAGAAATCACTGGGATTACAAAAAACAGTGTTGACCAGGCAGCCTTCACTCCTTCATGGGAAACATTTTCTGGAACGCTTCCATTTAAAATATCCATCATGGCATGCAAGTTTTTACGAAAAATATCGGCATGTTCCAAAATGAAAGCCTGATGCAATTGTAAGGCTTCTAAAAACAATACTGCTCTTGCTCTATTCCAAGCAGCATCTGCCCAGGGAGAGGATAATTCTTTTTCTTCATCATCCTCTAACCACTGTTCAATATCAGGAATAGACAAATGTGAACAAACCAATGCCTCATATTCTTCTTCGGCTTCAGTTAAATCCAATTCAATTGATAAAATGAGTTGCTCTAATTCCTCTAATTTTTTCTCTGCATCGTCGATCTGATTACTCAGTTGCTCAAGCTCGTGTTCCAAAATCCCTAAACGATTGCGAGCGTTTTCATATTCTTTGTCCAAAGCATCCGCTTCGCTACACCATCGGCGATATCTACCCCAGGTGAAAATAATATCAATCAATTTTGGGCGAAATTGGTAATGCTCAATACGTGCCTGCCGATGAGTTTCCAAGGTGCCCGCACTAGCAAGGCATACTTTTTGCAAATCCTGATATTGTGCGGTTAGCCCTGCCATCTCTACCGAAAGGTCGTTACGCTCTTCCTCAGTCTCAGCCTTTTGTCTATTCAATTTTTGAATAGCGTCTATGGTGTCATAAACCATTTCTCTTTCATGGCGCAGTTTTTCTTCCTCAGCCTCTGCCCCTTCAAAGGATGCTAACGCTTGTTGCCAGGTTATTCTATCAGGATCATCTTCCGCCGTTTTTAACAACTCTAAAAAAGCAGGGATAGAAGGTTTATCAAGGGATTTGGTGCCATACCAAAATTGCTGCACAAAATTCTGTCTATTGGTTTTATTTCCTAAGCGTGCTGCAATTAGTCCCCAGGCAGGTTGATGTAAAATTTCGGTGGCCAGTGCTTTAAAGTAGTCCGTGGTTGCTTCCCAGGAAACATCAATTGCATTCTTTCCTGGAATTTCAAGGGAGATATTCTCAACGGCTCCGTTGTTATTAGATGCCACTACAATTCCAAAAGACCCAAATACCTCTGGCCAGGTTGAAATAACACGCGTGTATTTATCCGTTTTCCAAGTCACTGTATTACCTGAAAATACAGGTTCACAATGGCTATAATAAGCAAGATTTCCAGCTAGACCAACCACCACATTCGCAATAATATCTCTGAGCAACGTGGTTTTTCCTGTACCAGGCGGTCCATTGACGGCAAAGATACCCCCCTCTTCGGTGTTTATAGTTTTAAAAATAGCATTCACTGCAAACTGTTGACTCAAAACCAAGGGATGATGCCCAACGCTAGGCCATCGACCTCTGGGAAATTTATTCGGGGATAGCATATCAAAAACAGGTTGCAGATCTGCACGTACGTCTATTTTTTCTTGGGTCACCTCAGAAGTTAAATACTCGCTCAGTGCATGGCCAATGTTTTTGTTATCTACTGCCTCACTCACTTTTTTAAGGTCGTTAATAAAAAAGCTGTTTAAAAAATCTTGATCATCCGTCGCGCAAGCATTGGCCAGGTTAACCAAGGTACTTTTAACTCTAACTTTGATAGCCCCTGGCAATACGAGCTGAAGTTTTTCTAAAACTCTGCCAATAACCGTAAAAAAATCTACACCCGTTAAGGGTTTACCGACATTATGACCTTGCACCAAGAGAGAAGCACCTACTGCATCATCTCTTTCAATTTTGCAATGTGTTGCAAAATCGTGATGTAAGTCTTGATCACAAATGTCAAAACCATCTAACCAGCATGAACGCTCGGTTTTTTGATTTAAAATTTGACTCAATGCCCAGGCACTGGTTGATAAAATAAAACTGTCAAACAATGGACGGCCATCCTGGGTTACTGTCAGACCAAAAACACAAGCATCCCCATCGATCCGTTGATCAAAGGTTTCTGAGTCTTTGCCAAACTCGGCCTGCAAAGTATCTCTGATTAGCTCATACGGGTACACTACACCGTAAACCATATGTTGCCATACGGTTTGCTCCGAATGTTTTCTCTCTTGCAAGGGGTGGGCACTTTCCCAGGGAAACAGAGGCTCCTCTTCATTCACTTCAAATACTGGATCGCGCGCTAATGATGGTGCTATTTTGGGAATATTTTGCGGTGCAAAAAACTCTACGGCGCGCCAAAACCTCAAAATATCACTGGTTTTTTCAGGCTTATCTTGATCTGATGATGGTTGGGGTTGCATTTCAGCAGGATCACTGTGAAGAAAAGTAAGAAGCTGGCTGGGCAAGCATCCTGCTTGTTCACACATTTCAATCACACCTTGCGGTGCTATTTTAGACACCACCGCCAAGATTTCATCTCGGATTGAATTAAAATCTTCATTTTTACTACTATAGACTGATTCGAGCAATTCTCGAATTCTAAATCCATTGACCGATACTGAAAAAGACCCTTTTTTAGGGTCTTCATTCCAAACATACACCAAAGGCAATTGCTTTTGCAACTTTTCCGCCTGTTGCTCAGATTCGAGGCCAAAACAATAAACCGGCAAACTAAATTCACTATCATTAACAATACGAGATAGAACTTTTTCGATAAGCTTACGACGAGCTAAGGCTTCCAAAATCAACTCCTACGGCTTTAGGGTTTGGTCATGATGAACAAAAACGATTAATCTTATGTTTAGATTATATCGTAAAGTTCCTTTCCGACAAGCCTGAAACAGATCCTGGTTATATAGTTTAAAGCTCTCTGTCCCCCGTTTTCATTTTAACAAACTGATATTCTTTGGGTGGCATCGGCATTTTTCTTGCCGGTGGTGTATTCGCTAACTCCACCAATTTATTCAAGTCATGCTGCCTGAGCTTACTCAAATCCATCTGATTATCTTTGCTGATTTTGTTGGCAATTCTGGTCATATTATCGGTTAGGTACTTGTTGGGTGCTGCGATAAAATGATCTACTGGTATTATATTGCCTAAAGCTTCACAGGTTTTAGCAGCACCCTCTTTCTTAAATATCTCTTTAAAGCTAGTGCCTGCTTTTTCAGGCAAGGTAACAAATACCTCCTTCTGTGCTGTTTTAAAATGCTCAGCCATCGCTTCCACCTGTTTCTGGTCAGCAGCACCCTCGATATTGTCCAAACAAATAATGATGGTTTTGGGTAATCTGGCAGTATCAAGCGCCTTAAACCCCTTGCTACCATTAGCAATCACCTGGTGTCCGGGCGCTGCCGCCTCAATACTGCGCGCATTATCAAGCTTATCGGTGATGAAACTGACCTTTTTCTCTTTGCTGCCTGGGTTAATAATAATCGGCTCTTCACCCAATGATTTCTGTTGTTGATGTAAATCATCCAATCCTAAATCGAACGTACCTGATTTTTCAGGGATTCTAAGCTGCATTTTAAGGCCACGCACACCATGCACTTTTAATACATCGTTCCAATCGGCTTTTGGCATACCAGGAATGTCTTTAGGATAGATCGATTTGATATTAACCCCCCGTTCTTTAAACTCTCTAACCGCTTCTTCGGTAGTTTTGTAGGTATGAGATGGCTCACCTGTCTCAGGATTTCTGCCATCATTATCACCCGCCAGAATCACTTCACTTGGTTTATAGCGACGCACCGCTTGCACCAGATTGGCGAGGTTGCCTACACTAAAAGAGGTTAATACCGTTGCCTCCGGATCAACCATTGCAATGGAAGCTGCCGTTTCTGGGCCTTCAGCCAAATATAATTTACCGCGCGGCTTGCCTAACTGCACAATACCCGCACTACCCTTAATCAGTCCTTTAGACAATTTGGGATCTGGCATGCCTTTATTCTTGCCTGCCGTTTTAGGGTCAAGATATATACGCTGCACGCCAGTAACCTCACCTTTTTCATTTTTAGCCATTAGCACTGCTACTGGAGCCTTGTTTACTCTGTCAAAGCGCTCACCAGTCTTTTCATCATAATCCACCCATTTCGCCCCCGGTGGCCAAAAACGAATTTCCATGTTATCCAATGAATCAATTTTGCGGTGTTCTTTGAAATAACGTTCAGCCAGAGTACCTTGCACCGGCACCGTACCAGCCCAAATGCTTTGACCCACCTCAATCTTTTTGGCAACTTCTGCCTCCTCAAGCTGTTTACGCACCACCTTATTTTGAGCAATTTTCTTCTGATGCGTCTCAATATGCTCGGTGGTAATAATGGCCTGATTTTCAGTTAATCCAGCAAGGCTGGCACCATATTTCAACGCTTCGCCATGAGACATGCCCATAAAATACTGAATCGCTTGAATCGGCGCACCACCCTTTTTTTCAGCAAACCAATTCCATAACCCTGCCTTGGATCCACGTACCGTCACCACCAGACCGTTAGGCCAACGCCAGGTTGCACCTTGCTTTTGTTTTGGCTCCCCCAAAATAGCTGTATAAACCTCTTCTGCCTGCATCATTAAGGCATCATTGATCGCCTTATAATTCCAGCGGGTACTCACTCTTTTTACTACAGTTGAATTGGCTTGTTGCTCTGCAATAGTAAGAGAGGTTGGCTTGGTTTCATTGCGCTTAGGATCTGGCGTCAATTCATTAAGTGCATCCAACGCCGAGATTTTATCTTTGGGACGTACCAGCTTTTCAATAATTTGCTTCTTGTTATCAGTAAACAACATGTAGTGGCGTTTATGACGGGTCAAACTGATATAAGCGCTTCGAACATTAGATAGGTTATCATCACTGCTAAAACGTACATCAACGGTGTAAAGATGAGTAGCCCCCTGCTCTGAGTAGCCGGTTTTAGTATAAGCATAGTCCCAGTGTGTTTGATTGAGCACTGCAGTATCTAAATCCAGAACCTTACCATCCTTTTTGTTTTTTAGGGTCAGCGTTTCTTGATTGTGATTGAGCACCACGTATTCATTATTACCAAAGATGCCCAATGCGGGGTTGGATTTTTTAATCATGATCAAATCGTGTTTGCACACCTCTGCCTGACGGTGCTCAAATACTTCAATATTGTCATGATAACGCGAGAGATCCCGTTTTAAATGAATGGCTTTTTGATTACCCGCCTCATCCTTCAACCACAGACAGTGGTGATCGGCATCCATCTCCAAAATGGTGTAATACTTATTACCCAGCTTAATATGAGTGGCTTTTTTGGTCATTAACGGTGATACCTCTTTGATTTCTGCCTTGGTTAGATCAAGCGGTACCAGGCGGTTGACTGATACCCCATGCTCGACCAATTCCCCATGCGTTTTCAAGCCTTCTCTAATTAGACTATTGATCTTTTCTCGATTGCCATGAGTTTGAACAATGAAGCTCGATTGTTCGCGTGCTGCCGGTGTGCGTGATAGGTATTCTGTAGCGACATCCTGTTCCAACCTGTCTTTTTTTGATTGAATCACTGAATTTTTTAACTGTACTTGTTCCTGCATGGTCATGCGGGTGGCGTCACGCTCGATATAGTCCACTGCATTCACTGATTCTGCCACACGAATGGCATCCCTCACCATTCCTTTGGCAGCGTGTTTGGCGATGTTAAGGGCATCCACATTTTCCTGGCGTACAATCTCATCCATGTGCGCCACTTTAATCGCACCAGAAGTGTATTCGACCATCATCGGCCGACCTGCTGGAATGGATTCAAATTGCTTAATATCGCCAATTTTTACCGCTCGGCCATTGTATTTTTTAACCACTTCCATAAATTCAAAGGCATCCTTATTGGACACCATGGAGTACTCATCCAACACCAACAGCTTATTACTTAGATCCAGATTACCTTTACTGGCAACATCCTGTTCGCAATCGATGAGAAAGCTTTTAAGGGTTTGCGCTTCAATGCCCACTTCCTTAATTTCTTTTACCGCCTGGTGGCTCGGCGCCACTCCCATGACCTCGATCGCTGATCCGCTGTCTTTGAGGGTTTGTTGCAAATGAATCAGCAATTCTTTGGTGACCTGGGATAGCATGCTGGTTTTACCAGTACCGGCATCGCCCTGCACCATCACAAACTGATCCTTGGTGGTCAAAATTAAATGCGCGGCATCCTGCTGGCCTTTGGTGAGCTTGGCTTTACCAAGATCCTCTTTCAGTGGCGCACTATCACACAACGCCACCTTAGTGTCTTTGGTATCCTTAAGCATTTGTAAAATACCCCGCTCATACTCCAGTGCTTCTTTGGTGACCCAGTAGGTACCTTCTGGCGCCAAAAACAACTTACCCTCGGCCTTATACCTGGCTAATTCATCGGTGATACTCTGGTGGGTAACCTCACTGCCTGGTTTGATCTTACTTAATCCCTTAACAATGGCTTCAATCACCAACGTATCGTGTTTAAAAGCCGCTTCACGTTCTGATAGCTTTTCCACCGCAAAATCCAGCGATTGCTGTACCAATGTACGTCGATCCAAATCACCGTACTTTTCTTTCAGGCAATTGGCGATTTGCTCAATGTCTTTTTGAACAGTCTCTAAGGTCTTGGCATCAATATACTTTTGCATATCAGCCACCTCAGTAGAACGGGTTATCAAGGTGTCCAGCGTGGTTAACTTAATCTGCTCTTTTACGATATGGGTTTGTAACTTTTCGGCATTGTCGGTCAAGATATCCAATGACTTACCCGCATGGCTTTGTACTTCGTGTAACACGCCTTGGTTAGCGGCGAATCCCTTAATGTCCAAAATCACATTACTGCGCCGCTCGTTAGCGATATTTGATAAATTGCTGGTGTAAGCGTATTTGAAAGAACCATTGGCAATCGAACCAAGGGTGGTATTGGTCACCTGCTTCTTAGTCAAATTATTAAGTGAGACAATGGGTCCCCATAACCGATCAATCCGAATATGATCCCCAGGACTAATCCCAAACCGTCCCATATTGGCGGTGGCAACCATACGATCCCCTGCTGATAAAGATAATTCTTCTTGAACAAATAGCTGCGTTTGCCAGCGTTCTTTTTTAGGGTTCCAGCGAATGGCTTCTCCCTTGGAATCAGCCAATTTAACAATATTGTCATCCTCAATATGTTTGAGTACGCGGTATTCCATTACCGTGGTAGTGTCTTTTGCTTTGTCTTCAATAAAGCGTTTTACCACCATCCCAGGTTTGTAGGTGCCGGCAAATTTGATGGTTTCTTTACTGGTAGAAACGGGTGTTAAGATGGTTAATGACTTTTCAGCGTGGTCAATGGCTCCCTTATTCTTTAACCCAGCACGGATGTTTTGATTGATAGCCGCTACCTGCTGTTTGGTATGCGCAATAATATGAGTATCGCGCCGCTCGCCTTCTGTAAGTGCTGTATATTTATCAGCAATAACTTTTGCTCGCGCTTCATCTTCTTTCACTTCCAATACAGCGGCAGTAAGGTGAGACTTGGGGGCATTAGCGGTTTTCAAAGAGATTTCTTGAACCTGTGCTTTGCGTAATAACTCCATCGGGTTACCCGCTGATAAGCCCTTAAACCCCTCACTGGAGTTTAAAAACACAAGCTTGGTGTTTTGATCCTCGGAATGTTTCAACAACGCCTCAAAATCATCATAACCCATGCGGTGGGCTTGATCGACCACCAAAATATCATGGCCAGCATTGAGTTTATCAAATGCATCGTTTTTATTTTTATACAGGTAGCCACGCACGGTTTGAGCCAGTTCAGGCTTAAAGTGATTCACTACCCACTGCCAGGCATTAAAAGATTTACGTTGTACTTCCTTATTGAGCTGATTGCTATCACCACGCCGGGTCGACAAAATCTTGATACGACTACCCCCAGATTCTGCCGCATTTAACAATGTCTCTAAAAAATGCTCTGGTTCTTCATACAAGGACATATTGACCATAACGGCATTATTTTTTGAAGCCAGTATCTCAACCACTGCTTTCTTTTGATCATCGCTACCCACCAATAAATTCAATATTTCTGGCTTAACCTGTGTGGTGGCTGCTTTACCCTTAAATCCTTTGACTTGTTCAATCACTTTACTTTCAAAAGAAATCAATTCCGTGGTCGTTAACTCATGCCCGCTTAACGGTACCAGGAAGTTTTCATCTTTGAGTTGTTTAATGGCTTTATTAACATCATGAAACCTGGCTTTACCAATGGCAAATATCAAGCTTTGTGCAATCAGATCAGAATGGTTAAAACTTAATTTCACTTCGGCAAAGTGACGGGAGGCTTCCATCACCGCGATACGCGCTGCTTCCAGCGCAGCAGCATTTTTGGCAGCATTCGGATCAATTTTAGGGGGTTCCAGTTTTTTAGCAATGCGAATCAGCTTTTCAGGATCAAAATCTTGAAAGTTAGTATTGACCTGTTCCTTCCAGTAATTGCGTAATTCCTCCCGATCAACCAATTCATCTGCTTTTGCTTGCCGCGATGATTGTGCTGCATAATCCGCGGCGCTAGGCGAAGAGTAGCCTAGTTTTTGCAATAATCCCATGACTTGCTCACGTCGTTTGGAGAACATTTGCAATACTTCCGAAGGAATACCCTTAATTTCAAACATGCCATATTTTTTATCCGGGCTTACCTCAATCTCATAGCCCATTTCTACCAATCGCCGGGCGAGTTCTGCCCGGTAGATAATGCCAAAATAAATCTGCCGTTCGTAAATGCTTTCATAGAAGCCATCTACCACTCCAAAATGACCATTGCGCTCATTACGTGCCTTGGAAGCCAGTGCTCGCCATTTACCATCCAGGCGTTCGGTAAAATTCATTACCACACAGTGCGTATGTAATTGCGGATCCATTTCACGCGATACATCATGTAGAAATTTGGCCACCGTCAAGTTATTCGTACGTTCAAAAATATATTCTTTGGTACCTTTGATATTAATCCGCACTTGCGCTGCTTCTTTTTCAATTTCGGCCAATGCGACATCAACCGCCGCCTGGTGTGCATCAATAATTCGGGTATCTTTGTACACCAGCGCCAGCAGGGAGGCTGATTTTGGCGCGGAGAAGGTCAGATCAAAGCCAACTCGACGCGTGCCATTAGCACCGATTGGCAATTTTTCGCCATTGGGAAGCATACCATGCAAGAGATCTAAAAAATCGTCCTGATTAATCGGTTTATCTAATAGTCCCAACTTTGCCGCCCCTTTTCCCCACCACTGAAAACGGCTGGCGTATTCATCAGAACGCAAATAATAGTTGTCGGTCTCCATAAAATAGTGACCGGCATTTTTAGCGCTTTTGACCTTGGAGAACGATAACATACGTCAGACCCTCCTCATAATTAGTGACTAACCAATAAGACCCAGACCTTTCGATTCATTTTGCTGACCCAAATAGGGATTGCCCTGACCATCCAGGCGTGTATGGGTTTCTGCCCGATCTACCTCTTGGTTTTGGTCCAGGTTGTCCTGTGGTGTTTTCTCAACTGCACAAGCCTCTAGCGTCTTTTCTAACGCTTGAGCAGATGGTTCCTCAACATCATCTGTTGCTATAGGTGCCACTACTGCTTCTGTTTTTGCAGCTTCTGCCGGTTTAGATTCTTTAGTGTCTGCCGTCGTTGGGGTTACAGCGCTGTCTTTGCCAACAATTTTTTTGGCTTTGGCAACATCATCAACCACCTGCTGAGTGGCATTCTTCAAGGCAGCATCAATGGCATCATTGCGCTGAATGGCACGAGCTGACAAACCAACACAGTGACTTGCAGCTAAATAAGGCATCAAATGGATCTTAGTAATGGGAAGCCCTTCTGAGGGTTTGACAAAACATTCCAGATTTTTCAAATCCATGATTTCAGAATGCGTCACTACCGGTCGGGTGATCAATTGATTGATAATGGAAACACCTTGACGATCTTGATTACCGCTATAGGTACGGTTTAGCGTAGCACTTTCAATCTCTTCATCTCCCAGGCTCGCAGACACAAATTTGGCGGTACTTTCTTCATTGGATTTGAAATAAAAACGATAGCTCATCAAATCGATGAGTTCTTTGGCGGCATTGATACCATAGGTTTCAACGCATTGGTTATAAGACTGCATCCCTAAAATAAAAGAAGCGCCATACTTACGACCCAAGGCCAAACCGGTCATTAAGCGGTTCATTTTGAACATTACACCCAGTTCATCGCAGATAAAATACACTCGCCGTTCCGGATTGGGTTCTTGTGCCAACAAGGCGTCGATAGCACAGGAGAACCACAGGGTAATTAACCCCCGCATTTCTTCGCGCTTATCTTCAGGAATGGTAATAAACAGCGAGCCACTCACCGAATCATCCTGTATCCAGGCTTTAATGGAAAATGGTTTACTCACCACTCCGTCTTGAGTGTGTAACCCCATCAAATATTTGAGCGGACGCACATAGGTGGCTAAGACGCTTCTGACTGAGATGGAGGTTTTAGCGGTTTTTTCAGAAGCAACTGTAGCGGCTTCAGTATCCCCTAAATAACGGCATAATTCGGAAAGCTCTGACAACAGCAGCAATTTTAACAGTTTCTCGATACTGCGATCTTGCTCGTCCGCCATACTGTAAGCGGCTGAAGCCAACATCATTCTTGAGGCATTAATCCAGTAGGGATCACTCACTGTCGGAGACAGCGGTATCATGTAAGCGGCAAAATTCGCAAAATCAATATCGCTGCTAAATTCACTCCACAGATCCCAGTTAACACTGCGCCGGTCAAACGGACTTAAAATAATGTCGGTTTCAGGGTTATACAGTTTGGCAATCAGGTTACAACCGACATCAATATAGACCCGCTTAGAGGGTCTTTTTTCATTGAGTTTTTGAATTTGATTGGCAAAGTGGAAAGTTAATTGGCTTTTACCGACACCAGTGGTGCCATGGATAAATACATGTTGTACTTCAAAATTAAGGGGTAATGGCAAAGTGGTCACTTTGGCAATCGAATAATCATTACGCTTTAATACTTTCGTGCTGTTTTGCACCACCGGAATATAAAAGGGTGAGCGTTTAAAGCCTTTACATTGAAAAGCATATTGACTATTGGGTACACGTTTGGCGCCTCGAATATACTTGTCTTCAGAAAGTTTTTTCCCCTCTTTCCTGAAGAATCCAGTTACCCAAAAGGAGACTATGCCAATCACAACAGCAGTACAAATACTTGAAATAATGATCTTGTGCAACACCGACTGAGCAATCGCTTGCACAATCGGATCATGAGCAACTTGACCATAGGTCGTCTGATAGGTATGACCAAGATACACAAAGTTGGTTTTGCCACTGCTCATAAAAGGCAACAGGCTCGTATAAAGCTTGGCTTGGGCATACTGTCCAAAGTAATACCAACCAATATGATCTACCCACAAGCATAAAATACCAATCTCAACCAAAAAAAATAATCCCAGCAGCACCTTAAAAATAGTGCTGCTGGCTTCCATAAACATACGCAGGTTCTGAAAATAAATCTGTGAACCGCGAATAAAGTTTTGTCCTTTTTCTTTACCATTATTTGTATTCATGGCATCGCTCCTCACTTAAATTAAATGGTTATAGTCATCAGGAATGCGTGACACATCCTCGATTGCATCGGCCTGACCTTTGGAGTGATCCGCCGATGACTCAACCGTGGCACTCGCGTCCCATTCCTCGTCTTCCTCTTCGTCATGCTTGCGATGGTTAATTTTCGCAACCACATCGGCGATTAGGCTCACACCTGGTTTTAAGCGGCGGTTTTTCAACCGCCCACTTATTGAGATGTGATTACCCGCTTTCAACGATTTAATGAAATCGAGGTTGCGCGAGGTGGTGAAAGACAGCCAGTCAGTGGGAACATCGACCATGCCGCTATTCACTGCTACACACAAAATGGCGAACTCCTTGCCATTGTTGTTGGTTTTAATAACTGGATCGGCTCCAAGAAAGCCGTTACCGTAAAAGTGCAAAAAATTTCTCATAAAATACTCCTCATATAAGCGGCCACCCCTTGGCTTGGTTCATTGCTTTGAGTGTCGACCGACGTGTTGATAAACGAGATCTTATTCAGATCGATTTTGTTGATTTGATCGCGGGTTAATCCTGAGCAGTCCGGCACATCGGGTGTGCCAAAGCTGATACCCAACTGATTCAACCTGCCATTCACCTGAAAGGCATAGCTGGTCTTATCACTAAAAACGCAGTACACCGATATAGGTTGCAGGCAGCTGCCATCCGCCCCTTTGATACAGGTATCGCCGACGTGATAAGCAACCCCCTCTGCTTTTTCTTGTGCTAAGGTTCGCTCAGCAGGACTGCAGGCTTTTAAGTCTGGATCACTCCACAGCCCACTCCACCCGCTATCCGCACAGCAATCAGGACTACTGCCCGTAGCACGATTACAGTGCGCTGGCGCACCCGCAAAGAACGGATCATTGCCGGTCATATTGGCCACTTTGACGGTGGTTTTGGTGGTGGTGATGTACGCGGTAGGAACTTTGGGGTTTGACGCACACCCGGCTAGGCCACCAATTAGGACGGCACTGCCAATGATTACGATTAACTTTTTTGCATGTTTCATAATAGGACTCCTTCTCTTTTGTTTTTGTTTATTCAGATTGACCAGCTTTTTTAATCGCCTGGGTTAACTCATCCGCCGAGACAGCACCCAGTAAAAACGAGGTTTTGGTGATATCGGGCGTTTGAGCGGTTGGCATCACCACAAAATCTGGTGTGCCGTTAATACCCAACGCCTGCGCTAATGATTTGTTTTGGTTCAACTCATCACTAACGGCTTGGCTTTGGATATAAGTTGCAGCGGTTTGCAGATTGACACCCACTTGTTTGGCCATTTGATCAACGGCTGGATTGGTTAATCTGCCCTCCATCAAATCCGACTCAAACAATGCATGGTGAAATGCTTCAAATTTCCCTTGTTGGTAAGCCGCCAAGGACATTTCCGCCGCATATTTTGAAGCGCCACCAAAGATGGGCAACTCTTTGAATACAAAGCGCACATTGGGATCTTGCTTCATCAACTGTTCAACCACGGGTGCCGCCTGGTGGCAGAAGCTGCACTGGTAATCAAAAAATTCCACCACGGTCACAGGTGCTTTATCACCACCCACGGTTGGTGAAGTGCTATCCAAGGCTAAGGCTTTAGCGTTCTTTTGAACCGCCTGAATGGCTTGTTGATTTTGCATCTGCTCTTGCTGAGCTTTAAGTGACTGCACAGCCTCTACCAAGATTTGTGGGTTTTGAATCAGAGTTTTGGCGACCAATACCTCAATCGCTTTTTCTTGATCCTGGTTAAACCCAGTTCTCAGTTGAGTGATTGCTTGCTGTTGCATTTCAATCACACTGGCTAAGGTCTTGTACTGATCTGGCGTGACAACTGCTTGCGTTGGTGGTGTCCCCTTATCAACATCGACAAAAGAAGGTGCAGAGGGAATGGCAGTAGTAGCATAACCGGGTACTGCTATACATGCCGATAACCCCACAATTAGAGCCACTTTGTTCACTGTATTTTTAATATTCGTTTTCATAGTTATTTTCCTTATGGTTGATTGAACTTGGTTTTTTATGGTTTAAAACATGAACTGAACACCGGTTTTGTACTGAATGTTTTGCAGTACACTTCCAGCATTCGTGACAATCCCTTGTGACGCCGAGGTGTTTTGATTCACCCAAGTGGCATTCACAAAGAGATTGAGATAGGCAAGATTGGATACGGGCATTAGATAGCCCAATCCCACCGAGCCAACAGGTTGCCAACTGTTGCTATGAATGACAGTACCCAGCAGTTGGTATTGATTCATTGCATAGCCATACCCACCCTTCAGCATCAGATTGACCGACGGGGTTAAGTAGAAATCGACCACCATCATCGGTGCGATTAAGTTGGATTGGACTTGAACGCCATTGCCTTGGTTGACTTTGCCGTTATTAAGGTAATTACCCTCAAATCCAGCGGTAAAGTTATCGGCAATGACCCATTGGTATCCTAAGCCCCCGCTCCAAGCGAGTGAGGAATGGCCATCTAAACGTGCCAAACCCACATCTCCCTGCACTGTGGCAAAAGAGTCGGTGTTTAAGTAGGTGTCATCATCAGCAAAAGCTGTGCCACCTCCTAACACCAGGCCGCTTAAGACCGTAATGATCATTAATTTTTTAAGATTGCTATTTTTCATAGGACGCTCCTTGTTGTGGTTGATTATTTTTTGACCCTAAATGTCCTGCAACACTTGACTGGACTCGGTTTTGATGGTAAAAAATGAGTAATGAAATCATGCTTTGATGAAAGCCTTGGAGACTCAAATGACCATGCAAGAAACGGTTGCTATAAAGCGAAGAAGTCTGACTGGAAACATCCTGATTGGATCGGTGATCGGCATCGTTGTTATCATGGGATTTACAAGCCTTAGAATCTGGCTTCCGATTGCCGTAGTGCTTGGTTTGTTTCTGATACTGGTGATTGCAGTTCTGACCGGCAAATTTCCTCGTCTCAAAATCCAAAGAACCCACAAAAAGTTTTATAATCCATTTGCGCCAATGGAGCAGCAATATGCGCATCAACATCGGAATTCTTCTACGGGATCTACGGCGGGTGATACCCAAAGATTTTTTACACCCAGTGCAGCTAGCAACCCTTCCTACATGGCTACTTCCACTTCCCATAGACATGCCAGCAGAACCAATGACATCCTCACCTCTCCCTCCATGTCCACTGTCCCTGGTAATATTTACCATTCCCACAGGGCGACACACAGACATGCTGGAGGCAGCCATCACACCATCAACAACTCGCCCTCGATGTCTTATATACCGACTAATATTTATAATCCTCAAAGTCATACCACGAAATCTCATCGCTAATTCCCCCCACTTAAGTTTTTATAGTTTTGGTTATTGACAAAATTATTCATTTGACCGGCCTGACTATCGCTTATCAGTCCCGTTAAATTAGCCATCTTGATATCGGCCGAAGCCACTTGATCACCCAGCGTATGAAGCGCCCCTTTTTGAGCGTTATCAGCCATTTTGCTTTGATCGGTATTCACAACACTTTGGATTGCTTGATTGTTCTGGGTTAATGTTTGACTGCTGACTTGCATATCTGTTGCAGCATTAGCAATTTTGCCTTCAGCCGTATTCATCACTGAGGAATAACTCGGTACGCTATTGTTAGGCTGATACTGCCCTGATATAGAGGTGTTATTCGATCCAAATGCATTGTTCACCGCCTCAGTCCCTGATTGACTTAATGCCGATGACTGAGCAGCAAAAGCTCCTTGGATATTAGCCGCCCCACCGCCAATGCCACTACTGGCTGAGGTATACGCCCCAAAATTCGGCAATACCTGGCCTTCAATCACAGATTGAGCGAAATTATCCCGGATAACTCTCTGATTTTCAGTCGGGTTTGGATTGGTAACCGCGTCTAAAATCAATGGATCTCTGGAACTTCTGGCGGAATCCAATACGAGGTTATTAATACTTTCATCATTGATACTAAAACCAGCGCTTTTGGTGCTGTCATAAGCACTCTGCATAGATTGAGCATCTTGCAAACTGACCGACTCTTGTTGATGTAACTGCTGTATCCGGTTCCAATTGTTCTGAATATCATTGACCAGTTGTTGCGATTGGGTATTGGTCAACTCACCATGTGTATTGGTGGCCGCCTGTGACAAACTGGAAATATCGTTGCCAATGGAATTACGGACATCCGTACTATTCTGTTGTTGGTTGGAAAGCGAAGAAGAAGCACGATCATTGGTAAAGGCGTCAGCACCCATATGTGCAGAAATGCCACCTTTAACTTCTGCAATTCCCAAATTCAATCCAGCAGAAGCTCCTCCATTGACACCAACTCCTGCCGAGGTATGGAACGTTGAATCTTGCTCATGACTGGTATTGTAGTTTTGGCTGTAGGATTTAAGGTTATCAACCAAGGAGTTAAGCGTGTTACCCATATGAGATTGATCGCCATAAGAAGCTCCCGTTCCAACCGTTTCACCGTTGGATTCCATCCGTTGTAATTGCTCAGCCTTGACCATGGTGTCCGTCAACAATGCCGACTGCTCAGCCTGTAACGAATGACTGGTGCTCATGTCTTTGCTATAACGGTTTTGAATCGCACTCTGTACCATTTGTGAGGTGCTCATGCTAGCTGGCAGATGGCTTAATGCGGGAGACGCATCATAAGCATCGGTACCATCGGGCATTTGCGAAGCAATCGCACCCGTTGGTGTTTGGATCGAGGTTTTGCCATAGGCAGTATAAGCATTGGTATCAAACTTATTGCCGCTAGTGCTGTTAAAGCTATGGGTATCCATTGAAGTATTACCCATGGAAATATTACCAGCAGCCGCCTCTGCTGCTGCCGTCGATGAAAAAGCATGAGCTGCCCCGCCCATCGATTGCACCATACTTGCCATACCGGCATAGCCTTTACCCATCAACCACAAGATCAACATGGGCGATACCGCCATAAAATAGCCGCAAGCCGCTTCAGTACGATATGCTGTTTGCGTCAGTGAACTGATATTGGAGATGGTCATTCCGGTATAGCTCGAAAAATCGTTCTCAATGACCATATTGATGATGTAATTGAGAATATCGAAGCTCAGTGGCCAAGTGGCGAGGAACAGCATCCCAAACACATAGTTTTTAAGAATGGGAAAGGTGAAGTTATGAAACGTCGCCAAGATTACTACCAGCGGGAATAGCCCAATCCAAAACATGAACAGCACGGTTTGCATGAGCGGCAAATACTGCGCCATCAGTTGACCACCCGAAATTAAGCTTTCTGTCATCCTTGAATCTGACGAAGCCGTAGCGTAATTGATCTGTGCCGCCATCGCATCAGTGCTGGAGGATAATGACAATCCCCCATTGATAATGGCATTGACCATGATATTTTGTTGCATCAGTTGTGCTGAGCTTTGCGCAAGGTTAGTGAAGTAATAGTTGTAAGCCGATGCCACATCATCAGTGAAATTAGCCTGCTGTTGCTGATTTCCCGGAAACATCGCCGCTGCCTGGGCGGCCATCGTACTGGTAGTTTGACCATTCAACATACCCTTTAAGATCGGCCAGGCTTGCTGGCAGGTACTGAAACTGCCATTGATATACAGTCCAAAGAGTGGCGATAAATTTTGTTGATCAAAAAAAGTTTGCAGATCAGTGCTGTTACTTAAGTCGGAGAATTGATACTTACCGCGATCCACATCGGGGATAATGCAATTGGCAATAAACTGATTAAAAAATCCCTGGGTTTGTGAATTATAAATCTGGCTTTGGGTGCTCACTCCTACCAACTTTGAACCAAAAAGCATGCCGGTTTGTGAGTAATCCAATTCATTGGGCGTGTGATAAACACTTTCGATATCTTGCGTCAGACCATAGAGAAGCCCCGTGGTAAACATCGCAGGCAATGCAATACCAATGGGGACGTTATCCACCACATAAGTACCCATGGGATCCGTCGCATCAATAATTTGCACTGGCTCTGAGGCTGGTTTCACCAATATGCAGCTCACAATCATATAAACTGCCAGCCACTTCACAAACGTTTTAACATCATGACCCGCGGTGATGTAATGCCAGACCGCAGCTACGAATGAAAATGTCAGCGCAATGCCTAACGCAACATTCAAATCTCCACTGCCAAAAAAGGCAGATACCGCATTGAGCAATTGCATTGCTTCAGCGCCATTGGAATAAACATAAATGGTCATTGCCATAGTTATTCTCCCGTAAAATTCATGTTGGACTGCATGTTGTTAGAGAAATTGCCAATCACCCTTTTTTGCGCATCAGCAAAGGTGGAGATCATCTGCAACTGGTTATTGAGCGACTGTTCGGTTTGCGCGAGTTTTTGGTTGAGCATGTTGACGTTGCTATTAATGCTGGTAACAATCTGATTTACCGTGCTTTGGTTGTAGTTGGTAAGATTGGCCACCGAGTTCTCTACCACGTGCTCGGTTTGCAATAGATAATTGATCAGCACCATATAAGCGATGGCATCCGAAAATTGATCGAAGTTAATGTTCATCCCTGATTCCTGGCTGGTACGCATATACGTCAGTAAGGGGAATGGAATACTGCTTAAGAAACTTTGTTGCGCTGCCGTCAATGCCGTATCGCTGGCAATGGCTTGAGCAATACCATTGGTTCCATCGATATAATTGGATACTTGATCAATCAACCCCTGGCCTACGGGTAGCGCCAATGTTTGAGTAGTAATCTGCAAACAGGTGCTGCTATCTTCGCATTTGTAAATATTCGCCGTTTGACCACCGTTGAGCAGCGCATTAAAAATTGTTGGATCGTTGGCCAACGCAGGGTACGTAGTTGGGTTGCCATTTTGATCAAATACAATCGTGCCAGAAAGGCTCATCATAAATTCTGACAAGCTTTGATCGCCGGAGTACATCGATTGCTGTTGTAATGCATTCCAGACCACGTTGGTATTTACCGTCAGCTGCTGCTTACCTCCGGCTTGATTTTCGGCATAAGAATAAGCACTGCCGGAATCATCTTTACAACCCACTGCTCCAGCCGCCCAGTCGGCAAAGTTACCGCCCTGAGCACCAAGGTCTTTGCAGGCATATTGGTTATTGCCTAACGCTTCGGTTGCAGCCCCTGCAATGGCGTAATCTGCTGTACAAGAATTCAAATTGAAGTTATTCATCTGGTTCATGAAGTTTTGAAACGCCTCAAAATCATGTGACACCGTCGGCGCATACACCTGCATAGCGAGGTTAAACGCCACACCGGGTGCGGAATCCAACATGTTTTTACCAAACGTCACCAACTGATCTGAATTGATATAGGAAAACGCCCCACCAAACATATCGATACCACCGCAACCGGCAGTGAGTGACGGCGCCTGAAACTGTACCAGCTGCATGTTTTTCACAGGGTTGCGTAAAAACAGCGAGCCACCAGAGTAATAGTTGGCTTCTTGGCCTTGGATCACCGTTGGATTGCTCGCATTGCTGGCAAAACCCAACCCATTAAAATAACTATTGAGGTCAGAGCTAACATCGGCGAAAGCACTACAACTGAATAAACTCGTCATGACTAAGCAGCTGAGCTTTAATTTGGTAAAATGTTTCATGATTGACCTCCTGCTTCTGATAGCGCCTGTTGTACCCGACTGGCAAAATCGGTTTCTGGCATTTCGCCAACAGATACTGGAATTACTTGGGTGTTTTGGGTGTTAACTAAAAAAACTGCGGGACGTACGATCTGTCCACCGGGGAAGTAAGGTGCGAATTTACTGATTACTGCCTGCGTGGCCAGTAATGGATCTGGAAAATCAGGTAATGCCCCGCCATCTAATGAAAACGCATACACATGAAAGCCATACCGTTTGGCAAAATCGGCAATCACTGGATCAAAGTGCTGGCAATGGGGACAGGTGGATTGAAACAACAATACCAATTGCCACTTTTGTTTGGGGACATCGGGTATCAGCGGTTTTTTAGGTTTTTTGGCTACAACCACCGGATTGTGAACGGGTTCCGCCAAATCCACTCCTGAAGTCACGACAGGAGCGCTCACCTCTGCTGTTTGTGTTGCCACGGCCTGATCAACGTCTGCATTGATTTGCGACACTGAAATATCAGCAAAAGCGCTTAAGGCATAAAACATTAACCCCATTGCTAAACAAATTCTTTTTAAATTGCTATTGATGTGCATATCACATCCCTCCCAGATAGGTTGGTTTGAAGTTATTCGCAATCAATAAAAACCGTTGGAGCAACTCATCCATGGTGGCAAAGCCATACATCACTGGCTGAACTTGGTGCGTATCAGGGTTGACTAACATCACCGCTGGAAACGCTTGAACTCCTAACTTAGCCGCTTGACCATGGTCAATACGACTATCGGGGAAAGACGCTGAAACATTACCATCCATTGATACTGGGATTAATGCAATTTGGTTGATGCTGGCAAACTGCTGCATGATTTTAGCCATCAGTTCGTCAAGTGAATTGCCACCCCGATAAAAAAACAACACCCCATTGCTTTGTGCTAATGCTTTCAGCGCTGCACGTTGATCCGCACTGACTTTCTCACCCACTACCTGAGTAGCCAGCTGCTCTGTGGGGTGCTGAATACGTGAATCGAGTTGCGGGTAATCCAGTAACACTTTTGGATATTGTGCGGCAAACAACGAGGATTGGTTTTCCATCCACTCCTGCATCGCCAGGTACTGTTTTACATTTTCTTCGTTAGGATCAATCACTGCTTGATTGAGTGCTTCTTGATAACCCTGTTTGATAATCTCCAAAGCTTGAGTGGGTGATAACTGACTCAGATCAACTGGTTTTTTCTTGGACTTTGCTGGATGATCAACCGGCGAATCCACATAGTTGTACCAGTGCCAACCGATTGCCGGAGGTGCATCGGCCAACGCAGCCTGGCTTAATCCCAATGACAACATTAATAACAACGTCAAACGTTTCATTATTTTGCCCCTCCAACGTCGTTATTAATTTGTTGCGCAATGGCGTTTTGTACTGCTTGTGAATTGGGGAAATTGGATTGATTCTCTAATTGCTGAATGTCGTTTGAGAAATCAATCGCATTGAAATTGATGTTCTGCATATCCTGTACGGACAAGCCTGAGCAGTCAGGGCTTTGACCACTACCAAATCCACGATGTAGTTGCCCTTCTCTGCCTTGTACTTGAACATCGTAAGATAAGAGATCCGTAAAGGTGCAATAGCCTTGGCTGTGTTCAAGACACACCCCCAATATTTCATGAGAGCAATATTCTCCTACTTCAACGGCCACGCCTTTTTCTTTGGCGGCACCCAATTGTTGCTCTTCTTGGTTGCACTTCATTAAACCACTGTCTTTACCCCAACCAGAGTTTGCACAGCAATTCAGCGCACCGACAGGAAGCTCTCGACAACTCATCGCGGTACCACTAAACGCTTGCAAGGTATTGGTGTTTTGGATCATCTGATCTAAACCGTCGGTCACTGCCGCTACTTGGGCATCGTCTTTCCCAAAGTTTTGGTTTTGAGTGGGTGTAGTTGGGCTGCAATCGCCTTTGATACAAAAGAAATTAGCACCACAGGCAATACCACTGCCAGTACATGTATTCACTGGGCATTGGTAGGTGCTGGTGTAACTTTGGCAAATACCTGCTAACACTGAATTGCAGACTGAATTAATCTGATCGCAACCTGCAATGCTATTACCGCAAGAATTGTTATTGGTACCGCATTGATACTGGTCTGTATACTGCCAACAGCTACGGGTTACCGGGATATGCCCTACGTTTCTGGTTTCTGGGCCTTCGGTACAAGTTTCCTTGGTCAGGCCACAGTTAGGAATCGATGATAAGTTTTGGCATTGCGAATCATCCCACTGATCTTGCACCGTTGGTGGTGGCGTATAGGTTACATGCAACACAATGCTTGCTGTTGATGGTACCGATGAGCGCGAACCATAATGTTGCCAGTAATAGTAAAGTACACCATTGTTGGCACAGGTCGGCAATTGCTCGATAGTAATGTGAGTGATTCGATCCGAATTCACACTAACCACCGATGTACTTAAATCATTACAGTTTTGTGCCAAACTGGCTAAGGATGGGGAGACCGTTTCAACGGTGTTTTGCCCCATGTAGTCCATAGGAGCAATAATACGGGACAATGGCAAACTTGCCTGCATATGATCATCTGCATAAAATCCCCAAAAAGCCCCTGCCATCGAAGTGCTTAAATTGATGGTGACGTTCTCATTAATGGGAGTAGGTGGAATCACCTGCTCGCTTAAATTTTTCTCGCACGTGAGATTTTGTTGATAAGTTTGAGTACATTGCTGGTTGCGGTACGTCGTATGGCAGATGTTTTGCTGTTGGCAATTGACGTATTTATCAGATATCCCTTGAGCTACGTCCGCCGCATCGGATTGAATCAATAAACTGCGTTGCATACCTGGCGAGTTTGGATCAATGGTGATCTTAGGCGCATTGTTGAATTGATTGACCAGCGCTTGCCCTGCGGTATCTTTTTGTAAGGCGCTGCCATCGTTCTGTTGAATGGCATTGGGATTATTGTAATAAGTGGTCTGCGTTGGATTACTAGTGGCTTGTGGTACATCACCCGCTTGGTAAGTCATTACCGTAGGCTTACCATTAATCATGCGATTGATGGTGACCCCACCATTTTGAAACTGAAGCATGCCATTAATAGCCTGAGCAGATGAAGTATCGGCGGCAAAATCACTGGCAACATCGGCCATAGCGGAACGTGAAAGATTAAGCAACAGCAAACCAATACTAATCGTCAGAAAAGCTTTCTTATTTTGCCTGGAATACCCTACCCTCATACGTGACCCTCCAAAACCATGATTCATAGCGTCATGGTAAAAGAGTCTCAAAACCCGCCACAGTTAGGTCGATCGTACGTTTCTTGGATGAAATTAATGGTAGTGTTTTTAGGTCTAAACACCTTGATTTACAAGGTGTCTTTCGTATTTAGCTTTATGAAACAAGAGAACGAACCCAGAGGTCACAGTCTAAACTAAACTAACGAATCGGAGGATTTTAATAATCGAAAGTTTAGGAGGTAATCTTACTCATAAAGATGTAGTGTCGATTTTCAAACCAATTTGACAATGAACGTGATAAAGCGCTACTGTGATTGTCTCCAAAATATCACTCAAAAAGAGATTAACAATATGAATTGGAATGAAGAATGGCAAGCTTTAAGTGCAAGAACCTTAGCAATCATAGAAGCAGGCAAATATGCAATACAAGTTTTGGGGCTTAAAAAGGAAAAAGATGGTTTCTTTATTGATATTACTCAAGGAGTCACAAAGCAAGTCGCGCATGATATACAACAATTACACTCCGAACTGCAAAACTTTCAAAAAAAACACGCTTCTGAGTTACCAGAATCTAGCAACTTATCATTACATATGTATTTGCTCGTTTTTAATCAAAAAAACCTCAATTCTCCCAATGATTTTGCTGTAGCGCTAACAAAATTGATTCTTTTTCGCGCAGAGTTTGAGTACCTCTTACGAGATACTGAAATCGAAAGTCGTAGTCGAACAGAACGCGCATTTCAACATTTACAACGATTAATAGATGTTGATTCAGATATCAGCGCCAAATGGCAATCAGCATTCAAACATGAGACTCATTCTGAAAGATTAGGAGGAGTACATTTATTAAGTCATGGTATTTGGGCATTTAAACTTCGCGATCATACAGCCGCCACAGATCTGATTTACAATGAACCTATTGAAGGATTAATCACAAGACGTTCAGCCTCTACACTTGTTTTGACAGAATGGAAAATGGTTAGAAATCCAAGTGATGCTAATAAAAAAGCGCAAGAAGCCATACAACAGACAATAGAATATGAAAAAGGCCTGTTAGGGGGCATAGAGTTAAAGAACACCCGCTATATTGTACTAGTATCTGAAAAGAAATTAACTCTCCCTCAAGATATCAAAATCCATGAAGTAGAATACCGCCATATAAACATTGTGGTTGATTCAGATAGTCCATCATTAGTTGCAAGAAAGTCTCTTGAATAAGATCAACTTTAAAAGTCATGGAAGTAATCTTTTTGCCACCTCCGGCGCAGCATCGCCTTGTTCTGCGATTTTTTTAAGCGCTGCAGGGATCGAGATATTGCCATAAACCACATCAAAATCCGGCGTACACTTATCACTGGTACAGGTGTTATTGGGAGAGATAGCAACTACTGCCGGAACCTGAGTGATACCTAATGATCTGAACCATAAAGGATCAATGGTTAAGCCCCCTGGAATCACCGGCTGATTTTGAGGATGTAAAACGTTAAATAAAACCTTCGCTGACTCCTGGAAGTTGTTGTCTAATGCCCCGCGCACCACCACTGGAATGCCCAGTTGATGTGCCTGGCGAAAGATATCACGCAGGGTATCCGCGGGCATACCCAGTGATACAAATACCATTACGCCATGGGCAGCTTTATCTTGTTGTGATTGACCAACATTACTCAATTGGTTGGTCGCATTATTATTAAGTGCTGTCATCACCGTTTGATAGCCATTCACCTGGTTCAATTGGTTTTGATAGGCAGCCTGAATGGATGGCGCATAGACACTCGATTTTTCTTCCAGCTGATTTTGTAGTGCGGTTAATTGGTCACCTTGATTTGCCAAAGCATTACCAGCCATTAAACTCAGCATTAATAAAGATAAGATTCTCATGGGGATCCCCTCCTTAAAAGAAACAGCAATTACGTTTGCGCCACATCAAATAGCCATAGTTACCGGCGTTGCTTAAATCGTCATGGCCAGCCTCCCAGTTAAAGGTAGTTGAGCCATACGGATAACAGGAATTAGCATCTGGCACAGTATTGGTCATCTGATAACGGTAACGCGATTTAGGTAAAATGGGATCAGGGTATTCGTAACAAAGCGCTGGTGCATCAGCGCCTACACTATCCCAGGTCAATCCTTCGCGGTGCAGTTTAAAATTGAGCTTTTCTGCAACCAAGGTGGCTGCTTGGATATCAGTGACGTGTTCTGAATAGTTGCCAGTGAGCGGGTATGCTGAACCTTGCGACCCCAAACACCAGAACAATTCATCGATAGGTAATGATTTACCGCCCGTGGTTTTAGCGGCATCAAAAGCACAGGAAGATTGAGCAATCAAGTTGCCGAATAAGACTGACTCAGGGTTCATAATAAATGCCAGGACATCGTCATTCCACATTGGATCAATCTCGGTGAGATACGCGATATCAAAATCCCCGGTTTGCATACAAGCCACCTGCGTTAAAATCTGCAACCAAAAAATGACTGGGTAGCGATACCAGTGCGCCCAATAAAACCCGCCATAGCCAACGGTACCTTGGCCGTTTTGGGTATCGCCAATATCATGGCTTAAATCACCAACATTAATTTGAGTGCCAAGGTTAACCATGCAGAATGGATCCCTTGTGACATCAGCCAAGGCATAAGGCTCCCAAAATCCAAAGGAAATACCAATACGATAGCCTACGGTTAAGGGACAGATACATACTGGATTACCGGGGTTACTGGTGTCCGGTTCACTGCCAGAAGCCACGTCAGCTGACCCAATGGTGATGGGAAACATACAATCCCAACAAATGTCGCTGATTGGATTGACGAAATGCCCTTGGCAACTCCCCCCTTCTGCTAATGCTGGTGTGGTATTAAATAATAAAGCGCCCATTAATGATATGGCACACAATGCTTTGAGTCTCATGATGACACCTCGACTTTTGATGCAGGTTGTTGGGTAATGATTTTATTAGCGGGTACTTCTTGGATTTCAAGCTTCTTGCCTGACTGCATGACTAATGCAGGAACTTGGGTAATGCCAAACTTCTTACACATCACACCCTCTTGATCAAAGTAAACTCGACCGATTTGTTTGTAGTGATCGACAATGTTACCCTGTACCAGAATGATTTTAGTGTAGGGATATTTGGTTTTTTCCGTGATTGCCCAGTCAATTTGTGCTGGGTCATCGGCATTAATAAAGAGCAGTATCGTGTGATAATCAACATAATCAAAGGGATTCACTTTAGTACCTGCTTTAACGACAATATCACCGTTTTGGTTGTACACGTTTCTGGGCGCGATAAAGGTTGGATCAAAATAAAACGTTATGGGTTTGCTGGTCGTGTTAATACCTGCTACGGGATTGGGTCTTAAGCTATGCTTGGTGACGTTATCAGTAAACTGTGCTTGCATCTTCTGCATATCACCATTGGCAGCCATATCATCCAGGCGCTGGTGAATAAAGGTTAAAAAATCTGGCTCAGCGATGGGGTACACTTGACCCCATACGCCGAGGTTTTTTGCACTGGCAGTAACGGCGGTTACTGCCAGGCAAAGCGTGAGTGCGAGATTGAGCGCTCTCATTTTGCACCCCGCATCAATTGCAACGTGAGTTGTTGAATTTCTGCGGTTACATCTGGCGCACCAGCAACCACTGCAGGCGATACCAACACAATCACATGATGAAGTTGAGCATATTCTGCTGCAGCCTCTTGTAAGCTCTCAGCAAAGTAACGCGACTTGACGGTGCGCTGTGCTTTGGTGAGATGTGACTGTGCCACTTCCGTAGAATACAATTTAACAGTGGCCTGCATATCAAATTGCACAATGCGGGTAGGCAATTCAAAATGAATCCATACCGACAAGGCACCGGACAACATCACTGCCATTAAACAGAGAATGGCAACACGATACTTAAAAACCAGTCCACGCATTGCTCTTTTATCTTTTATTTCCTTGAAATCCGTAACATCAATGATTCGGCCTTCGCCTTGAGTTTGGCTTTGGTCTTGGTTTTTATTTGGATTAATGATTTTCATACTAATTGACTCCTCTTCGTTTTGGTTTTTGTTTTGATTGATTAAATCCACTGAATTCGTTCAGCCGGTGGCGTGCTTTGTAAAATTCCAAAGTAACGCACGCCAAGCTTGGTCTTGACTCGTAATGAGGGTGCAAACCAATAGAGCATGATCGATAAATATTTACTGCCATGCCCTTTTTTGAGCCATTTGACCAACACCGTCCATCCAATGGCGTAAACGATGCCGACATAGGGTTGATGGCAGATAAACAAGATGGGTGCCACGGCAAGCACTGGCACCACCTCGTCAAAACTGCCCCACAAGATTCGTTTTTCTTGTTCCATATGTTGGAAGATCGATTGGTCTTTACCGGATACACTCATACTCACCTCCTAAAATTTCGCAGCAATGGTGAAGCCCACTGGCACAACGATCATTAAGAAGATAATGCTGGTAAAGATTTTGGGATTTTTGGGACCAGTGATGTATAGCAATACCAAGCCAACAAATTCACCAATGAACAACAGTCCCATAAATACTGAGTTCGATCCAAAGGTATCGGATGCGGCTTGCTGTAATCCAAGTCCTGCTAAAGCATCAGCGGCATAACTGCTCACTGGGGTGAATAGGCAAACAACGGCCATTAACCCTAACAACACTCGCCCCGGTTTACTGTGATATAGCTTGATACACAGATTTTGATACTTATTGATATTCGCTTTCATAGACTGACTCCTCTTCTAGTGGTTTTTGAGTTTTCGTTTGATAACGTTTGATCTTTTCCAAACGTTTTTGAATCATCGCGATCTCAGCTCCAAAATAGCGTTCGGCGACTTGAATCACCGCTTGCCAGATCGGTATGCCTTGAGCGCGCAGGTTTTCAACCGCCTGAAATTGTGCGCCATCCGTCGATAACAATATTCGCTTGTACGGATCTACAAACAGGCGGTTGAAACTCGTGTGATCCCCAGACTTAATCAAAATGGAAGAGAAGCCAGACTTAGCGCTCATAAAGCTTCGAGCGATGATCTGTTCTTGGGGACTTAATAATTCGATATCGTTGCGTTTTAACTTCAACGATGAGGGGTCTTGTTGCTTTAACACAATTTTGATGGAGCTATTTTCCCAGAGAGCTTCCGCTTCTGGACTACGTAAAAAGTCCATTAAGCCCTGGCTGATGGCACAGAAGGCACCGCCATGTTTACGGGCAGTACGATAGCCTGCAGCAATAAAGCGCTTGGCCTGGGCGTTTTCACCTTGGAGTAATGACCAGACCTCATCCAGAATGCAAAGTTTGAAGATGTCTCGCGGTGAGTTAAACATCTGCTCCTGAATATTCAAAATCAGCGAAAAAAGTACCGGGCGTAGCAATTCATCATTCTTCTCAAATCCACCCAACTCCAATACCGTAAACGTAGCATTGGGGTCAAACTTGCTCGGCTCATTAAAGTATTTGCCGTATTGACCCTTGGTGGTGTACTTGTACAACAGCGTCATCATATCGGCGATACGCATGTCGCGCTGTACCTCATTGATTTCTTGCAATGCGGCTACTACCGCATCAATCGTCGCAAGATTGCCAAAGCGATCCCAGGCTTTATTAACAGCGGACAACAGATGCGCCAGCTGTACATCGGTTAACTCACCGGATGGAGAAGCCATGACCGCAATCAGATCACGGATACTGCCCGATTCACTGTCAATATGCGTGACATTCGAGAACGGGTTAAGGCTGACGTTACGGACATCAATATAAACCCCGCCCATGGTTTCACACAGTTTGCGATAAGATTGGCCTTTATCGATAATCCAGGCTTTACCCCGCATCGATAAGGTGGCAATCGTCATGGCTTGCACCAGGAATGACTTACCGCCTCCTGACCCCCCTGCCACTGCAATATTACGGTTATCCACCATCAACTCAGAGGCAAAGGGGTAAAAACAGGCCAGCTGGTGCCGGAAAGTGGGTAAAATCACCCCGGATTTGGCCACCTTAAAATCCCCTACCAGTGGCAAAATCGATACCACTTCATTGGAACGCTTCAGATTACCAATTCCTAAAAACTTCAGATCTGCCCAAGTACCTTCTGAAGCCACAAATGGCAAAGCGGACAAGAACAGTCGCAATTGAATATAGCGGCGATTCACCAATTGAAAGCCGTTTGAGCCAAAACAACTGACTGCTTGTGATACCTGCTCCTGGTGCTTGTCTTTAGGGGAAAACAATACAAAAATCGGTGCGCAGTAGATGAGACGTCGCTTGTCTTCTTCCACTTCCTGGCGAATCACATCCCATTCTTGTGCAGCCTTTCCGTAACTAGGGTGGAGCTTTCTTAAAGCATTTTTAGAATCACGATCAAAACGAGCAAAGTTGTCTTTAGCAACCTTGAGTGAATTGGCATAGCTTTCCACGCAAAAGGTTACCGAAAATAAAAAGCTGCCAGTAATGGTTTGATTGGGTTTCCAAAGATTGGCAAAGGTATCCGCGTGCTGCCACAAGGCAAACTGCTGTGGGTAGCGATTAATAGTAAAACAGCTAACTTCCGTTTGAACGGTTTCATTAGGATTAAAAGCGGAGTCCATTTCAATGGATAAGTGTTTTTTACGTACTCGTAATTCAAAGTTTGGTGCTTTGATTTGTTCTTTGATGGGATTGTTATCAGAATAATCATGGGCATCATCGTAATAAAGATTATCCATATCAGGGTTCACGATACCCCGCATCACGCTTAAGAACTCTTTGACGTCCACGGATCGGAATGAATAGGCATTGCTTTTAAAATCTGATTCCACCTCCAGACGCAGGCGAGACATATCATCACAGATATCTTCCAGGCGCTTTGATCCTACCTCACGAGAGATAAACAAAAACAGCCGGTTATCACGCAAGCAAATGGGTAATCGGTTAGGATTGGGAAAACTTTCCAGCGCAGCGTAACGCGCGTACTCATCGGCATGCTGGGCAAGTTCGGCATAGATACCGCCTAAAACCGATGTTTCTTTTTTGATGGCATCCAACTGCTGACCCACTTTGTTGTTTGACCAGCGAATGAATTGTAAAAAGTAACGCTCCTCATCTGGAACCACGCTGTTTACAAAACTAATGAGCTTATTGACAACCTCCTCGTTAGCACCCGACAACATACCCAATTCATAGGCAAATCCTACCGTTGAATCATTGATAAAGAACTGGCGTGCTTCATCATAGGCATAGTATGGCAACAAGCTTTGAAATGGGCTTGCGTCTACATGCAACAATTGATCCATTTGCTGGTGGGTTTTCTTCTTCTGCCATTGTTGTTTTAAATCGTGTAAAAAGGACATCATAAGCGTATCTCCTATATGGGTTACTCACCGCTGTCAGCATGAACTGGCGCACCAATCCAGTGGCCAGGTGCAACGACCTTGTAGATGTAACTTTGGCTGTGGTAGTTATCGTGGGTATCAACCCAAGGAGCGATCCAAATTTGTTGAGTCGTCTCTGAATAACGCAAAGGCTCATTTGGCATTGGAGTGGGTGACTGTAAAGTTTGATTGATGGCGGGTGCGTTTGAAGCACTGCTACCATTATCTGAACCATTACTGATTACCACCTTGCCATCTTCAGTGACAACACGATTGGCATTGGCAAAATCGTTTTGATTCGCCATTTGGTTAACAGTCATCATTGACGTACAGGTCGATAAACCCTGCACTTTGTTACAGCCAAAGTTGGAATTCATGCCGGCACAACCCGACAGTGCTAACAGGCTCGTCGCTGCCAATGGCAACATAATCAGTTGCGACACCCTTTTGGATCTGGATTTTTTAGTTTTTTTGGTTTTTTTGGTATTGGTTTTCATAACTGTTGCTCCTCCTAATTAATCGTTTGACCAAGACCAGCAGACTGCTGAGTTTGGCCACTGGAAATTTGTTGCATTAAGCTTTGAGCTTGTTGAATGGAACCCTGGTTATTTTGAGTAATCCCACCACTACTGGCTGTACTGGATACATTGCTGTCCGCTGTGACCTGTGGTGTCAGTGAAAAGCCTTGAGTAAAGGCGATGGTGACAATGGTGCCCGGTTTGATTTCAATAACGGGGTGATACTGCTCGGCACGCTGAATCCAATACTGCGATAGCATGGTGAACGCACTGCTTGCTCCACCATAAGCACCGTATTGCAACGATTGGTTTGGCGTAATGCTATTCGCCACACCAGCCGCCGTGGTAGTTTGAGTGGTGGCGGCTTGTTGGAATGCTTGACCAAGGCCACTGACAAATCCAGAGAGTCCTGCCCAAGCCACCACTTCGCCGTTGCGCATAATGGGGGTACCTTTGATGCCCTCTAAGCCTTCATACACTGTTCCTTGCACGGGGATATCGAGCACCGTACCATCGGCACGATTACAACTGAGCCTGACCAGGCGCACTTCTGCTCGTTCTGAGGAAATATCACCAAAGGTGGAACCAATCACTGAGCATCCTTTTAATGGCGCTCTTAATTGGTGGTTATTGCCATTGACCGATTGAGTCGGTTCCAGTCCGTTATCCAGCAGCCTAAAAATGACAGGAATGGTATTGGTTTGGCCAGTCACAGAAGCATTTGCATCTGCCGCACCCATGAGTACCGCAGGTACCAAGGTTGCCGATGGCACATAGTTTTTGGCACTCAAGGTATTAGGTTTTGCTTGCTCAGAATTGAAGTGAACAGAAAATGTTTGAATCTGATGAGTGGATATACCACCCGCCCCTATCATTCCTTTACCCTGACCACTGGTCATTTGAGTACTTAATTGAGCAACCTGCTCTTGTAATGCTTGTTGCTGCGCTGTGCCGTCAGTGGAGAGCTTTTTTAACTGATCACTCAAATCCTTTTCTTGCTTACTTAAGGCTTTAATCTGTTCTTGTTGTTCATCAATGGTGGCTTGTTCAACTTGCTGCGCTTCCTTGCTTTCATCCTGATTAAATTGCGAATTGTCCACCGTCACAAAGTTGGGCTTTGTACCCGCACCATCTTTGCTAACCACTGCTGTATGATGCCCATGACCACCCATCAGAATATATGCACCGGCCACCAATAAAATTGCGGCACCGGCACCTAATCCCCAGTAACGCAACAACTGCTTGCGACGTTGGGTGTTAACATTAATGTCATTGTCTTTATCTTGTTCGTTTGACATGGCTATTCTCCATTTCCATTGGCGGGATTGGTGACGACCTCATAGAGGTATCCGGTGCTATCTTTGGTGAGCGTTTGCTGTGATAAAGCAATAGCTCGCACCCCACTGCTGTTAAATGCACTGGCAGGAAAAGTAATGGGCTTACTGGCAGTGTTTTTAAGGGTGTAGACCACACCAATCACCTCATCACCGACATACTCCGTCACCGGGGTCATTTGAATCACGCCATAAACGGTCTTTTGAGATACATTAGGACAGTTGCTTTTAACACTGCAGTTTTCATAACCATAACCATCGGGCGTTTGACCATTGATCATGCCGGTGATGGTGTTGGTGAGTAATTCCTCGTAAGCGGTATCTTTCTCAAAATGCTTGGAACTTATGCCCGCCGACATTGGCTGAAAGTAATACGTTGTCCCAGGAATTTGTTGTGGTGTTACCTGTAATGAAAAATTACGGCCGTCACGCGTAGTGATATACATCGTTAACGGCTGTGAGGTATTGAGTGCCACATAAACCGCACCAGAGGCATCACTGGGCATTGATTGCAGACTGCAGACATTATCAGGGCAATACACATTGCTAATCTGATCCGCCACAACCACCAAACGGTTGTTGTCGGTGTCGGACATATTGACCGTCAGCGTCTGGCCATCGGTAAATGGCATCGTCGCCGGATTAATCGCGTTAGCAAAACTCATCTGGGTTGCCAGAACAGCGGCTGCTGTGAGCAGTATTTTATTGATTGTTTGCACTGGGGGTCTCCTCCTCTGAAAAGTCTTTGATGGCTAATTTGCCGTAGTGATAGGTAAAATCGATAAGATAGGTTTTTTGCTCTGAGGGCAGCGACAGGTTTCCGGCCTGTTTTACCAGAGTCCCGGAGACTTCTGCCTGCAGGGTTTCCGGGTTCACTGAAACCTTGCTTAAATAGAATTGGCTGGAGATTTTGTCTTGCTTCACCTCCAGCGATTCTTGATTCAATATCTCGCTGATACTGGCAAGACCCGCTGGATCAAGGTATTGCTCAATCAATCCATGCTGAAAGTCCACATTGTCTGGGGTAATGTTAAAGCGCAGATAGATAAAGAAGGTCGCCATTTGTTGCAGATAGGAGCTATCGACTTGTGTATCGGAAATGCTAAACGCATGGCTCACCTCTGCGGGTACAATAATGGTTTTTTGATGAACGCCCGTCCATCCTAATAACCCACAGAGCAATAGATTGGCAACCAACTGTGTGCCGCAAATGCCAAGCAAAATTCGATTGTTACGGCCCACATTTTCCACATGGTTTTTGACTTTGGTTAAGTTCATGACAATACCTCCAGAATTGTGTTAGGCGTTTTGGAAAAATCCTGTGCATGAGAAATGCTCGGTAGCACTTCTGGGGCAAGCGCCGGTGCCTGCCCCACCAGGTTCACTTGTGTGGTAAATGCGTTATCTGGCGCAGCGCAGGTGTTCACTTGTTTAACAATGGCTGCCATCATCGAAGCGCCAGGCATGGTGCTCGAATCAAAACGGCCAAACTGCCGGTAGTTAAACTCAATACAGCCATAGCAGTATTCGTAGTTTTGACCGGCGGTGGCGGTTGAGGGAATCTCAGCCACTTTCAAATTGGCTTGAGTATTCTCGAATGCGTTCAATGCTTGGGTATTGGCACTGCACCCCGCCAATGCCACCAACATCAGCGGCAAAAACAGCTTCCTTACAAAAGGAGCGGCAACACACCGAGTGGAGGTCAGTGGCTTTGTAGGGGAAAACAAAGCCCCGGTGTGTTGTTCCGCTTTCGGGTGATAAGCCAGTAGGTTGTATCCAACCGCACCGCTCATCAAAAACTGTCTGTCATACATAACGATGCCTTCCTTTTTTCTTAATGCTTTTTGTGTGGCGGCTGACCCACACTGAGGGCAATCTTGGTCAAGCCCTCCAATGCATTTCTCAACACCACGCCACCATAGATACCCATGGTGGACTGGCTGATATCAGATAAATCTTTCAGGTTGTCCTTATGAGTGGCAGGTAACCACACCACCACTTTTTTCAAACCTTGAACTCTTACGATGTCTTTCACATTCACACTCATTTGCTTACCCTCCTGTTTTAACGAGACAATTCGTCATTTCTGATCGCCATTGTAAAATTGCCCTGAAACCACCAACACTTAGGTTGAAAATACGCAGAAACCTCTATTTTTAAACTGTGTTGATACTTTCGGCACAACCTAAGAATCCTTTACCAACAATGCTTTCAAGACGCTTACAGAAAAACTCAACCGACTCTGAGCCATACTCAGAAAAAGCATCGCCCCCTTAGCCAATTGGTTTTCTTGTGCTTTTTACTGCTAGGGTGACCTTCTCTCTCCCGACCGGCTTCACCAGGTGATACTGAAAACACTTGGCAATCAGTTCAATACGACTCTTGCAATGAAACTTTGCTCGAATCCGAGTGATGCAGGCAGCGATGGCGCCATGGGATCGGTCATATTCTTTGGCAATTTCTTTGAAAGACTTGCCGGTACAGACTTGGTACAACAACTCAACTTGCCATTGGGTTAAATTTACTGTTCCAAAGTCTCCCAACACAACAATGCTGCCGTTTTCTTCAATGTGATAATCGCGGTACATATTGCTTCTCCTTGTTTTTATTTTTTGCTACCTAAGCGCCCAGCATTTTTTGCTTAAGTTCACTCAACTGGGCTCGTAATTTCTCAATGCGCTGGGTTCGCTCGGCGATACTTCCCTTAAAGGCATTCGTGTATGAGGTCAGTTTTTCTGGGTCGTCTTGCAAACGCTTGCTCATAGAGGCAACTGCTTGTTCCTGGCCGTATTTGTCGAGACACAGGCGTTTCAATTCATTTTCAAGCGCAGTCTGCTCAGGATTCATTGGCATTGGGATAGGTTTGACACGATTGAGCACCAATGCACCCTGACGTAACTGACATACAATGGTGTTTAACTTCAGAGAAAACTCATTCCCCGCTTTGGTGAAATGCTTACGGCTTAAGATCATTGCAGCGATTTGCTGGTGAGTGAAAGCCTGTTGAGTGGGTACCACCACTCCACATTCGATCAACTCAAGCACTGCACGTTGAATCGCTTGCTTTTGAGGTTCTGACAATTCGTTGCCGATGGTGTAATCCGATTCTGCAAATTTCAAATTTGAGAAAGAAGCAGCAGATTCTTTTTTGCGCTCGCTCTCGCTTGCATTTTCCTTAACCACCTCTGTAACTGCTGCTGCTTTTGTTGTGTATTTAGTTATCTTATTACTTAGTAGGTGCGGGTTTTCCGGCGCCGGTTTTTCCGGTTCCGGGTTTTCCGGCGCCGGGAAAGCCGTTTCTGGTGAGAATACCTCAACCACGCCGTTTTCTAAATTTTCTTGGATTTCCACAGATTCCATTGTTTGGAGTTGTGGTCTTTCAAACACGACGTACTGATGTTTATTAAATTGCCCTCCCTCTTTACGTGGAATTTCTCGTACCACAAAGCGTGCCTGATTCAATTCTCGAAGTGCCGCTTGCACCGCATCACGACCATCAGATGCACAATCACTTAAATTTTTGACATTGATATGCCAATCGTCCGGCAGGCTTAATAAATAAGCCAGCAAACCCTTGGCCTTCCAGGACAGAGTTTTATTCTCTAAAAAACCCTTATCCATCACTACATAGTTGCGCTGTTTTTGAATTCGTAAAATGCTCATACCGTATCCTCCAGTTCTTATTTCTGCTGTTTTTGGGCAACACTTTCCCCTGCCCCCAAAAACGACCTCATTCTGTTTAAAATTTGCTATCGTCTTATAACGTTAAAATAGATGCTTTTGATTACCCATACTCAGCATCAAGTGCTGTCACATCCTCTGCGCCACTTATGTAACCTAAAATCCTGATCAACCATTATGGTTTTTAAGTAACAAAATGGTGCCCCCAGTTGATCCAAACAGTGTTGGATTTCTTGATCCATAAACGGCGCACTACTTGAGAGTCCATTAAATTGCCCTCTCACGATAAGCGACCTGCGTTGGTCTATTGTTTTCATTGATAACCTCCTCCTTATTTTTTATTTAATAACCTTGTGTACACGACAAAGCTCAAGCAGTTGCACCACCGAATCACAATGCCAACGCTTTCTTAGCCGTACGATGTGATACTCAACAGCCCTTGGTTCTAAGCCAACCAGGCGAGCAATTTTTTTATACGGTGTCTGCTCTGCCAAACACTGCACGATTTGCTGATCTTGGAGTGTTATAAAAAACAGATTTGACACCCTCAAAGAACCAGAACAATTTTTGACTTCCATTTTTATAACCCCCCCTATAAAAGTATTTAAAATAAATATACGTCATACAATAAGCCTATTTTAAAATACAACTTCGTGACGAGTAAATTACTTCGTTCCCTAAAATGGTTTTGAAAAATATCGTAGATTAAAAATATATAACACAATGGAATTACTGATATAAAAGGCTTGAAATGCCTTGATCAAAAAATGAAGATCGTTATTCATCCCCAAACGATCTTAAAATACACAAAGAAATTTTGCCTTTATAGCCCAAAAAATGACAAATCAACCTTAAACATCTTTGTTAAACAATAAAAAGATACAATTTATGTCTATTAATAATGCCCTCTCAGGCGAAAAAGTTTATAAAAAACATACAAAACCCCAAAGAAACCCTTTAAGGACCTTGCTCTTATCAGAAAAGACAAGAATATGAATAATCATATTGCTATTTACTTTAAAATTAGGGATGATTTGCATAGTCCAGGAGGAACCTCAATGTCTATACATTCCCTTAAATCTGCCATCGACAATATTACTTATTGCCATTACCCCTACCCAAAAGAGGCAGTACAATACTTAGTGGACCACAAAGATGATCCGGGCGTTCGAGAAACACTTTTGAAAACACTGCAGGATCTCGCACAAGATCCACAGCAATATATCCCGAAAAACAATCCAGGCTATATGCAGCATCTTTACGCCATGTTTTTATTGGCTCAATTTAAAGAGCAAGCTGCCTATCCTCTCTTGATTAACCTACTCAAACTACCTGCTCAATATCATGAACCAGGAGAGCCAGAAGAAATCATGGCAGATGTTTTGTGTTATGAAATGGATAGAATCTTAGCCTCTGTCTTCGATGGCAATATTGAACCACTCAAAGAAATGATTGGAAAAGTTTATTACAACACGTGGGCTCGCCTAGCTGCATTGGCCACCCTAACCTTGCTGTACCGCAACAACGCTTATTCTCGCAGCGCCCTTACCGATTATTTTAAAAGCCTGCTGCTCTCTCCTGACATCCAACTGAATCGGGTATTTTTTGGGTTAGCCGTGTGTGATTTAACCGACTTGCACTGCGACACATTGCACCCAATCATCAAAACGTGCTTTGAGAAAAATTTGATTGCGCCTGAATATATGGACTATGAGATTTACATAGCATCCCAGGCAGAACCTAACTCTCAAACACCTTTGATTGAAAATACCATCGATGAAATGAAAAATTGGTCTTGTTTTAAAGAGTTAATATTCAGTGAAGCCATTATTAGATAACTTCCTGCTGCACTAACTGATAATAAAAGGCACTCAGCGCCTCTTTATCTTTACAATGCAGCTTTTTTCGTAACTTCTTGGCCGCGTATTCAAGATGTCGATCTTTCATATCCATCACTTTTGCAGCAACTTTAATCTGCTTGTAAAGTGAAAGTGATTTTAGTATCGCCTCTTCCTCAAGGGTTATACGAACTGCTTGCATCCCACGCAAGAATAAAAGTTTACTTTGATACATGGCTGTTGCCCTATCATTATTAACACACAACCCAAGTTCTTCAGCATTCCACGCGAATGCTTGCTCCTCTTTTTTAATCATAATCAAGCCCTTTTGACCTTATTACTTTTTGTGTTAAAATTCCACCGGCGTTTGATAACTCAATGCCTGCTACAGCGCAGCTTCCTCCTTCAGCTTGTGCATACATCACATGCCCAAGCTCTGGCAATTTTTGGTCTCCGCCAATTGTCAGAGCTACCTTTAAATATTGCTTTTACATTTAAAATTTAAACAATTCGTACAAACAAAAACGCTTAATTAAAAATTTATCGTAAATATGGATTATTATCTTACTATTTAATAAAAGTTACTTCCATAAGTCGAAAAAATAACGGACTAAAATTACGGATTATAAGGTTGTATTTTTCCCGTCGAAAATAGACAGTAAATCTACGATATTTTTAAAGCGCTTATATAGGCAAAGAAATTACAAATAATAAAAGCTGCGTTACATAAAAGCCAATTATTCTACCCCTTCTGCTTTTTTCACGAGTACATATACCAAGGGAACCACAATCAGTGAGAAAAACGTCCCAATTAATAAGCCTCCCACTAAGGTAACTCCCAAGCTTTTACGGGCCATATAAGTTACATTGCTGCTAAAAATTAAGGGCAATGCACCAAAGACCATGGCAAACGTGGTCATCATAATGGGTCGGAAACGATGATGTGTTGCACGCAAAACTGCCTCTGTTGCAGATAAGCCCTGCTTAAGACCGGTATTGGCAAAGCGAACAATCAGGATCCCATGCTTTGTGATTAAGCCAACCAATGTAATTAAGCCTAATGCACTATACAAGTTGATTGAGCCATGAATCAAATATAGCGATAGCATGCCACCCAGCACAGAAAATGGCACCGTCAACAGAATAATCAAAGGATCCGCTAAGTTTCTAAATAAAACCACCAGCAAGAAATAAACACACAGAACACCGATGCCTGCAATCACCAGCGCTTGGTTATTACTTTGCTGATATTGTAGCGCATTCCCCACATACTGGTATTGTGTTGTTGGGAAGTCTTCTTGCATCCATTGATTGATTTGCTGAATCGCCTGCCCTACATCATGACCTGGTGCCAAATTAGCATCTACCTTAACCGCGGGTTGACCATTAAACGATACCACCATTAAAGGTTTGGCCGTGGTTTTTAGTGTTACAAATTCATCTAACGGATAGTATTCCTGAGTGATAGGGCTTTGTATCATCAATTTTTCAAAAGATTGTGGATTTGAAAGGTCTTTGGCATTCAATTGAATCACAATCGGAACGCTTAACCCGGCAATATCAAAATAATTGTTTAACACAGAGCCGCCATAATAAACGGAAAGCAACTGACTGATGGATTGTCGCATAATACCCAGACTAGCTGCCTTGGATTCATTAATATCAAAAACCAATTGTTTCTCAGGCTGCATAATTTCATTGGTTGCCAACGAAAATAAGTTTGATGATTTCATTTTTTGCGTGAGTTGCGCTGCAGTGTAGTTCAATATACTCAAATCGTTGCCGTAAACATAAAAACTAAAATCATACCCACTAAACCAAGTACTGAAATCCTCTGCTTTAGCATATACATCAGATAAATGACGGCTTTGAATAAAGGTATTTATTTCATTAACCAATGGATAAACCTGTTTTAAATCCCCCGCATATAGATCTAGATGTATTTTAGCTGTTAACATTTTGGTATTAGGATCCGCTTGAATCGTCAAGCCATAAAGCTGCACCCTTTTATCATGCTCAAATGGCTTGAAGAGTGCCATTTTTTGACGCAAGGTATCAACAGTATCTTGAGGGGTGCCTGGCGCGACAATAATGACCGTACCATCAGGATCATTGGGAAACACTGTTTTCGGTAACTGCAGCGCCACATAAGCGCAAATCAAAATGAGCGCAATAATGGCAACCAACGCTGTCTTTTTAAATCGTAGAATACAGGATAATCCACGATGATATCCTTGAATCACCCTTTCCAAGCGAGCATCAAAATTCAGCTGGTAGCGATTAAGTGGCGCATCTGATAATAATGATTGCGACATTAAAGGTGTTAACGTCAACGCTAAAACACCTGAAATAAATACAGCACCCATCAGGGTTAAGGTAAAGGGTTTAAACATATCAGCCACAGGATTAGAGGAGAATAAGACAGGTAAATAAACCATCAGTAAAGTAGAGGTAATCCCAATAATGGTCATTGCAATATCACGCGTACCCTGCACTACTGCTTCACGCTTGGTCATGCCATGCTCCAGATACCGCGTAATATTTTCCACCACCACGATGGCATCATCTACTACAAGACCCACTGCAATGACCATGGCCAGCAAAGAAATAAAGTTAATTGTATAACCCGCCAGGTATAGCAAAACAAAGGCGCCTGACAAACAGATGGGAATGGTCACAATCGGCATCAAAACACTTTTAAACCGACCTAAAAAAATCAAACCAATTAAAATCACCAAGGCACTGGAGATCAAGATGGTGAAAATTACCTCACCAATAGATTCTCCAATAATCTTGGACATATCAAAATCTTTGATAACGTGAATATCTTTGGGAAGGTTTAAGTGGGCAAAAAAAGCTGCTGCTTTTTGGGATACTTGAAAGGGATTCGCGTCCTCAAGCGTATATAACTGTACATTTGCAGAATGTTGACCATTGACAGAACTATAGTTGTTTTGAATTTTATCTCTGGGTTCAAAATCAATGGTTGCAATGTCTTTAAGGTAAACAGGACTACCCAGCAAAGGGGTCTTGATGTCTTGCGAATTATTGAAGCGATAGCCTACCACCATATTTCCCAGTTCCGGAATGGTCGTTAAATTATTTTGCAAATTTAAAATATAGGGTTGGTTTTGGACATCCAAGCTCCCCAAGGGGTTAGATTGATACGTTGCGTTAATCAACTGGCTGATCTCACTGGCATTTAAGTGATATTCGGCCATTTTCATGGGGTTTAAGTTAATTTTAACCACTGGATCCGCAGAGCTGTTTTGAATGGAAACCTGCGGCATACCATTAAGTCCAGGCACAATAACTCCCTGGAGAAGGTTTTCCAAGTCAAACAAAGATGTTTTATTCGAGAACAACACATAATCCACTAACGTTGACCAGCCTTTTTGCACCGTCACTTGAGGCTGTGGAACCACGCTAGGGAGGTTACTGGAAGCAATAGCCTGGATTACTTGCAACTGTGTTTGAAGCAAATCATCTGGATCGTTGCTGTTCAGTGAGAGATCAATATTGGAAGACCCCGCCTGGGATAAAGCCGTCATCAATTGAATATTATTGATGGTCTGCAAACCCGGAATAATTTTGGATGTCACTTGGCGATCGACCGTTTGTGCATTGGCACCTGGATAGCTCACACTGATCATGATGTCGCTAAACTGCATGCTTGGAAACGGTGCCAGTGGCATCCGTATCATACAGACAACACCTAGCACACATAAAAAAATAGAAGCGATATAAATTAACAACCGATTACGCAAGCACAATTCTACCCATTTCATGAGGAAGACACCTGCACAGTTTCATTCACACTGAGTGCAGTAGGGTCGGAAGTAATCAACTGCATTTCTGGTACTAAACCCGATGTCGCTACCATCAAGCCTTTCTCTGTTAACTGTCCCGGCTGAAAATATTGTTTCCCTACTTGATGATCTTTAAGAAGATACACATAAAACCCCTGCGCATCATTTTGAACTAGGCTTTGAGGTACAGCCAGAACCTTATTAGAAGAACTTAAAGTTTGTACCACCTGACCAAAGGTATTAAGCAATGGCTGCTGTTTAGCTGTAAGGTCAGCGCGCACCGTGATAGTATAATCCGTATTGCTCAATAGCGGTGCAACATACACCACCACGCCTGAATAAATTTGTTGTGTATCGGCGTTAGTAAAGACAATGGGCTGCCCTACTTTTGCCTGTAAAGCCTCACTGCTGGGCAAAGTATATTTAACCTGCTCATCTGAGCTGACCAAAACTGCCAAGGTTTTACCGGTAGTAACGAAATCACCAGGAGATAAATCTGTATCTGAAATCACCCCTGAAACAGGGGCTGCAATGGTCTGAATAGAGCTAGCTTCTTCATACTGTGAGAATGCTTGTTGATATGTCGATTGCGCTTGCAAAACATCAATCTCAGAAATGGCGCCTGGGTCGGATTTTTGTAACTGTTGGTCTCTCAGATAATATTCTTTTGCATATTCTGCTTGAGCTTTGAGTTGTGCCACTTGTGCGCTGGTATCGTTAGACTGCAATGTAAATAATACTTGTCCCTGCCTTACCTCTTCACCTGGTTTAAAATAAATGGCAGCAATCACACCATTGGTTTGTGCGGAAATATTAACAGAGGTGGGTGAAACCACCTGCCCGTAAGCAATCACTTTCAATGGCAAGCTTGTGTAGGTTAATGGTTTAACCGTAACGGTGTTGTGTGTGGATTGTGGGGAAACTGCAGCAGAATGCCACGCGAAAATTCCCCACGACAAAAGCGCCAATATTATAACGCTTACACTTAACCAAAATTTTTTTGATTTTAACATACCTTCAGACTCAACTATATTTTACCTAGCTTACCTTAAATTAATTTTCCATACAAACCGCATACAAGCTTGGAAAATAAAGCCATAATGACCTATTTATTCAACCGTCGCACTACTATTACGTGTAGTCCTATCGGCAACCACAGCAGACACCATGGCGCCATTTACATTCACCGCGGTTCTACCCATATCTATAATTGGGTCAATACCTTGCACAAGGCCTATTACTGAATATGGCAATCCTAGCGTTGTTAGGCTCACAGTTGCAGCCACAAATGCCGTTCCTGGTATGCCAGAAATCCCCAGTGAGGCCATCATATTTACAAGCATTACCAAAAGAATTATCCCTACTGTAATGGGTTGATGCAAGATGGTCATCGCCATTACCACAAGAACGGCTGGAAAAACGCCCGCACAAGCATTCATTCCCAGGGTACAGGCAATACTAGGCACAAAAGTTGCGGTCACCTGGCGCACTTTGAGTTTTTTATTAAGTGTTTCTTCTGTAACCGGCAAGGTTCCAAAGCTGGATCGGGTGGTAAATGCCACCAACAATGGCGCATAAGCTTCTCTAAAATATTGCCACGGCTTTTGACCAACCGACCATAAAATCAAGCTATGCAATACCAAAACAAAAAACATTGCCACATACATTGCTGCAATAAAAACCAATAAGCCTTCTAATGAATGTAGTCCTTGTTGAATCATAACTTCTGCCATCAAACCAAAAACCCCATAGGGCGTGAGCATAATAACTATACTAGCCAAACGTTTCATTACCCAGAACATAGATTCAATCCATTGCTCAAATGGGGGTAATTTATCTGGATTTGTTTTACGCAAATATAAGCCTGCAGAACCTAACAAAATCGCAAAAATAACCATAGCCACCGTGTTTTCGTTAACCAACATAGCAACAGGATTCGCAGGAATCATTCCCAAAAGAGTATTAGTTAGACCCGTATAGGTATGTTCAGGTGAAACACCGAAGCTGGGCAAAAGCATTCCTTTACCAACCCCAAATCCTATAGCGACAACCATACCGATACCCGATGCAACAGCAGTCAAGGCCAACAGCATGCCAACAGATTTCCAAGCAATATTTCCCAAAACTTTTTCTTGATGATGTTTACCTAGTTGCAAGATTGCATGAATAATGGAGGTGAGAATCAAAGGAATCACGAGCATTCTTAAAAATCCAAAATAACCTTGGCCTAAAAAGGTTAAAATTGCTTCCGCCACAACTTGATTACCCCCTGCCGCTCCGAGTAGTTTTAAAATACAGCCTACAATAATCCCCAGAGAAAGCCCTAAAAACACACGATGATTAAAAGACCACTTACGCAAAAAAGCCATAATCAAAAAACCCAATAACAATATAACCAAAGCGCTCCCTAACAATTCCATAAAAATCTCCTTTCTAAAAATTAAAATTAAACAAAAACCAAACTTACTTACAAACCTAAATTAAATCCTCTTGATTTAAATATGTTGAAACTCATTTAACTTACTTCAAACTGATGAGGCATCACAGCTATCCTTTTTTTCACATAACATATGATGAGTATCAGAAAAATCACACTGACAAGCACCACACCGAAGAAAAACAGAGTTTGATAAGTTTTCCAAAACTCAAATACCTCAGCATTCTTCGTTGCGGAAGATATAACAGTGGTCGTTTGAGCAATCTTCATAGCAAGATAATTAGCATATGCCCCAACACAAAGGTAATAAACTCCACTCAGACGACTTTGATAGTGTGAAGCTGTCTTCTGGGAAATATAGGCTAAAACAACAGGGTCAAAAAACATTTCCGCCAAGCCGGTGGTAGCAAGGGCTCCTATTACCAATATCATATTGGCCTTATGACCGGCGAGCGCCAAGCTTGATGCATACGTAATAAGATAGAACCCCATAGTAATTAAAAGCATTCCTATTCCCAATTTTGCTAAGGGAAGAACCTCTATCTTTCTTTTCCCTAAAAACTGCCATAACAAGCCAATGAAAGGGCCACCTAAAATAATAACGGCAGGATTGATAGCTTGAAAAGCTGCAGCAGGAATCGTCGCAATAAAAGAAAACGTCCCCAGAGTAAAATCAATTTTTCTAAGAATATTTTGATCAATAAAAACACTAACCGAGCTACCGCCCTGCTGATCAAAAGCCCAAAAAATGGTAGCAAAGATTATCAAAAGAAAAAGAATCCAAATGGGTTGCTTATCTTTCGCTTTTTTAAATACGTCAATCAATATCCAAAGTGCTATTAATCCAATTGCTAGCAACGGCAACCCTATGATGCCATGTTTGATAAGGAAAACCACCAGCACGAGAAGCAATGAAATTCCCACGCCTAAAATAGGTATCATAAATTTCATGGGCGCTAACTCTTTTGTTCGTGTTGCCTGTTCTGCTGCATTTATCTGTTTCCAGCCCAGCAACATAATCACAATGCCAATCAGCATGCCTAAACCAGCGCATAAGAAACCATATTTCCATCCATAATAAGTTGCCACTATAGAGCACACAATTGGAGCCGCAGTAGCGCCAATATTTCCTCCAACGTAGTAAATCGCATATGCGTGATTTTTTGCGTGTGATTCTTTGAAAAATGCACCTACTAAGCAAATAGCATTACTTTTAAAAAATCCCACGCCAAGAACCAGCCAAGCTAATCCATAATAAAACTCTGAATTATTGCCAAAACATAAAAATAAGTGCCCCACAACAATACAGATGGCTCCAAGCAACACGGATTTTCTATAACCCAAATACTTTTCTGCAATCCAACCACCCAATAATGGTGTTAAGTAGATAAAAGTGGTATATGCTCCAAATATGGAATACGCCTTATAGGTAGAAAAGTCGAGGTGATCCACCATATATAAGGTTAACAAAGCTTGCATTCCGTAATAGCTAAAAAATTCCCAAATAACAGCAGCTAAAACATATGCCGAACCAAGCTTTGATACACTTACCACACTATTTTTCATTGTTATTCTCTTAGTGAATCATCCAGGCATCTTTTAACTTGCCGTTTGTAGGCCAGTGATAAGCTTTTGCGATTGCATAAATCAGATCCTGAGCCAACTCTTCTCCATTATCTGAGTTAGTCATTACAACAGCCCCTTCTCCTACTACTGGATACCCCACTAACCATCCTTGATAACCAGCGTTTTGGCCTAATTTCATAAAGTGTAATTTTTTCCCCTTACCTTCAATCACAAAACCTAATCCATATTGAGTATTTTTTTGTTGGGCTAAAGCTTCTTTTGCAATAGAGGGAGAAATCACTTGATCTGTCTCTCCTTGATAAGCTTTCATGACAGAAAGTATAAATTTCGCCAAATCATCTGGCGTACTCCATAAACCTGCAGCTGCATATTCAGGCGTTACTCGCCATTTGTATGGGAAAGTCTGGCCATCCGAACCTGTACCTTCTGCAGCATTTTCCTGATTATGACTATCCAATGGCTGTTGATAATTACTATGTGTCATCGCTAATGGTGTTAACACTAAGTTTTGGACAATTTCCGGAAATGCTTTATCAGATTGTGAGTCCATCAATAATTCTGCTACTTCATAACCGCCTCCTGAATACTCATAGCGGCTGCCAGGCTTATACAACATAGTTACCTCTTGACCTTTCGCTGGCCCCGTTCCAGAAAGAGTTTCTATTAATGTTGGCAAAGCTTCTCCCGGCTGATACCCATAATAACCTCCAACACCAAGACCCGCAGACATGCTCAATAGTTCTCTTAAAGTCACAGGGTCATTTTTAAATATATTTGGCACGGGGATTTGCCACCCTTTCAATAGTGGGTTTACTGAGGCGTCTAGCGATAGCTGCCCCTTATCGACCATTTTAAGCGCTGCCACAGCTCCTACTGATTTTGATAAAGAACCGGCCTGAAATAGAGTATCTGTGTTAACAAGCACTTGCTGCTCGGCATTTTTATAGCCCACTGCTTGAACCCATATAATCTTATTATGATCAACTACTGCAAAGCTGATCGCAGGCACTTTAAAATATGCCATCGCAGCTTCTAGCGTCATTTCCTTTATAACGCCATTCTGTTTTACAGGAATGTGATTTAAAACCTGATTATGCGGTGGTTGCTGACTCGCAAAACACGAGGAGAAAGTTGATCCCCCCAGTAAGATAGCAAACATTACTTTTTGTAAAAATGATTTTCTTTGAAACATAATCTACTCCTTAGATTGAAAAAACTTGGTTAATAATAATCCAAATGAAACTACCACCATGCTGATAGCGTACATTTTCAGCGTTGCTGGTAATCCCATACAGGATATAACAATACCGCTAATTGCCATAGCTATTGGACCTACAGACACCGAAATAAGATTCACAAAACCCATAACCATAATCGTGTGGCTCTTTATTGTGATTCTTTGCTGATAATAATGAATGGTCAGAATATTCCCAATCGCTAAGAACATGCCTAAAATAAATAAACTTGCCATCATTCCAAGCATGTTTATTGAGAAGCTAAAAGCCAGGTATCCACAAGCCGCAATTAAAAAATTTCGGAATAATTGAACATAATTACCCTGATTTTTTGAAATAAACAATAACAACAGTATTCCTACAATAGCACCAAAACCTATACTGGCCTCCAGCAATGAAAGTGTATACCCGCCCACTGCCAAAAATTTTGCTTTCACGAGCAAGGGTATAAAAAGCTGAATAGGCATAAATACTAAATTAATCACCAAGAAACATATTAACAGCCATAAAATATCTGGATAACTCCGCAATAGATTGACACTAGAAATTTTTATACTTTCATCCTGTATAACGTGCTGACTCAATTTTAACTGTATATTGTTAAGAGCTGATACCAAATACATAAAGGAAGAAAAAATAAAAATTATTGCCCAGGAATCGGGGGACAGATAAAAAAACCACATTGCTAAAATAGGCCCCAGCATCGTGCTCAGAGAACCAGAGAAAGTTAAGAGCGCAATCATTTTTTGTCGCTTCATAGATGCTTCAGATAAAAAAACCGGCACTGACATAGCTGCAGGGTTAAAAAAAGCACTTCCTATGTTGCTGAAAAAACTAATAAGCAGTAAGTCAACATACCCAATTTGATAATGGAAAAAGCAACTGATAGCTGCAATGGCATATATAAAAAACTTTATTCCATCAGAAAACAAACAGGCACGAATGGGACCAATTTTGTTGATTACCCTGCTTGCAGGCACCAACAATAAAAGATGGGGCAACAAAGATAAACAAATAAAAACATTTAATAAGAACAGACTTTCATTCTTTGTTACCACCCATATTAAATAAATGAACACAGCTCTATCAGTCCAGTTAGAGATAAAGTTACCTCCTAACACCCGGAAAAAAATTGCTTTAACAGAATGTGTCGCTTTTGGTCTACATAGAAGTGTTTGCATTTATTACACTCCTTTTTTCAGACAACAAAATTTTATTAATTATTCCGGCAACCTCAAGCGCACCATCATGCAACAGCCCAAAATGATGAGTAGGTAATCTATAAACCTTTATCGATGGGAAAATTCTTTCCCAGCCGTTATGAGGCAATGCACACAGCAAATTTATAAATTTTTGATATTCTGGATTTTCTACTGGATCAGAGATTACTGCTTTTACTAAATGCAAGCTAATTTCTTCCAACTGACAAGCTTCAAACTTGAGAAGGCCTTGCAACTCAATGTTTGCTAATTTCAACACCTCATCACGATTTAAATCGTAAAAATCCACAAGCGTTTTATGTTTACTCTCCAGGCGTTCAATAAATTGTGACTGGAAAAGAGCTCTTTGTTCTTTTTGCTCCGACGTCAATAAAAAGCTATCCAGCATAATAACATGCTCAACTTCGACACCTTCCCGCATAGCATGTTTAAGCATCGCATTAACAATCAGACCACCCTGAGAAAATCCAGCAATAGAGAAAGCCTTTGAAGGAATATGATTTTTAATCAACTGAAAATACATTTCCGCAAGGACCTCAATATCCAAAATCTTTTCAGAGAAATTTTTATTGAGATTATAAGAGTCTATGGCAATAACCTGCCGATTCAACTGGGGAATCAGCTTATTAAATACCTCATAACCAGATAAAGCACCATGTACCAAAACCAAAGGGTTAGCATCTGTAGCTTCTGGATTAAATACCTTAACTAGTTCTTCGCTTAATGAATGAGAAACCTCATTACTTTTAAAGATTTCTGGCTCCAGAATATTTTTTAGTGTATCCATAAAAAGAGACGCCAATTTTTTCACGCCAGCGTTATCAAATATCATTTCATCATAAGCTAATACAAAACTTGGCTGTACCCCCCATTTTACTATAAGGGTTAAAGGTGAATTTGTTATGGTTCTAAAATTCAATGCTTCAGATGCCCCATAACCATCCACATTTTCAAAAGTATACAGCGTATTAATCAGAGAGCATCCAGGCAAAAGCTCCTCCTGACTTCCCTCCAGTTCTTGTAACGAAAAGCACCCATCATACCCAGCAATTTCTTGCATATCTTGGTGTAGTTTCTGAATACCACGATAATCTGTACCTAGTTCAGGTTTGAATGAAACGCGAACTGGAACAATATTCATAAACATTCCGACATAGCTATCAGGGGACTCTAAAATTCCTCGACCAGAGCTAATCACTCCAAAAGCCACATCGGGACTCAATAACGCTTTTGAAAGTGTTTTAGACCACGCATATTCAAAAATTGAATTTACATTTACTTTTAATTGCTCTGCAGTTTTTAAAACTTTTGTGCTTATTTTCTCTATTCCTAACTCCAGACTTCCTTCAATATCCACGGGCTTAAAGAATGACACCTCCTTTTTTGAATCAGGCAAGGGATTAACACCTTGATACCCTTTCAGATATTCGCGCCAAAACATTTTTGCTTTAAAAGCTGCACTTTTTGAATGTGAAAAATAATCTCTATTTCCTTTTAAATTTTCTAAAGCAGGTACCCGTTGGTTGGTAAGCCCGTCTTCCACTAAATTTTTAATAAGCCTCACAGAGACACCGTCTAACAAGGCATGATGATGATCAAAAACTTGTACAAAGCAGTCATGGTATTGCAGAATTATTACCCTGAACAAACAATCACCTTCTAACTTAAACTGCCCTCTCACCAACGCAGTCAATGCACGATCAAAATGACCAGAAAAGAAAGGTTCGTCATAATTGAGAAAGGTTATAGGTAATTGGGCAGGTGCTCTTTCCACTTGATAAAGAAAATTCTGCTCAACAAATACCACACGTAAGGCGTGAATCTTTACATATAACTCTTTCCATGTCGCACTTATCAAAGCCAAATTCGCTTTACCAGCGGTTTTCCAATAAGCCTGACTTCTAAAGCCACTTGAATCAGAATTATTTTTATATTGTCTGAACATAAGGCTTTGACCCGGTAATGCTGAGTAAACAGCTTCGATATCAAGATCATCAAACAAATTAATTGCTTTTGAAGAATAATAAGGCGTAAACCTCATTTTTTCAGAAACCGCCTGATAAGAATCACCTTTTAACTCGCTTGTCATTTCTTCAAAAAATGATTCAAACTGGGCAATAAATTCAAACTCAGATAACCCTTTTAAAAACTGTTCTCTAAATCTCCAATGAAGTTTAATACCTTCTGAGTCCTCCCAGATGTTAACGACCACCCCAAAATGATCGACATTCTTTTTATCTACAGGGAGTGGTAAGTTGTTTATTACCAACTCCTTCACCAATTTATTTTCAGTAAGCTCAGAAATATTGCCTAAATAATTAAAGCATACCGTCGGTAAAACTATATTTTTAGATAATAAATAACCAATGCCCAAGTTTGGAGCCTCATCTCTCAAGTCCTTAATAACACGAATGCATGATGCCGCATGCAATCCAGCACATTGAGCAGGAATATTCACTGGATAAAAGCTAGTAAACCATCCTATTGAATTAGAGGTATCCAAACCCGAATAAAGATCTGCACGACCATAACTTTCAATGGTAATGGGTATATGGCTAGACTTATAGAAAGGATTTAAAGTCTTGAATAAAACAGCCAGTAGGATATCGCCAAGATTATAATTCAATCCCTTAAAATTATTGGCATATAATGATAAAGTTCTTGAAACCTCATACACCTTGCCTTGAGTTTGCCAAGAAATACCTTTCTCGAAAGTATTCAACCTAATAAGATCAGCTTGTATTTGCCAATGTTTCTTTTCGAGATGATCGACACTCACTGCATATTTGTTTAACGCTTGAGACCAGGTTTTATAATTAATAGTTGGTTTAATTGGGTTTCCAGATAATAAGTTCTGTAATCCATTTTTAATTACCCCCCAAGAATAGCCATCGACCACCAAATGGTGAGCAATAAATACCAAAATGGGAAACCGCCCTTCTTCTTGTAAATGCAAGATATGGATCAAAGGACTATTGAATACTTTTATCTGTTGGTATATGGCTTCCACTTCTTGAAACGCAAGCGCATCAATACCTTTTGACAAAAAGTGATACCCATAGCGCGGTTCTTTTGCATAATATTGCGATACTTCTTTTTCCTTCTGAGCAAAGCATACTCTGAATACATCAAAGCTTTTTGAAAGCTGATCGATAATCTGTTGTACTTCCTGAATACTGAGCAAACTCCGTATTTCCACAGGCAAAACCTGTAAATAATAATTAGGGTTTACAAAATTTTGTTCAAAAAACCACGCTTGAATAGGCGTCAGTTTAATTTCTCCCTCGGACGAATAACTTTCAAATTGAGAATGTTGATGCTGCTGCTTTTCTAAATAATCTCCAATGCTTCTTATATTCTGAAATTTGTATAAATCTTTTGCAGAAAACAGATACCCTAATTCTTTCACTTTTGCTACTAGTCGCATAGCCCCCAAAGACTCTCCACCAAGCGCAAAAAAGTCACTATCTAAATCTAAGCTCACCCCTTTAAAGACGTCCTGCCAGATGAGTAACAATTTCTTCTGAATCGAAGATACGATACCCGCACTAACTTCATGTTTTGCTGATAATAAACTAAAAGGAAGCGCTGTTAATTTTTTCCGGTCCACTTTACCATTTACAGTCAAAGGCACAGAGCTTACCACTCTATATTGAGCAGGACGCATATAAAATGGCAATTTGTCTGCCGCAGCTTTTTTAAAGGTATAAATATCTAAAGAGTCAAAATTATCCGTTGTTAAATATGCAATAATTTGCTTTTTACCCTCTACTGTTTCTACTAAGGCAATTGCATCCAAAACATTCGAAATCTCTAACAAACAACTTTCAATTTCCCCAAGTTCAATTCGATAACCATTTAATTTAATTTGCTCATCTATACGTCCGACATAATGCACTGTATGAAAATCAATAAACTTAGCCAAATCTCCTGTTTTATATAGCCTTAAAGAAAATGAGTCTTCAGCATAAGGATTTCTAACAAACCGTTCTTGATTAAGCTCTGGTCTATCAAGATATCCTCTAGCAAGCCCAATACCAGAAATATAAATTTCACCTATCACACCAGGAGGAACTGGTCTCATTAAGTGATCCAATAGATAGATCTTGTAATTGGGAATGGGTTTACCAATTGGAATGGCTCTTGGAATATTTGCCACAGAAAAGCTATTAAAGGAAAAATTCATGGCGCCTACGGTAGTTTCTGTTGGCCCATACTCATTAATAAATACCGCTTTTTTACAATACATGAGCAACTTGTTAAGATCATCTAAATATAATGCTTCACCCCCAATTACAAAGGTAGCACTGATATTCGCAAGAATTTCTGCAGATAGGGTATGTTGTAAAATCTTTAAATGCGCAGGCGTAATCTTAATTAGACTGTAGTCTTGACGTTCTTTTAAAGCATATACTAACCCATCTACACCTTCATTATCAGGTACCATAAAAACCGACTTGCCACAGCACAAAGGAGCAAATAGGCTGGTTACTGTTAAATCGAATGCCAATGAGGAATGCACCAAGGAACCACTTCCTTTATTCTGAATGTACTCTTGCACGCTCCACTGAATATAATGGCTTAAAGATCTATGCTCTATCAAAACACCTTTAGGCTGGCCGGTCGATCCAGAGGTATAGATAACATAAGCAGGTGAATCCAACTCAACTTGAGGAAAAGCTTCGCTCTGCGGGGATTTTTGCGTGATCAATGTGTCTTCAGAAAAATTATCTATATTGAGTATATCAATGGGGTATTCTCTATGAGCTGTTTCATTATTTACAATGATCAAAGCAGCTTTACTATCTTTTACAATATGTTGAAGACGCTCATTTGGATATTCAGGATCAATAGGAACATAACAAGAGCCTGCTTTTAAAACTCCCAATATTGCCGTTAGCGTATGTAAAGATCGGGTTATATTAATTCCAACTATTTTATTTTGATTACCCGTTTTAACCAAATATTTCGCCAATTGAGAAGAGGCCGCATCAAGCGCCTGATAGGAGAGACTCTCTTTACCAGCAGCAACAGCAACCGCAGCCGGGTTTTTCTTAACCTGTTCAAGAAAGAGTTCTACTACGCTTTTTTCTTCATACAAAAAAGCAGTCAAATTAAAATCCTTCAAATATAGATCTCTTTCAGGTACTGACATCACACTGAGCTTAGCAATAGGCTCATTTAGTGGCAGCTCTACAATTGAAGTTAGCAATTGAACATAGCCTTTTAAGAAGGCATCTATTGTGCCTGGAAGGAATAACTCCGTTGAATATTCAAATTCAAGTTGATAAAAACCTTTCAAAACTTTCGTCACAGACAGTGTTAAATCAAATTTTGAGATACGGCTATCTTCGCAAACGTAATATTGAGCAGTTCCTTCACAAAAATCGATTGCATCAAGGCTATTCTCTTCATATAAAAACATTGTTTGAAAGAGCCCAGTAATTCCAGGGTCGCTTTTTTGATTGCGAATTTTCAAAATATCTTGAGCACATAAAGCATTGTGAGAAACCACGTTCCTGACTTTTTCACTTACCTTGCCTAAAAAAGCATTAAACGTTTCGCTACTGTCCACATCCAGTAACAACGGTAAAGAATTAACGAACATTCCAATAATACTTTGTAATTCTTGTGTATGCCTCAAAGTGGTGGGAATACCAATACAAATAGAGGATTGATTACAATAATCTCTCAGAAATAGAGCATACACTGAAAGAAAAAAGTTGAAAGGAGTTACTTTAAGCGTTTTACTCAATAGCCGCTCAAGTTTTTCTGACAATGCCAGATCAACCTTATATTTTATAGATGCCCCTTTATGGCTTAAGACTTCAGGTTGCTCAAAATCGTATGAGAAATTTAATTTTTGAGTTTTAGAAATTTCTTCAGACCAGAAAATCTTATCTTGCTGCTGTTTATGCATGCCTTCATTAAGGTACCATTTAACAAAATGACTGTATTGAAGGTTTTTAGAATAGTCCTTTTGGTGGTACGCTTTATTAAATTCCTCTATGAGTAACTCCCCAGATAATCCATCAAAAATAGCATGGTGAAACAGAAAGCAAATATAAAACTCTCGCTCTGCTTTTTTTACCACAACAACTTTAAATAATGGGCCATTTTCCACAGCAAGTACTTGGTGGGTAAACTCAAAACAATATCTTTGAAAAATTTCTGTAGAATCCAAATGCTCACTTAAGTCTAAAAACTCTAAATAGTCTGAAATCTCGAAGCTTTCCACAACATGAAAGTATTGCTCTCCTTCCTGTACAAACTTGGTACTTAAAATAAGATTTTGCGCAACGACCATTCTTAGAGCCGTTTCAAAGCGTTCTAAGGAAAGGGCTCCGGTGTATCTTAAAATTAAAGGAACATTGTAATGGCTTTTAACCTCTGCAAGTGATATTGATTTTAATATATCAGCTTGCATAGGTAGTACAGGAAAACGCAACTCCGCTGGGGCTTGAGCATCCTCTAATAAAACTCGCTCTTTACCTAATAACAAAATGAGCTGATCTTTAGAAGCAGCAATCCTACTACGTAACCCTTCTTCTAACTTACGTGTAGCAGCAAATTTCAACTTCCCTTCTTCTACCCAAAGTTTCAATCCGGCATTGGTTGCTTCTTTTAATAGTTGAATCAGTTCATCTTGTTGAGTCATAGCTAAAACTCTCCCTCTTCAAGAATATCTACACCTTCTGCTGTAGATGCCTTTTTATGGCTTATTAACACTTCTACATGAGAGGCGAAGTCCACCAAGACTGGGGCAGAAAATATCAAATTTACAGGTATTTCAATTGAATAAGCTTCTCCAATGGCAAAGGCAACTTTTGCAGCCAACAAGGAATGTCCACCTATTTCAAAGAAATTGCTATTTCGGCTAATCGAAGGTATTGCAAGCACTTCTCCCCATATAGCGGCAATTTCTTTTTCAAGATCAGTGCTTGGCTGAACATACTCAGCTGATTTAACTTCAGACTCAACCGAAGGCAAAGCTGAACGATCGATTTTTCCATTTGCTGTCAAAGGAATCATTGATACTTCTATAAATCTATTGGGGATCATATATTCTGGAAGCTTTTCTTTTAAAGTATTCTTTAACGTTGTCTCCTCAAAATCATAACCATTTAACATGACCACATAGGCCACTAAATATATTTCTCCGTGCTGAGAGCGTTGATCCAGAACAATAACTTTATCGATTCCTTCAATTTCAGAAACTTTAGACTGAATCTCGCCAAGCTCTACCCGATAACCTCTTACTTTCACCTGATGATCATTTCTACCTAAAAACTCGATATTACCATCGGGAAAATATCTTCCCATATCACCTGTTTTATAGATTCTTTCACCTGTTATTGGATGCAACTTAAATGCTTTAGCCGTACGTTCAGGATCCGCCCAATACCCCTCGGCAACACCTACTCCACCAATATACAATTCTCCAGGCGCACCGATGGGCAGAGGATTTAACTGCTCATTAAAAACATAAAACTTTTGATTAAGCATCGGCTTACCATAAGGAATGCTACGCCACCCTTCTTGAACTTTTTCAACAGGATAATAGATGGACCATATAGAGGCTTCTGTAGCTCCACCTAAACTGGTTAGCCTAGTGTTGGAACCTAAATATTTCTTGATTTTTCCTGGCAAATCTAACGGTATCCAGTCACCGCTTAGCAGAACATTTTTAATGCCTTCTAATTTTATACTTTTTGAGTAGGCGGATACATAATCACAAAGCATTTGCATCAAGGCTGGAACAGAATTCCAGAAACTTACACCATAAGCATGTATGTGCTCAACCCATTTGGCCGGCTCTTTGCGCTCGCTTTCTTTAGGTAACACCAACGTAGCTCCTACCGCCAGACTACCAAAAATGTCATATACAGACAGATCAAAATTCAAAGCTGAAATACCATAAATTACATCTTTATTATCCACGTTAAAAGTGTAATTAATATCTAAAATAGTATTGACCGCAGCACTATGTTTTATCATGACTCCTTTTGGCTTTCCTGTAGATCCTGAGGTAAAAATGACATAAGCAAGATCATCTGGATTTCGCTCTATTACAGGAGCCTCCTCAGCATGAACCACATAACTCTCAGGCTGGTCAATATAGACCACCCTATACTGATCACTCAATGAACCCAACTTTTCAGTAAACATACTTTGAGAAAAAATGACCTTTACTTTGCCTAATTCAAGCAGTTCTTGTATACGAGGGATAGGATCATGAGCATTAATAGGCAAATATGCAGCACCCGCTTTTAGGATTGCAAAAGTAGCAACGACCTGTTCCCAGCCTTTTTCCATGACTACCGCTACCAACTCATTACTTTGAATATTGGATGCAAGCAAGTCATGGGCTAACTGGTTGGAAAGCTGATCAAGCTGTTTAAAGGTGCATTTTTTATCCCCGCTAACAACGGCGATTTTATCGGGATATTTTTCAAAACTATTGCGACATAGCATATCCAATGTTAAATGACGTTTATCAAAAAAATGTTCAGTTTGATTAAACTGTCTCAACAATGCCTGCTCATGCTGAGGGAGATAATTAAGATCGCCAATTCCAAGATTCCCCTGTTTAATGCACGCCATTAGTAGGGAAATATATACATTCGCAATTTTGGAAATCGTTTCCTCAAAAAATAAATCCGTATTGTATTCAAAGGTAAAATTTATACCTTGAGAATGCTCATTCACCAAAACACTTAAATCGAACTTAGAACGCACATGGGGTACTTTAGGATATTCAATTCCTAAATTATCAAACCGAATAAGATCTGGAAGCGTGTCTTGCATCACAAAGAGCGTTTGGAATAGCGGATTCCTGCTAACATCGCGGTCTTTAACAAATGTTTCCACAAGTTTGCTAAAAGGCGCGTTTTGATGCTCCACAACTTCTGACAACTGAATTTGATTGTTTTTCAATAACTCAATAAAAGAAATATTGTCTTTTACCATGCCCCTAATCGGCAGAGTATTGGCAAAAAAGCCAATCACTTTTTCATGGGCGGGATCCGTACGATTTGAGAAAACAGTACCCACAATCAGATCATTTTGACGAGTATACAAGTATAACAATGCAAAATAAGCAGAAATGAAGATATTAAATAAAGAAACTCTTTGCTCCGAGGCAAATTTTTTCAATAAAGCCAAATCATTCTGAGACACAGCAACTGCTATCTGATCCCCAGAAAAAGTCTGTCTTCTGGGGCGCATTTTATCAATAGGAAGCTGTAATAAAGGCAATTCACCAGAAAAGTTCTGATGCCAATAAGTAGAAACCTCATAGTTTCTTAAAAGCTCTTGCTCAGCAAACACGTAATCAATAAATTCGATATCTAACTTCGTTGCAGCATTTTTACTTTCAGAATAGAAATCTGCCAAATCTCTTAAAAGCAAAGCGGTTGACCAACCATCCCCAATAATATGATGCATGGTAATAATTAAGGTATGACACTGATCTTCCGCTACCACTCTAAATTTTATTAACGAATCTGTTTTTAAATCAAAAGAACGCTGTAGCTCTTGATGTACAACTTCTTTTACTGGCCGGTTTTCAATGACCACAAAATCCAGTTTATGCTCTTCTCGAACAAACTGAAATGGCACCCCTCCAGATTCAGCAAAATTAGCTCTTAAAGACTCATGTCGCGAACAAAGCATAGCTGCAGCATTCTTTAAACGTTCAATATTCAAGAGTCCATCGAAAGTAACAATAATCGGGATAATATTTTCCGTATTATCTCCATTAAATCTATCTAAAAACCACATTCTCTCTTGAGCAGAAGAGAGCGGCATTTTTTCCCTTCTTGGGTAACGCCGTGCAACTATATTTGCTTTACCTTCCATTTTTTCTAACAAAGCAGCCAAGCCTCGGATTGTTGGATTTTGAAAAAAATCTTTAAGGCGAATGTTTTTTCCAAAGTGAGTTTTAATTTCATTCACTAATCTGGTTGCCTGGATCGAGCTTCCCCCGACATAGAAGAAGTTATCTTCTATTCCAAAAGCACTGGCACCCAAGAGGGATGCCCAAATATCAAATAATTTTTGCTCTAAAGCAGATTTACTGACTGCGTCCACAATCTCAGTATCGCTAACTTCAGGCTCTGGCAGAGCCTTCAAATTAACCTTTCCACTCGTTAATAGTGGGAAGTCTTTTAATAAAACGAATGCCCTAGGGATCATGTATATAGGAAGTTTGTTTTTTAAATGTTGTCTTAATACCGCCTGCACTTCAGAGGCATCTTTTATACTCACGTCAGCGGTAAAATAGGCGGCAAGGTATACTTCTCCATTTTGATCCGTTTTGGCTAAAACTACCGCATGCTTGATAAGCTTCAATTCTCTAATCGCCGCTTCAACCTCCCCTAATTCAATTCGATATCCTCTAACTTTAACTTGATTATCATTTCTACCAATAAACTCTATGACACCATCATCATGCATACAAACTTTGTCCCCAGTACGATAGAGACGCTCTCCTGTAACATGAGGATTCTCAATGAATCTTTCGCTTGTTAGGTCTGGGCGATTAAGATAACCAACTGCCAAACCCACTCCTCCAACCCATAATTCTCCTGCCACACCAAATGGTACGAGTCTTAGTTGCTCGTCAAAAACATAACCAGTAGAATTCGTTGGTGTTTTCCCAATAGGTACTGACCTCGCTACACCATCTTCTACAGTACATACATGTAAAGCCGAGTTAATGGTATTTTCAGTGGGACCATAAGAATTGAATAATATCTTTTCTGGAAAACATCTATAGAATTTTTGAACTATTTCAGGTGTAAGCCTTTCTGCGCCTGAAATGACAAACTTTAATGACTCTGTCCCTTTTAGCCCGTTCAATTCGATATAATCGAGAAAAACTCTTTGCAACGAGGGAATAAAGTTAAGCGTGGTAATTTGATGATCCTCGATCAAATCTACAAATTCTTGAGGGTCATAAGTTAGATTGCGAGGTGCAAATATTAAAGTTCCTCCAGAAAATACTGGCAACAATAACTCTTCTAAAGAAGTATCAAAACTATAAGATCCATATTGAAAATGGCGGCAAGATGAGTCCACCTGATAAAAATCTAATAAACAGAACATCCTATCTACAATACTTCTCTGAGAAATCACTACGCCTTTAGGATTTCCAGTAGAACCAGAAGTGTACATAACATAAGCGACATCCTCTGGGTTAGGGGTTTTGAAAATAGAGAGATCCCTTATTTGAAGAACCTCTTCATCACCTACTGCTAAGTTAATGATATTGATTCTATTTTTATTATTTTGATATAAATGCAATGAATCAGTATCTACTAAAGCATATTCAGCTTTGGTGTCCTCTAAAATATAATCAACTCTTTCTTGAGGTAATTCTGGATCGATTGGCAAATAAATGCCCCCTACCTTCCAAATGGCCAACATCGCTATTATTAATTGTTCCGAACGTTTTATGCTTAAACCAACGTAATCTTGGTGACGAACACCAACGCCAATCAGCCTGTTGACCAAAATTGAAACATGATCATCAACATCTTGGTAAGTAAGCTTTTTGTCATCATACTCCACTGCGACTTTATGGGGCGTAGATAATACATATCGATCAAATAAATCATATAACGTTAATTCTGATAGGTATTCTACGTGTGTTTGATTATGTAATTTCAATAAAGTTTGCTTTTCCACATCATCGATAAAATCAACTGCATCCAAAGTTTGGTCAACATCCATCAAAATCGCTTGTAACACATTAATGTAATGTGCGAGGAACCTTTCTATCGTTGCAGCTTTAAAAAGCCCGCAGTCATACTCTACAACAATTTCTTTAGAAGAAATCCCTTGTGATGGCTGAATTGTTAAAGTTAAATCTACTTCTGTACCGCCATTATCTAACTCATGCCATTTCATTTGTATGGCATCATTAGCGGATAATGTTAAATCATAGGATTGCATCGCAAACATCACTTGATAAATTGGGTGAATGCCAATTTCTCGTGGAACCCCGGAGACCTCTAGAATTCTATCGAAAGGGAGTGCGCTATGATCATAAATTCTTAGCTGATCGTCAGATAGTTGTTTTAATAATGCCCGTATACTCTTTTGTTTACTGGCAGTGATTCTGACAGGAATAGTATTCACGAAAAAGCCTATTGCTTGCTCCAAAGTTTTATTATCTCGTAATGCTAATGGCACACCAATAACAATTTCTTCTTGCTGGGAGTAACGTAATAGCAAAAGATAATAAGCCCCTAGATAGACATTATAAGGCGTTACTTTCAGTTTATGAGCCAATTGTTCGATCTGAGCCGTTAACGTTAGAGGTAACTCGGAGGAAATTCGTTGACCCTTTTTAAGAATATCTGACCGATTGCGTTGATAGTCTGTCGGCAACTCCAGCGTACCGGAGTAATCCTTTAAATACCCCTTCCAAAAATTTTCTAACTCTATGACATGAGACTCTAAATAGTTTTTAGAACGTGCACTAAAAGCATTATAAAACTCAAAAGGTTTATTGAAATAAGGCGTTCGCCCTATCATTTTCATTTTAATGGAGTGGGTCAAGTCCTTGGCAAAAATGCCCAAAGACCAACCATCAAAAATAATATGGTGTATCTTACAAACAACCATATAATGATTCGAACTTGCGCCAATTTGAAGAATACAAAAATCAGATAAAACTTCTCGCACACTTATAGGCTGGGCAATATACTCATTCAAAAAAGCTTTAGCTGCTGATAAATTTGAAAACTCCCTTACTCGTTTCTCAACAGGCAAGATGTTGGTCTTTTGTAGCATAGGGACATTTTGAGAACTACTGAGTTTCCTTGTAAAAATAGAGTGTCTGGCAACAACCACACGTAATGCGTCTAGAAGCACTTCTGAATTTACTTCCCCAAAAATCTCGAATGATGATCCCAAATTAAAAACAGAGGATTGCTCGCCTAAAAGTTCTTGTTGAATCCATAACCTCTGTTGCAAAGGAGATAAAACCAACGCATCCTGGTCTTTTTCAAAAGATTCTGGTGCGGTTAATTTTTTAGGAATTTTTTCAAGATATTCACTTAAAGCAGCGATATTAGGGTTATTAAAAAACTGCTCCATACCGACCCTAACACCAAATTGGGCTTCAATCATGGTCAGTAAAGAAACTGCTTTTAAAGAATCCCCACCAAGCTCAAAGAAATTATCTTTTATTCCGACCTCATCTAAAGATAAAATTTCCCGAAAAATTGCGGCCAGATCTTTTTCAACTAAATTTTGGGGCAATATAGGGGCTGAGCTAAGGGGCCTACTGAACACTCTAATATTCGGTAAAGCTAAGCGGTCTATTTTACCATTGGGAGTTAAGGGAATTTCCTTGATAGACAAGTACCTCACAGGTACCATAAAATCTGGTAATTCTTCTAAAAGAACATTTCGTAAATATTCAGGTGCAGGTTGCTTTTCCTTGTCTGCAACAAAGAAGCATATCAGAAAATCTTTTTTCTCATCAAAAGTAACAATTGCCTTCTTAATGCCTTCTACTTTATTGATTACAGCTTCAATTTCACCAAGCTCTACCCTTTGTCCTCGGATCTTAAACATATGATCATTACGTCCAAGATACTCAATAACTCCATTTACAATACGACCATAGTCTCCTGTTTTAAAGAAGGCTTTTCCTTCCATTAAAATCAGTTTATCCGCAAAATTTTTAAGATTTTTATATCCTCTTGCCACTCCTGGCCCACTGAAACAAATTTCCCCGCCCTGAGCATCTTCTATTGCATTCCCACACTCGTCCACAACTGCTACAGCCGAATTCGCAATGGGATATCCAATTGGCGCATAAGCTTCTGCTTGATTCCAGCGAAGAGTGCTAAGGTAACAACCATCTTCGATTTCTGTGGACCCATAAATATTAACCAGCTCTGCATCAGGAAAAATCGTATAAAATTTTTGGACTAACTGACGTGGCAATCTTTCACCACTCGTCATCCATAATCTTAAGCTATCTAATTTTTCTCCTGTGACCATCAGTTGCTGCAAAACCGCATCCAATAGTGATGGCACCAGAATCATTCTGGTAATTCTGTTTTGTTTAAGTTTCTCTACAAATACTCGAACATCTTTAACTTCATGGCTATTGATCAAAACAACTTTTACTCCAAAAACCAATGGCCCAAAGGTCTCCCATACAGAAGGGATAAAGTTAATTGAAGTCTTCTGACAACATACTTCATTTTTTTGAAATGGAAACTCACTCACGGTCCAATTGAATCTATTAACAATAGCCTGATGAGAACCTATTACCCCTTTAGGTTTCCCGGTTGAACCTGATGTATACAGTATATGAACCGGATCAGAGGGGTTAACATTTAGTATAGGTGCATCTTTAGAAAATGTTTGGCTTTCATCCGCCAGGTTATTTATTTTGATAAATTCAATACCTGAACCAGAAAACAATACCTGATTTTTATCTTCTCCAAGGACTAACGATATATCAGCATCTTTAGCAATATATTGCAAACGTGATTTCGGATATGCTGGATCCAAAGGAACGTATACTCCTCCGGCTTTTACGACGCCTAATAAAACGATTAATCTTTCAATAGTATTTTCCGCACAAATACCTATTGCACTGGCTCTCCCCCCTGCTTTTTTCATTAAAAAGTGAGCCACCTGGTTTGATTTCTCGTTCAATTGGGCAAATGTGAGCGATTCTTTACCATCACTAACAGCAACTTGCGCAGCATGCTCTAAAGCACTATTTACCAGCCATCGGTCTAACGTTAGTGCTAGATTAAAATCCAATTGTTTTCCAAATACCATTTGCTTTTCTAAAGACATATGAATAGCTCCTAAACACCATAAAGTTCATATACGGTTTGATGATCCAAATCTTTCGATAAATCGGCTTTATTACAAAATGAAATAGCAATTGCTATTCTGATTTCACCTTCGGTAATTGGAGCCACGCGATGCAACGTGGTATCAGATTTCATTAAATAAAAAGAACCACTTTCAAAATGATGTTTTTGCTTCTGATTTTGCTGCAAAATTTGTTCAATATTGGGTTTTTCTCTATTCCAAAAAGTATCTGGAATACACTCAACTTCTCCACCATTTCCCAATTTTGGTGCTTTTGCAATAAACACCAGAGCATAAGCATAGTCGTCCCAGTGCCAGCCGTGCGTATCATTAGAACGCGATAACCCATTAATTACGTATCGTTCTCCAGTCCAAGGCAATGCCATGACTTGCTCTTGGGCGAGAGTAGAAAAGAAGTGTAAAACCTCTTCATCATAATAAAATTTAGGAATCATAGTTGCACAAGCATCAATAGCTCGCTCTGACACTGAAAACATATTTCGCGGGGTATTATCCGTTCGCTCCATTAGAAAGTCTTTTCTTTGCAGCTTTTGTTCATAGACATTCACTGTTTCTTGAATTAGGTTTTCTATAAAATCTTGAGCAAAAAAATGTGTCACATCTATAATGCTTGTGGACTTTAGTATTTTTTGAGCATTGGCAATTTCTTCTTGATTACACTTAGTTTGATTGAAGTAGTTCATGATTCTCTCCTGATAGTTGAATTAAATCGTCCATTTCTAAAAAATTGGGCAATATGCTTAGAGACTGAGATTGACTAAAAAAGCTTAAGTTCAAAGATCCAACAAATTCCGCGATACTTTTCATGTCATTCGCCATGAAGCGATCCTTTTTATAAAAAGACACTCTTTCGCGAATTGCAGCATGCGTTTTTTCCAAAATTTGGGAAGATCGTAAAGGTCTAAGAAAATCAAGCGCCTGGGCTGCAGACAGGAACTCAATCGCAATAACGTTTTTTGTGTTTTCTGCGATTCTAAATAGCCTTCTAGCAGCATGGGTAGCCATACTAACATGGTCTTCCTGGCTTGCTGATGTAGGGATAGAATCTACTGAACAAGGGAAACACAACGACTTGTTTTCACTCACTAGAGCTGCTGCCGTCACTTGGGCAATCATAAAGCCAGAGTTTAAACCACTTCCATTAATCAGAAAGGCTGGCAAACCACTAAAATTAGGGTCAACCATCAACGCAGTTCTTCGCTCGCTAATTGAAGCAATCTCAGACAAAATTATTGCCAACGAATCACTCACAAATGCTACTGGCTCAGCGTGGAAATTACCGCCTGAGAGAATTTCACCCGTTTCTGGCATAACTATAGGATTATTAGTAACTGCGTTGGCTTCTACCTCCAATATTCTTGCAGCATGATTTAATTGATCTAAACAGGCTCCGACTACTTGTGGTTGGCAGCGCAATGAGTAAGGATCTTGGACTTTCTCACAGTTTTCATGAGAATTTCTAATTTCACTTCCTCGTAATAATACGGACAAAGCTTCTGCCACAGCCTTTTGTCCATGCTGACCTCTTAACTCATGAATCTCTGATCTAAAGGGGGTGGTACTACCTCTCAATGCATCCACAGACATTGCTCCAGCCAAAACTGAGGCAGAGAGCAAGCCTTCAGCTTCAAAAAAACCTTTCAAAGCAAACGCCGTAGATACCTGAGTCCCATTTAACAAAGACAATCCTTCTAAAGGGCCTAATTCTATGGGTTGCTCATTAAGTTCAGTCAAAGCTTCTACAGCTGAAATGACCTTTCCGTTTTTCTTGACATATCCCTCACCAATTAAGGGGGCTACCAAGTGAGCCAGAGGAGCTAAATCACCAGAAGCGCCAACTGATCCTTGGCATGGAATACAAGGAAAGTAACCCTGGTTAATAAATTTCAATAAAAGTTTCATGGTTTCAAGGCGTACCCCAGAATGCCCACGTGCCAAACTATTTATCTTTAAAACTGTGATTAATTTTACCAGTGCATCATCAACGTATTCCCCCACTCCTACGCAATGGGAAAGAACCAAATTATGCTGTAGCTCCACTAAATTATCAGTAGGTATTCGGGTATTAGCTAACTTGCCAAAACCAGTATTTACCCCGTAAACCACTTGCCCTTTTCTGATAACCTTCTGCACGACTTCCACAGCTTGCTTTATGCCATCATGAGCCGATGTGCATATAACAAATTTATGATAATGTCCGAGATATATTTTTTTTAATTCTGATAAAGAAATCTTACCTGGCTTCAGAATAAAAAAATCTTCATTTCGTGCCATAAAATCAACTCCCTTTGTATAACCACTCATAATTTAGCCCTGAGAAGCACAGCTCTCGATCTTGAAATTCTTATAAAAAACACATATAATAATTCTAAAAAATCAAAACAAACCCTTTTGGATCTAAGATAAGAGTACCAATAGTTCTCTAAAATGTCAATTGAAGCTTTTATCAAATCAGGAAAGTATGCGAATACCCCGATTTTAAATTCCGCTTCTTTAAACATTTTTTTCCTTATTTGATTAACAATTTTTTAATAATCTTGAATATTTAAAAAGATAATACCGTTCCGTCTTGCCACAGAGATTAGTGCTTTTAAGCCCTTGAATAAAAATAAAAAAGCAATATATGCCCCTACGATGACCGCATAAATTTTAGATATCCAAGATGATTCATTAAGAAGCAGCGAACTACCGGTAGTCACGCAGATAACTAATAGCATTGCTTCAAAAACAAGAACTTTTAGTGATTTTGTCTCATTGATTCGGACACGCTCAACGTCAGCATCTCCAGAAGATACGCTTTCATAAGCAATACCAAAATCCAATATACGTGATACAGCATATAATAACCAAGATGCTGTAAAAACAATGACAATCAAAAGACTCATAAGCAAACCCCCTCTGTAAAAAGGTGACCAGGGAGTTCGTAAGTCGTACATAGACGACCGCAATAACCTTCGGATCGAAATCCTATTTTATAGCTATTACCTCCCCGATCGTTAACAGATAGGGAAGTATTTTGCGGCATACTCAAACCGCTATGTAAAGAGTTACGAAGCTCCTAAAGTCACGCTGTGACTTCGTCGTTAGAGTAATCTCAATATGAATTTTTGTCAATTTCTCATAAATACTCTCCTAAACATGCGTTTTATTCTCCACTGTATCGTTGGCACCGAGAGGATGCGATCGTTACGATGCGATCGCATCATCAGTGCTTTACCCGTTATTCACTACATTGGCGGGCAAACTTATCTGTGACAATCTTCTCTTTGTCACAGACCACCTCCTTTAATGGCCATTGATATTAACCTGGTAACGACCAACCCAGTCTCCTACTTCATCAAGTAAGCACCAATAAGGCACAGCTAGCTATGAGTATTTACGAAGTTCACCATGCCTATCAGTACTTCCATCACTGCTACGAAGACAGCAACGAAACTAAAAGCATCATTTTCACACCGCCAACTTCTCCTTCTTTTTCTTTGGAAACGTGATATGACGCAATAAATTGTTTAAAGCTTTGCTTGGTTGAGCATTATGCTCTCGCAATTGTTTGCGCTTCTTAACTTCATGGTCTTTCCACACATGCGAGCCTTCTTCAGTTTCATATAGAGCTGCGACTGTGCCATCTTTAAATTCAAACGTGAGTGCAGTTACTTCTTTTACTTTCTTGCCATTGACATACATATCGTTTTTCCTTCTTAAAATATTGGATTTGGATGCCGAAGCAACGCGTGACAGAGATGCACACGCCTATCGTTTTTCCTAGCAGATACTCCAGAGGCATATAACGCCTGCACATATTCTTCAGCTACACGAGATAAGGTGGCTTTATCCGCAGTGTTTGTTTTTATCAATTCATTTAACATCAAATATCTGCACCGCCTAATAAAGGGCCATTTAACTCGCCCGCCAGTGGGCCTCGCCATTGTTTCTGTAGTTTGGGTGATGGTGTCAAAATAATCTTCAAAAGCTTCACCATCGAAAAAATCCTGATAAGAATGATCTTTGGTAATCACAGAAAAGTGCCTGGGATTTGTAGCATCTACAAGCCACCGCAAACCATACTCAGTTAAAATCATGCGGAAGTCGTAAACAATATCAAAACGGATTTCTTGATATTGCTTAGCGCAAGTTTTCAAAATTTTAGCAACAATACTCTCCGTAACACTGATAACCTCCCAATGCGGATGTACACTCTTAAGCTGCAATTGATACATTGTTGCAGCTAATTTGCTAAAAAAAGTGGTAATATATAATGTATTATCTTTATTGTTATTTTTCTTCTCAGAGTGAAGCTCTTTCCCAAAAATAATTAATACAAAACCGCGCAACAGGTCGCCAGTATTAGATATATTAAGGCTTAAAGGTTCTTTATGTGTATTCATTGCATTTTCCAAAAAATCGTTTATTCAAATGCAGCTGCCTTTAGAAGCGCAGCCACGCTTTAGATATTGGAAAATGCAATTCTTTAAAATTGTTCCTAAAACAAGAGAAACAAGTGGAATTATTACCTTTAAATTGGTATAATTCCACTTGCAATCTCGGTGCACAATAAATCGAATTGCATTTTCCGCCCGAAAGAAAGTTGTCGCTTTCTTTCGGGTTCTCTCTCCTCCTCACCTCATCAATCAATACTTCTTTAACTATCTCCTTACGCGTAAACTTGCTTTTTAATACTTATGCCGGTAGCGTATGCAAAATTACTTTATTTCACATACGCTCCAACACCACCCTGATACCGTCCTTTCAACAATACTCCTCCCTCAAGGTGTCTCTCCTCCTCCAAATCTTCTTGCTCTAAAAATTTTGCTGCATGCAGAGCTGTGGTTAAAAACGCTTCTGTATTCGCAGTTAATATTGAACTCCGAGCTGGCGCGCCATAAATAATCTTTAATGTTTTAATGAGTGCCGACATATCAACCTCTCTATTTTTGTTAGCTTGTCTTCAAGTGCCCCGCATAAACCATAAATATATTAAGGACAACCATCAAACAAAATCGTTTATATAAAATTTTATTGTTAACATGTACGGCCATGTTACTAGGTGATAACTGTTACTTCCATAAGGGGAAAAAATAACGGTTTAAAAATAAAGATTTTACTTAAGTAATTTTGGTGCTAAAATACAGGAGTAAATCTACGGGGGCTTGAAACATGATCGAAAACATCAACGAATACATTCAGGTACTTGACTGGAAAGAAGCTAGAGCTTTTGTTAAGAAAGGCGATAAAGGATTGTTTGACATTATTGATGCCATCTCGCCAGGGAATAAATTTAAATTTTACAAGATGCGCTACCCCTATGGCACCACTATTATGGGTGACGACACTGTTTATTTTCCTGACAAACCGTTCACCTCCACACCTTTAGCATTTGCTGAAGTCCCAGATAAAATCAAGCAAGACCTCAATTATCAAAGTGTGCCCCTCGGTCTTATCACTGAAAATACTTTGGAAATTTTTAAAGAATACCCTGATAAAGTCTTTTGTGTATGTCTTTCTGGTCCAAATGAAGGCATCCAAGTTGGGATATTTGAATATTTTGGATTAACCACTTGTTACACAGTAACTGCAGGAGCTAGATCTGTATATATGGTTCCTAAAATTTCTGAAACACGTTATCACAAACGAATTATGAATGCCTATAATATAAACTGCTATCAACCAAAAAGTATTTTCAAACATTGGCAAATTTTCAAAAGTTTATATGCCAGTGGAAATTTAAAAACCAAGTGGGAAACAGAGATCATTTATCTTAATAAAAATTTCCATGAAATGGCAAATGATAAAAGCTTAGAGTGGCAAAACTTTAAAAGCTATCTTTATAAAAAAGGTTTTGAACACTCTGGTTTCGGAAGAAAACAGGTTATCTTAAACTTGGTTTGGGAAAAAATGACTTCCGTTCTTAAAGAAGAAGGTATGAAGCCAGATCCTTATACTATCGATACCCTCAAGCATTTGATTTATGTCTTTGTAGAAGCACTAGCGGGCAGCAGACCAATTACGAATGATTATGCCGGGCCTTTAACTGAGATTCAAAAAATATACCTCGATGTTTATGGGCTAACAAATATTCCAACCATTATGGCTCCCTACCATTTCAATTATGAACAAAACATCCCAGTATATTATTCGATGCAGTGCCCAACACTATTATCGTCAACGCCTAATTTAAGGAAGCTAGATACCATTATTCAAGAAATGAATTCACTAAACGGTATTAAAGATTTTTTAATTTCAAAATCTGCCGATATCGGAAAAATGAAGCTCAACAACCAATATTTAGTGGACATGCTAAGAAAAATGAAATTTAGTTATTTTCACGGAGATATGTATAGCTACGGTGTGTATATACGCCCGACAAAAGAAATTATTGATACGGATCAGGATTTCTTATTTTCACCAATTAAAAATGGCAATCTCAGCTTCGCCGAAAATGGCGCTTTTATTAAAGGGTGTGTAAAAATTTCAAAAGCAACTTAAAAAATTGATTTTGATTTTTAATTCTTGCCTGTTTGAAATTATTGTAGTAAAAAGCAAGTGCCTTTTTATTTTAAAGGTTTGCATTATACCCACACTTTAGAGAGCCCACATGTCCAAAAAAGTTTTTATATTGGGAGTTAACGGATTTATTGGAAATAACTTACTAAAGGCCATTCTTTCTCAAACAGATTGGGAAATATATGGAATAGACTTAGTGAAAGATCGTCTTAGTGAAATTTTGAAAAATCCACGATTTCATTTCCTCCAGGGCGACATGACTATTGAAACAGCATGGGTTGAACAACAAATTAAAAATTGCGACTTAGTTTTACCTCTCGCCGCCGTAGCAACGCCAGCTTCGTACCTTCAAGATCCATTACATGTTTTTGAATTAAATTTTGAAGCCAACGTGGCAATTGTTAGGTTATGTGTAAAATATAAAACACGGTTACTTTTCCCATCCACTTCTGAAGTGTATGGCATGTGTGATGAACCAGAGTTTAACGAGGAAGCATCAAAACTAATCCTTGGCCCTATACAAAAAGAACGCTGGATTTATTCTTGCAGCAAACAATTAATAGATCGGCTTATTTATGCTTATGGGAAACGCCATGGATTACAATTTACCATATTTAGGCCTTTCAATTGGATTGGTTCAAATCAAGATCATGCTTTCGACCTAAAAGAAGGCAACTCTAGAGTATTAAGCCAATTCATTAGCAATATTATGCATGGTCAAAATTTGAAGCTTGTTAATGGTGGATTGCAAAAACGCAGTTTTACCTACATCGATGATGCGATTGAAGCCTTAATGCTCATGATAGAAAATAAAGATGGTTGTGCTGATAATAAAATTTTTAATATCGGCAACCCAAGCAATAACCTTTCGATAAAACAACTGGCAAGCATGGTACTGGATATTGCTAAAAACCATCCTGTATTCGCAGAAACTGCTAAAAAGTGCAAACTTATTGAAATGGACGGTGCAACTTATTATGGCCAAGGCTATCAAGACGTCTTAGACAGAATACCTTCCATTAAAAACGCAGAGCAATTCCTTGGCTGGAAACCAACCACCGACATAAAAACTGCTCTCACCAAAACCCTAGATTGGTTTGCTGAAAACATTCATCTTAAAACTATCGATGATCAAACTTCGTAATATCGTAACTGCCTACTTTTGGTTTACGTAGCTCTAAATCTTGCGGTAGTTTTTCAATAAGCAGCCTAACCGCTGATGGTATTACCTGGCTAAATTTTTTGATGCTACCAGTTATCTCATCGCTATCAATAACAAAATCACTACCTATGGAATTTGTAATTAAACTAATTGCCAACACTGGGATACCCAACTCTCTAAGCAAATAGACTTCCGGGCAACTTGTTTGATTTACTGCATCTGCGCCCATTATTCTGTACATCTTTGACTCTGCTGCTGTAGAAAACCGCGCACCCTCTTCTGTCAACATAGTGCCTTTAAAATGATGTCCTATTTTATTTTCTAGGAAAACCTTGTGTGCATAATCTATGAGCTCTGGCGATACTGGACTGCTAAAATCCAAATGATGAACCGTATCAAACACAGGGCTGCCAAAAGTATTGGGCCGAAATTTAGTAAAGTCTATCAATTGGTCAAATAAAAAAATATCCCCGCCCGCTCCGCTGCTTAGCCTCTCTGTTAACGCACCACAAGCTGAACTATGAATTACAAAATCAGGTTTAAATGTTCCCATCGCATAAACATTTGCAAGATAGGGAACTTCTGGCGGCGCAAATGTATTGCCATTTCCATGTCTTAACAGAGAAACAACTTCATGTTTACCAACATTACCTTTAAAAAGGTAGTCAGCAGGCTCCCCATAAGGCGTAGTAACTTCTATTTTATCTGCCTCAATACCCCATAGTTTCCAAAAAAATGGACCTCCAATAATTCCTATTTTCATGATTCCCCCCCGTGCTTTTTAATAAATAGTCCCACCACTGCCGCAATTGCAAACGCAACCAAAAGGCACTTAATGGCAGTAGAATAACTATACCCGTTTATTACATTGTTTACTGAGAAATGCACGAGAATAATACCAAATAAGGGTTGAATAATTGCACCGCCCAACAAAGAAATAATAGAAATTACTGAGGTTGCTGATCCGCTCAACTCAGTTGGATTATTCTCCACCACAACAGGATAACTTAAAATTTGAGTACTTGTGACCATGCCAAGCAAGAGAAACAAGAATAAATCTGTGTAATAATCTGTCTTTACATGCAAAATAATCAGCATAACAAGAATCGAAATAATAGCGCCGACAATCATGATGCCTTTTCTTGATTTATAGAAGTCTGAAATCGCACCTGTAATAGGCGATCCAATCATGGTTCCTAAAAACAGCATACCAGAGATTGTAGCCGCTTGTGTTTGAGAGTAATTTCCAACGCTTACTAAATAAGGAATTCCCCACATAGCACCTAACATGTATATCGGTAAATTCATCAAACTGGTATAGGCTGCACAAAGAATATTTTGTAAATTTAAAAAAACAATTTTTAACTTTTGTAAAATCGATTGGGTCAATTGCAACTTTCCTAATGCATAATGGGTATTGCGTAGGGCAAAATAAATTAAGATAGCAATTATATATCCAATGATTCCAACCGTAATCAATCCTGTCTGCCAAGAGGTTTTCTCAATTAAATAAGTAAGCGGAGCTTGAGCAGCAAATCCACCCAACATTCCAAGCGTTACAATGATTCCTGTAGCCTTGGACAGCTGTTTTTTATCCATTATATTTGCTGCAACCCTTACACAACCTACAAAGCCAAATGCTGCACACACCCCTGTTAAGAACCGAGCAATCGACATTAATACAATATTACCAGTAAAACCCATAAATACCGTGAAAGTAGCACAAAGAATCATAATGATCGGCAACAATTTTTTAGGAGAAACTCTATCAACAATTAGGCCTGCAGGGACAAGAAAAATAATATTGCCATAGAAAAAAAGGCTGGATACAAATCCAACCTGAGAGGGGGACAAATGGAAGCTGGTAATAAAAAATTGACTCAGCGCATTAAAAATATTATTCAACCCAAAAGTATAGAAAAAAAGCAGAGCCACTAGAATCACAATAAAATAAGATTTTAATTTGTTCATTTTATTTATTTCACTCCTTTGTCTATTCCATTAATATTGTGTTTTACCGCAATATAGTTAAGAATATAAATCTAGCCTCAAATACTAACATATTTTTTTTGAGAATCTCTCCGTCGTTTCTCTTACCAAAACCAGAGAGATAAATTACATGCGACAAACAATATAATCAATCCTATCTTTAAAAGGATGTAATAACAGAGCTTAAACTTTGAGAGGAGATTATGCCAAAAGTTTTATTAACAGGTGCTGGAGGACAGATAGCAACAGCGATTGCTTTATATTTTCCCGAAGCCCATATACCGACTATTTCATTGAATAGAAAACAGCTAGATATTTGCTCACAAGAGCAACTTAACAAAACCTTTGATTCAACCGATTTTGATATCGTAATAAATTGTGCCGCATTTACCGACACTGAAATTGCTGAAGTTAATCCTTCAGAAGCTGAGTATAGTAATGTGCATGGTATTCAACTATTAGCAAATCAATGCCGAAAGTATAACAAGTTCCTCATCCATATCTCTACGAACTGTATTTTTTCTGGCACAAAAGATTCACCCTATACTGAAGATGATGCAGCAATGCCACTAAGCGTCTATGGCTCCACCAAATATAAAAGCGAAGAAATTATACGAAAAACGCTAAAAGATTATATTATTTTCAGAACATGCTGGAATTTCAGCGAATTTGAAGGCCATAACTTCGTGCTTAAAATTTTAAGACGTGGAATTGCCGATAAACATCTGCGTATCGTGGATGATCAATTTGGTTGTCCCACCTCCGCCCATTCAGTAGCAAGGGCATTAGCAGAATTATGTGATCGAATTAAAAAGTCCAATGATATTAGAGGAACCTATCACTTTTGTAGCAGTGAAGCTGTCAGTTGGTATGAATACTCGAAAGAAATTTTTAAACTTGCAAAAGAATTAGGTATTGCCGAAGTTAGCATTACGCGTGCTAAGACAGGAGAAGTTCCAACTAACTTAAAGCGACCTGCTAATGGTGTTTTATCTACCGAGAAAATTGCCTCTTTGGGCCTGTCGCTTCCAAACTGGCGCAACGATTTAGCGCATGTTATGCAGAAAATAAAAACACAAAAGACATTCTAGCCCTATCTACCAATACTATAATATTGAAACCCCAATAACTTAAGCTGATTGGGGTTGTACAAATTTCTTCCATCAAAAATAATCGGATTTTTGAGTATCCTGTTCATTTCTTCAAAGTTAGGGCTTTTGAATTCTATCCATTCTGTTACTATTGCTAGAGCATCTGCTCCCTGTAAAGCCGTCATAGCTGAAGGAGCCAATGTAAAGGCTTTACAAGCACTGTAAATACGCCTCACATGCTCCATTCCCTTTGGATCATAAGCGCACACCAAAGCACCCGCATTTAACAACTCATCAATCAGCACCAAACTAGGCGCTTGCCGAGTATCATCGGTATTAGGCTTAAAAGACAAACCCCATAATGCGATTAGCTTGCCTTGCAAATTACCGTCAAAGTGGCTTTTGATTTTCTCAAACAAAAAGTGCTTTTGCTGCTCATTTACTTTATTCACTGCTGATAACAAATGCGCTTCATATCCTTTTTCTTCAGTGATCTTAGTCAATGCCAGTACATCTTTTGGCAAACATGAGCCACCATACCCACAGCCAGGATAAAGAAATGAATATCCAATACGCGGATCAGAACCAATTCCTTGACGAACTTCTTCAATGTCAGCCCCAACTATTTCTGCAATTCGGCTCATCTCATTTATAAAGCTAATTTTAGTTGCCAGCATTGCGTTAGCAGCGTATTTAGTTAATTCAACAGAGCGAACTTTCATTACTTGAATTTTGTCTGGACTTCCATTAAATGGGTTGTATAAATCTCTCATTACTTTAATAACGTGCTCACTAGCTGTACCTAAAATAATTCGATCCGGTCTCATACAATCTTGTATTGCTGAACCTTCTCGTAGAAACTCTGGATTAGCAACCACATCAAACAGTATATTTACATTACGCTGCTCTAGTTCCTTTTCAATAATTTCCGAAATTTGTTCAGCAGTCCCTACTGGAACGGTAGATTTATTAACAATGATTTTATATTGATTTAAACTTTGTCCGATTACTTTTGCCACCTGTTTTACGTACTGCAAATCGGGTAAACCTTCTTTTTGTGACGGCGTCCCTACAGCGATAAAAATAACATCACTTTTTTGAATGGCCTCTTGTGCATTGGTACTAAAAACAATTCGCTTATTCAAAGTATTATGACGCAATATATCCGCAAGCCCAGGCTCATATAAAGGATTAATTCCTTGCTGTAATTGCGCAATACGTTCAGCATCAGCGTCGACATAACACACATGATTGCCCACCTGGGCAAGGCAAGCCCCACTCACCAACCCTACGTAACCAGTGCCAAATATTGAGATCTGCAAAATTCTTTTCTCAGAAGTGATGATATGAGCCAATTATATAGGGTTAGCACAGTGTTTTCCAAAAAATACTGCAGAGTAATACAAACTAACCAAAAAAAAGATCGTAATATAATCTAACTTAAAAATACAAAGTCTAAAAAGTAGCTTTTTATAAAAAATATTGACAATAGTGCTTTTTTATGACAAAATGAGCGCACTTAATTCAGACCAAAAAGGAGGCTATTATGTTAAGCTCAAATGAACGTTCTGCGCTCTATACCAAATGCAATATTGCTGAGAATGCGCTCTGCGAACAAAACGAGATGACAATACCTTTAATTTCTCTGAAAAATGCTCACCTCCATAAAGAGCTCCTTTCCAGTTTTTCTGGCGAGCACGCTAAGATAGGCAGCAACCCAAGTAAAGCGGCGTTTGCAGTGAGCGTTGTTGATACAGATATGTCAGAACGTTTTCTACCAGGCACCCTGCTTTTGGTTGAGCCGAATTTAAAACCCAAAAATGGTAACTTTGTATTAGCCTACCTATATGAAGCTCAAAAAATATTATTCCGCCAATATATCCTTGATGAAGATGATATCGAATTACATACTACTGATGATGAAGCCGATCCAATTTCATTTACCTATCAAGACCGAGTGATCGGCGTTGTAACAGAAACCAAATTCTATTTTCCACAATAAACCACTCCAATTACATAATGGCTCGTGGTTGTTAATAGGCTCGCAACCTTACCCTCAGCTCATGAGCTGAGGGTAATAACCCATAAAGCCATCCCTTAACCTAAGACATTTTCATTGCTGAATAAATCGGGCATTGCAATAGTCTTTAGAGATAAATCTCCTGCACATACACTATTACCTTCCCAATCGTCGAGGAAAGTAACTTAACAGTATATTTAACACCACTACAAGATGAGCTATCACACTCCAAAGTCAATATATGACTTCGGCGTTAGCGTAGACTTAATATTTCTTTTGTTAGATATCCCTTTTGAGGTTTATTAAACCCTCCAAAAACACGATTGTGTGATCTAACAAATACTAAAAGTTTTTAACCAAAACCATGCCTTCGTACTGCTAAGAAATTAATATTTTTTCTGTAACCCCTCGCTAAGGCTTTATTTTCAAAGCATATAAAGAATATTAACCTTTAAGCACCCTGAATTTAAATCACCCTATTTACGTCGAATCAACCCAACTCCTCCGGTTTTTTTATAAATTTTATGATTTGCATGATGACTAACAAACCGAGGAGGGGCATCATGATCACTCATAAAATTATTAGATTACCATTGGTAAAAGAGCTAACAGGACTTAGCACATCATCAATTTGGCGCCATGAACAGGAAGGAAATTTCCCACGTAGATTATCAATCGGAAAACAAGCTGTAGGCTGGTATTACGATGAGGTATTAGGATGGTTAGATAGCAGAAGACCCAAACAAATATAATTTAACGAGTTAGCGTGGCACATTGGTATTAATAAGTGCTTCTAACTTATTAGACCATAGTTGCCATGCTTCTTGCTTTTCTTTCTCATACGTATGCCGGTCGTATATTGCTGTTACTGAACTCTCAACATGATTAAGAATTTTACTCACAACAAGTCTCGGTATCCCAATTGCTGTCATATGGCTTGCCACAGTACGACGCAAATCATGTGGTGTAAATTTCTCAACACCTTTAAAAGGTGAATCTTTATTATCTTTTTTGTCAAAAAAATATCGGTAGATAGCTTTATTAATTGCTGCATCCGTAATGTGTACATCACTTGTAGATAAAGAAGGAAAAACCCAAGCACTGTCAACAATAACCGGATTAGCTTTAGCTTGTTTCAAAATTTCAAGCGCCAAATCAGACAAATATACCAGATGTGGTTTCTTATTTTTGGATTTCTCTGCTGGAATTTTCCATAAACGTCTTTTGAAGTCGATTTCATCCCAGCGTAAAGAAATAATTTCTCCTTTCCTCTGCCCTGTAATAAGCCCCATTTTCAAAGCTAATTTGGTAGAAAAATCCATGTTGGTTTTATCCAGTGCAAACCATACTTTTTGTATCTCTTCTTCACTAAGTGTTCTTTCACGACGATTTTCTTCAGCTGGCATTTTTACTTGAGAACAAGGCGATGCCTCCAATATATCCCGCTCAATCGCAAAATTAAACATCCGACGCAGCACAGCAAGAGTTCGGTTAGCCATAATTGGTGCGTCTTTACTAATCTCATCTAAAAATAAAACAACGTCGCGGCGCTTTATCTGCTTAGCTTTAGCATTACCCCATTTTTTTGCCACACGACCCGTTAAAACTCTTTGATCATCTTTCCATGAGCGCTTACGGGGCTTAGCCCATTTTTCAATGTATTCATTAATCAACTGGTTCATAGTTAGCGCCTCAAGATTTGAAACTTTTTCAAGCCTTTTATCTTCGCTTGGATCAATGCCACTCTTAAGCTGTAAAACCGCATCTGAAAAAGCTCGACGAGCTTCTGCGAGAGATAAATCAGGGTACTCGCCTAATTTTAAGCGCTTTTGCTTTTGATTATAGCGGTACATATATATCCAAGATTTACTACCAGTTGGGTATACCCTAATAGAAAAGCCATTATGCTCAGATATTTCATAGCGAGTGGCTTTTGGTTTCAGATTATCTACTTTATAGTCAGTCAATAAATCTTTTTTCACTTTCAAATCCTCACTTGGGGTAACAAAGGGGTAACATTTACAGTGCTACAATAGCTGAACGAAGTTGAATTTAGTTTAAAGATAATACCAATAAAATCCATATCTGTCAAGCGATATAGGCTATTTATGAGATTTCAGCTGAACGCAGTTGATACAAATAAAAATTTGACTGTTAATCATTGGGTCACTGGTTCGAGTCCAGTTCGGGGAGCCACTTCTGGAAAGGCTTGCAGCCAAATCTAAAAATTAGGCAACGCACTGGCCAAAAAAAATACGCGGGGTTTTTGAGGCAGTTATACGCCAAACTCCTGGCTAAGCGCTCGTGACCGCTGCTGCGCCGCACGCATCGCTGATTCGACCATTGCAGGCAACCCCTGTTGTTCAAAAACGGCTAACGCAGCCGCAGTGGTGCCTCCTTTTGAAGTCACGCGGCTGCGCAAAGTGGCGACTGACTCATCGCTTTGCATGGCCAGCTTTGCCGCTCCATAGGCTGTTTGCAATGCGAATTGTTGCGCAATCGATTCGGGTAGTCCTAATTTAATGGCAACTGCTTGCATCGCTTCCATAAAATAAAAGAAATACGCAGGACCACTTCCTGATAACGCCGTAATTGCCTCTAATTGAGCCTCTTGCTCAAGCCATGCGACAATACCCATCACAGACATCAGCGCCTGTACCTGCTCTTTCTGCACAGCGGATACCAAAGCATTCGACACCAGCCCTGTTGCACCGGCTTTAATCAAAGAAGGCGTATTAGGCATGGCGCGCACGATAGGTAAAGCATCACCTAACCAAGATTGCAGCGTATCCAACGTCAAGCCTGCCATCACGGAGAGGATCAGCGGAATTTTTGAATGCAATAATGGTTTGAGCTCAGCACACACCGACCGTGCACCTTGCGGTTTAACAGAAAGCACAATCATATCAACATCAAGCAACGCCGCGGTCAATTGATCCGCTGTTTTTACTTGATAGGTATTTTCAAAAAACTCCCGCTTATCGGCATGGCGATCGACAATCAACAGACGTGTGGGCGAGTAACCATCACTGATTAAACCACTAACAATCGCGCGAGTCATATTACCGCCACCGACAAACAAAATATAGTTGAACACTATCATTATTCCCCACGCACCTTCTTCGCTTCCATCAGCAGCTTCTGTTTCATTAGTCTACTCCCTTAATCATCTCGTCCATAACTTTTACGAACTTCAATTAACCCCGCCAAAATCTGATCCTGATCGGTCAGCAGCCGCATGTTAAATGCCGTTAAGTCTGGGTGTAATGGTTTTAGGTATTGCTGATCAACATCAATTAATAATTGACGAAATATGCACTGCTGGCTTTTACCCAACTTTACCAATACATAAGCGCGATCTTTAATTTTCTTATGCGGGCTCAACAGCAAAATGTCGGTATCTATAAAAGCCGGATACATTGAAGAATCATTCATTTTAACGGCGAATGCCGCCTCTGGAAAATCTGACGCAACGACAATATGTTGCTTGGATTGAATGGGCTTTGAAAAATCAATGTCTTTTAATTCATCCCATTGTAATAAAGGAATTTGACGTGCAATCTGTGTGTTTGCCGGGAGTAGTGCACTCACCCAGGAATTGACATCCTGCAGCGGCGCTTTGCCGGTTAGCTGCTCAACCGTGATATTGAAATAGTTGGCAATCGGCTCCAACGTGCTCGTATGAGGAGTTGTCGACTTACCGGTTGCTATGCGATGAATCGTCGGTTGCGGAATATTAAGTTCGCGCGCCAAATCCATCGCTCGCATTTTCTTTTCGAACATCAAGCGACTTAAAATTTCATCCAGGGTTCCATACGGTTGTGTCATCATTTCTCTACTGTCATTCATATCGGATGGTATTGTATACAATATTCAATATAATTGCAAACCCCTATTGGCAGGACGAGAAAACAAATGCATATTTAATGCAAGTTGAGAAAGAATGCATAACCATAAAATCACAAAGAAAAAATATAGCATTGACCCAGATAGAAATGACTGAAACCGCGTAAAAAATTTTAAATAACGCGCCCCAAACGGTATAAAGACGCTTCACACCTTGACGAAATATCTGTTGTGTTTTAACCTTCGGTTACGTGGCATAGGCAAACCCGCGCAACTTAACAGGATGTTTTCTTATGCTCAATATACTCAACCAACCCAAAGCAGAGCTGCACATACACCTAGAGGGCAGCTTAGAGCCGGAAATGATGCTTCACCTGGCCAAGCGCAATAACCTTACCCTGAAATATTCATCGATTGACGCGATCCGCAATGCCTATCACTTTAATAATTTGCAGGAATTTTTGGATTTATATTACCAAGGCATGTCAGTATTAAAAACCGAGCAGGATTATTTTGACCTCACCTACGCGTATTTAACCAAGGCACAGCAAGATCACGTCACGCATGCGGAAATGTTTATGGATCCGCAAGCACATTTGTCACGCGGCATTGCACTAAATACGATATTCGACGGCATTACCTGTGCCATTACTCAGGCACGCCAGGAATATGGTATTCAGGCCAGCTTAATCGTTTGCTTCTTGCGTCATCTCAGTGAAAATGACGCCTTAAAAACCTTTGATCAACTAATGCCGTTTCGCCATCAATTTATCGGTATTGGGTTAGATTCCTCCGAGCAAGGCAACCCGCCGAGTAAATTTAAAAATTTATTCGATCGTGCCCGTGCTGAAAAACTCAAGCTGGTTGCGCATGCCGGTGAAGAAGGCGCTACGGATTACGTGTGGGAAGCATTGGACATATTGGGTGTCGATCGCATTGATCATGGCAATGTGATCAGCACGGATAAAGCGTTAATCCAACGGGTAGTTGCCGATAAGATCGCACTGACCATGTGTCCGTTGTCTAATCGCAGCTTACAAGTGGCAAAAGATCTGCGTCAACACCCTGCCATGTTGCTGTTAAATAAAGGGGTACGCGTCACCATTAATTCAGATGACCCTGCCTATTTTGGCGGCTATGTGAATCAAAATTACCAGGCACTTGCCGAAGCCTTATCGCTCACGGCACAAGATCTGGAAAAATTGATTCACATGAGCTTAGCAGCTAAGTTTGTTTGATACCCTTTGCGAAGCGCGTTATCTGCTAATCAACAGCTTCTTTTAGTTAGAAAGTATACGTCAACGTCGCATAAGGGCCATTCAACCCTAAGTCACTGCTGGTCTGCTGCGATGCGGTAATCGCAATGATGCCATTATCTCCCGTATTCGGTACCATTTCAGTAGGATTCACCTGGGTAATTGCATTAACATACATGGTCACCATATAACCCGCCCCAATGGATAATGCAGAACCCTTGTCATTAAAAGGAATATCGTAGATAACACCGAGAACATGCCTTTTTGGCTTTGCAAGGGACCAGGGCGCTTGAAATTTGAGCTTTAAATTTAGTGATCGTGTCGATGATCAACATCGGGAAAATGCGCATGGGTATGGGTTAGCGAACCATGACTGTGTTCGTGGCAATGCTCTTCCGTCAAATGTAGCCACACGCCCAACGCCATCAACAATCCGGCAATAATTAACTTAACGCTCAGCGATTCGTGTAATAAAGGAATGGCGATGATGGCACCCACAAACGGCGCCACGGAAAAATAAGCGCCGGTTCTGGCCGCTCCCAAATGACGTAAGCTCACCACAAACAACACCAGGCTAATGCCATACGCCAAACACCCCAACACCATCGCGGCTGTAACGTCATAAAACGAAGGGATACTTACGCCAATCATCACTGCAAGTACCAGGTTTACCGCGCCTGCAATCAGACCCTTTAACGCGGCAATCCACGTCGCATCGGTCTGTGATACTTTACGCGTTAAATTATTATCGATGCCCCAGAACAAGCAAGCACCCAACACTGCCAGTGATGGCCATAAGCGGGAAAATTGAATTGAACTGGGCCAGCTTAAAATCGCCGCACCCACCACAATCGCCAACATACCAAAAGCGATGCGTTTATCGACATTTTCACGAAATACAAACCAGGCCAGCAACGCGGTAAACACCCCTTCCGCGTTCAATAACAACGAAGCGCCAGACGCTGGCATGCGGGTGAGGCCAAACATCAATAACACCGGTGCAATGACCCCGCCCGAAAAGATCGCGCCCAGCAACCATGGCCATTCGGTCAACGACAATTTAGGTCTTGTAGAACGCCGTATCATGCGATAAATCGATAAGCCAATACCAGAACCCAGATACAATAACCCCGCCAATAGCCAGGGGTTCAGGGTGGTCAATAAACTCTTGGAGATCGGTGTGCTAATACCAAATAACAGCGCTGCACCTAAAGCGGCCAATACGCCGGTACCTTTAATATTCCGCTGCCAACTCATTTCAGCACCTCCATCGATATAGTTTATGCCGCCTTTTGACAGCGACACGTTGCAAAAATAAAGTATACCAGCAAAGTGAGCACACCCACCATAATATAACTTCCTGCCAACGCAGTGCTCTGATGGTCTGCCAGCATCGCGCTGGATAAGACGTAACTCACGATGAACGATAACAACATCTGAATAAATGACAGCAACGCATTGGCGGTACCACCCATGGCGCGATACGGTGAAAGTCCCAGCGCCATCGAATTAGGCGTGGTCATCCCCTGGCCTAAAAAGCTCAACATCACTGCCAGCGTGGTGATCAACAGCCCGGCTTTATTGACGCAAATCATCACGTCTAAAAAAACGCCTGCCAGTAAAATGCAAAACAACGCCGCCACCATGGTTTTTTCCATATCGCAACGTTTCGCAATGCTTGGGCTGAGCAACTTCCCGGCAATATTACCAACACCAATAAAAATACCCATCCAGCCAAATTGAATGGGCGTTAACCCCAATGTTTTTTGAAACACAAAAGGCGCACTGGTGGCGTAGGCGATGCTCACCACCATAGCAAAACCACCGCAAAATGCGAAGGTCATAAAATCGGGTCGCCCTAATAAATACCGATAATTTTTGGCATGATGGCGCACATCAAAACTGTGTAAATGTTGGTGTTCATTGGTTTCACGCACCCAAAAACTCACCAGAACCAACAGCAGATAGACCACCCCTAATACCACAAAGTTAGCACGCCAGCTGACATAGGTTTGTAAATAACCCCCAACCACCGGTGCAACAATCGGTGATAATGCCAACACCGTACTGAGATAAGCAGCAACCATCGAGAGTTTTTTCGCGCTAAAAACATCAGTGATCATCGCACGGATGCCGCCCATACAGGCACCTGCACCTAAACCTTGAATTAAGCGCCCCAACAATAAAACATGACCCGTGGTTGCACCAAAACAAATAATACTTCCCAGTAAATTCAGCAGCAACCCTGGCACCATCACCTTTTTGCGCCCGACTTTATCCGACAATGGGCCACAAAAAAATACACTAAGCGCCATCCCCAACATATAAATCGAAATCGTCAATTGTGCCCCCGACTGCCCTATTCCCAAGCTTTTCTCAATCGCCGGTAGCGAGGGCAAATAAATGTCGACACCAAAAAAATTACTTAATGACACGCCAATGGCGAATAGGCTAACACTCCATTCACGTTTGGTTAATTGCAAACTTTCTGACATGGTATTGCTCTTTTTGTTAAGATAGGAATATAGTCTATAACAAATTGAACGGTCAGTCAATTACAAAATTTTGACGGGTCACTCAATATGGCATATGATAGAGAGATGAAAGGAGTTATTGCTGATGAAAAAACTACGCCCCACCGGAGATCAAACCCGATTTAATATTTTAAAAGCTGCCAAAACACTCTTCGTCAAACAAGGCTTTGCCGCCACTTCGATCAGTCAAATTGCCACGCGCGCCAAGATTAATCAAAGCTTGATTTATCATCACTTTAAAGATAAAAAAAGCCTCTGGCAATTGGTTAAAGAAACCAGCATGCAAGATTACTTTCAAGCATTGAACAAGGTTTTTCAAGATACACACCTCTCTGGTATTGAATTTATTCGCACCACCTTCCGCACCCGTATCGAAATGTTTCTCAAAAAACCCGACATCCAAAAAATGCTCTACTGGCAATTATTAGAATCCAATACCAGCTTACATCATACACCGCAGCACACACCGGATCTCTGGCTCACAGCCATTAAACGCTTACAAACCGAAAAAAAATTGAGGCAAGACATCTCCGCCGAACAAATCCTCGCTGTAATTTCTTCCTGCATCAATGGCCTGGCAATTTATATCGACATGAAACGCCTGCCTCCCCAAGAAATTGAAGCTTGCAGAGCGCTAATGGAACAAGCCTGTATTGCAGCGATTGTTTAACCTGCCGAATCTATTCCTACTTATTTCCTTTGCTCTAACTGCAACAAACACGCCTTTTTATCCAACCCACCGCCAAACCCCGTCAGGTGGCCATTGCTGCCAATGACGCGATGACAAGGGATCACGATGGAAATGGGGTTCTGGCCATTGGCCATTCCAACGGCGCGTGCTTTGTTTTTATTGCCGACTCTGCTCGCCTGCTCACCATAAGAAATGGTTTTGCCATAGGGAATTTGTAACAACTGATGCCACGCTTGTTTTTGAAAATCGGTGCCATTGAGTACTAATGGCAAGTCAAAAATCTTACGCTTTCCTTGGAAATATTCGCTCAATTGTTGCTTGGTGTTAACAATGGTTGACTCACGTTCATCCTGACGCAACGCACTCATCATCGGCGCATAATGTTTGTGATCACAATCGGTATCCCAAAAAATGGCGTGCAGTCCTTGTGGCGAAGTGATGATGGTGAGTTTGCTCACGGGTGAATCCATTACGCCATAGGTCGCGTCTTTGGGTAATGCTTGAATGCCTCTCATCACTGATCCTCCATCGGTAAATTCCATAATAAAATCGCGGCATAGGCACGCCAGGGGTTCCAGATTGTTGAATCCAACTGCAAACGCAACATCTGTTTTTTTAGTTCCAAATCGGTTGCGGGGAATGCATTGGGATTACGCAACGCACGCATCGCAATATATTCCACGGTCCAAGCGCCAATGCCTTTGATTAACAACAACTTGCGACAGGTATCCTCAAAATCTGCGGTACCATCAAGCAGCAGGTTTTTGTCAGCAACCTGGCGCGCCAAAGCTTTCAGCGTTTCGATTTTTGCATTGGTTAACCCAATGCTGGATAAGTCTGCCGCGAATAGCTGCTCCGGCGTCGGGGAAAAACGCTGCAACGGTAGCAATGGATCCAAGGTTTGCCGCTCCCCACAGACTTCGACGATTCTACCGAGCACGGTCCGCGCTGCTTTCACACTGATTTTTTGCCCCACCACCGCACGCACCGCCAGTTCAAAACCATCCCATCCACCAGGGATTCTTAAGCCTGGATGTTGCGCCAACCAGGGCTGCAATTTTGGATCTTGCTGCAGGCCGGCTTCAATCGCCATCGGGTCACAATCCAGGTCAAACATATTTTTCAAGCGGGCGACAAACTCCAGGGTATTGGCGCTTTTATTCAACTTCACCTCAACGTCGATTTTGTGCTTTTCGCCATGCGTGACTTTGACCCAACCACGAATATCACCGAGGGTAATCAAGCGTTGATAACAATCTTGCTCCACCCACTCCACGCCCGCAATGGCACGGTTTGCAAAAAAACGCAGCATTTGGTTCCAGGCATAAGGCGGTCGATAGCTTAATTGAAAACGCAACTGACCTTTTGATTCTGATTGTGGTGTTTTTCTGACTTCGCTGGGCGTTTTATGAAATCGGCTTTTGAATGCATCATTAAACCGACGAATCGATTGAAACCCTGAGCTAAAGGCAATTTCAGTAATCGACAGCGACGACTGATCCAACAAATTACGTGCCAGATCCAACTTCTTCGACAACAAAATTGATTGCGGGTTCGTGCCTACTTGTTGCTGAAATAACTCGCGCAACCAACGTTCGCCAACCCCCAATCTTTCTGCCAAGGCACTCATGGGTAACTCTTCCAGCGCAAAACAATCCATGATACGAATGGCGCGCTGCACCGTCGCAGAAGTACCCATCCACGCCGCAGAACCAGGTGCCGTTTCGGGCCGACAACGCATACAGGGTCGATACCCTGCTGCTTCTGCCTGCACGGCGTGAATAAAAAACTCCAGGTTTTTGAGCTGCGCTTTTCTGGCAGGACACGTGGGTCGGCAATAAATCTGCGTGGTTTTAACGGCGACAAAAAACTTACCGTCAAAACGCGGATCACGTGCCAAATGGGCGCGGTAAAACTCAGCATTGTCATAAGTAAATGTCATCGTTATCATCAGTTCGCTTGATTAAGAAGATGATATCAGCTTCAACAAATCGCAGCTAGCCAGAACCGGCGGTTGATTTTTTTAATGCACCTACTTTGTATTTTCGCGCCACTGAGATAGAATGTGATCAACACAATCCATTAGACCCAACATAAAGGTGGTTAATGCAAGAATCTAACCGCATCGAATTCAAACGCGAATTAACTGACTCTTTAGAAAAAGCAGTTATTGCTTTTTTGAATTACCGTGATGGCGGTGTTATTTATATTGGCATTGACGATAAAACACATACAGCTGTTGGCATAACTAATGCTGATGCCACACAGCTCAAAATCAAAGATCGCATTAAAAATAATATTAGCCCATCCACCATGGGTTTATTTGATGTGATTGTGGATAGGCGTGATGAAAAGCAAATTGTTAAAATCACTGTCGCCAGCGGTTCTGAAAAACCATATTATCTATCCAAACTTGGCATGTCTGCTAAAGGCTGTTTTATCCGAATTGGTAGTGCATCTGAACCTATGCCTGCAAAGATAATTGAAAATTTATTCGCAAGTAGAATTCGCAACTCCATTGGTACAATCCGAGCACGCAATCAGGCGCTTACTTTTGAACAATTAAAAATTTATTATCATGAAACCCCCTTCAAACTGAATGACCAATTTGCGCGAAACCTTGAACTCCTAACCACTAACGGTGACTTTAATTACGCTGCTTATTTGCTTGCCGATGTCAATGGTGTGTCTATTAAAGTTGCCAAATATGTTGGCACTAATAGAGTCAATTTGATCGAAAACGAAGAGTATGGTTATTGTTCATTGGTGAAAGCAACCAAAGCGGTATTGGAAAAACTCAAAGTGGAAAATAAAACATTTGCACGTATTACCGCGGATAAGCGCGAAGAGCGCAAATTATTAAATCCAATGGCGCTACGTGAGGGCGTGATTAATGCCATTATCCATAATAACTATACCAATGAAGTACCTCCAAAATTTGAATTATTTGCTAACCGATTGGAGATCACCTCTGCGGGTGGCTTGCCTGGTGGATTTAATGAAGATGAGTTCTTTATGGGCTATTCTGTTCCACAAAATAAAGAGCTAATGCGTATTTTTCGAGATTTAGATATGGTAGAACAACTTGGATCAGGAGTGCCGCGCATTTTAGAGCATTATCCACGCACAATTTACCATTTCACTGCGCATTTTACGCGACTTGTATTTCCATTTACAGAGGGATTTAATCAAGTTACCGGACAGGCTACCGGACAAGCTGAATCTATTCTTACAGAAGGCGCTTATCAAAATACGGATCAAGCTACCGGACAAGCTACCGGACAAGCTAAAATTCTTTTGAAATTCTGTGAAACACCACATTCGACCAAAGAAATCATGGCATACCTTGATTTAAGTCATCGTGAATCTTTTCGTGATACACTTTTGTTACCGCTTATCACAGCTGGGAAATTAGCATTAACAATACCAGAAAAACCTTCTAGCCCGAATCAACGCTATATTACTGTAAAAATAAAATGAAAACAGGACAATAACAAAAATACGTTACTGGAGAAAACACCATGACCTTCACACACAAACTGGTTGCCATTATTAACAAAGACGTTGAAATAGGCGTTGCCATGAACGCAGTGGCACATGCTTCTCTTGCCATTGGCGCCAAGATTGGCGCTGAGCATTTGCATATCAAAAGCTATTAAGACGCCACTCAAAACACCTGGCCAATTTCCGCGATGCCTTATATTATTTTACGCGGCAAATCCAATGAGATTGGCAAAGCAGTTACTGAAGCACGGGCTCAATCCATAGAATGCGTCTCATTTTTAGAAACCATGACTGGCGGCAGTTATGTTGAACAAATGGAAAAAACCGCTCAAACCACGGCAGAAAATCTGAAATTTTACGCTGCGGTTTTATATGGCCCGTGGGAAACCGTCAGCGCGATTACTAAAAAGTTTTCGTTGTATAAGTAGGCTATACGCATATAACTTATGGGCCATGGTGGATAATGGGCAATATTGAGCAACAATTTACTTTTAATTATTGCTCAATATTGCTCAATATGGCATAATCCTCATTACCACACTCATCTAATGAGGCGAAATAAAGATGCTGTCATTTCAATTAAACACTGAATTATTAGCCAAAAATCAAGCATTGGAAAATGCGTTTCTGGATGTTTATTCCGAACTAAAACAATTAGATGCAGAGGAGCTCCAGAGCATTAAACACTACGCTCGGATCAGCAATATCGGCGCATCGACTCGAATTGAAAATGCACTATTAACCGATTCTGAAATTAATTGGCTCGACACCATTCTTACTCAAGATGGTCGCACCACCGCTTTTGCACATCAAAAAACCTTGATTGAAAATAAGCTATCGAAAGACCGAGAACGAAGTATTGAAGAAGTCGCTGGATGCCGACAAATGTTAATGCTGATTCACGAAAATGCTGAAGCTTTTCTTCCTTTGCGGGAAAGTGATATTCGTGCACTCCACTATCAATTAATGGCTCCCTATCAAAAACAAACTGAATATATTGGCACCTATAAAATTCAATCAAATTCTGTCGTTGAGCATAACCATCATACTCAAGAATCCCGAGTGATTTTTCAAACGGCGGATGCTGGCCCCATTACCAGCGTTGCCATGTCAGATCTTGTTGCATGGTACAACAAAACTCATCCGCTTGAATCTCGCTCTACTTTATTCGCCGCTGAATTTGTCTATCGCTTTCTGGCGATCCATCCTTTTCAAGATGGCAATGGACGCCTAGGAAGAGGCCTTATGATGTTAGCGCTTTTACAATCGCCACAATTCGCGATGTCCTCTGTTGCAGCTTGCTTGGCAATCGACCGTCAGATTGAAAAGCATAAAGAAGAGTATTACTTTGTCTTAAACCAATGCTCCAAAGGTCGTTTTTCACCAGATCCTAAAAAATATGACATTGAACATTTTGCCCATTTCATGATTAAAATCATCCACAAATCGCTAGAAGATATCACCCTATATCGCTCAAAATATAAGGCACTCCACACCCTTTCTGAAACAGCATTACAAATATTCAATTGCTTTAAAGATTATCCCGAAAAACGCTTGACCAATAAGCTCATTTGCGAAGAAACAAAACTCCCACGCCGAACGATTGCCTATAGCCTTGGAACATTAGTTGCAGCACAATTGATTCAAAGACATGGATTAGGTGCTGGGGCGCGATATCAAATTACGTTTTGAACTTGGAATAAACGATGAAACGCTTAACAACCACGCTATCCATTCTCAGTCTCAGCTTACCACCTCAAAAACACCCACAAGAGACTCTTTAAGTATCATTTTTTCACACGCCAGATCTAACTGCTGATACACATTCAGAATGTTGTTTTTTTAAACTGTTGAAACGCGGTTTCATTATTCCAGCGATCGATCGTTAAATATCGACTCTCAATCTTACAATCCTTTAGCAACACAGTACCGTGATAATCGGGAGATTGCTGGAATAATTCAACCCATAAACCTTTTGAGCCATAGATTTTTTCAAACGCCACCATATCAGCAACGTCAAATTGCCAGATAATCTGAATCATGGAGATCCTTGATACGAATGTTGGATGAGCGGTATTATAGCACTACTGCTTCAAGGAAAATCAATAGAACAAAATGAAAGTGTTTTTATAAAAACACTTTACAAAAGAAACTATATTTGTTAAAATAGCTTTCTCAACCAGGAGGCTATCATGAAAAATTCTCAAGAAATCACCTTGCTTAGACAAGCATCTCGACAATTGGTGCGTGAGTTGGGCATGTTGCAATTAGATCAGTCAGATACCCAAGAAACGCCCGCATACTGGCATGCGTTAATTGAGGTTGGGCAAGAACCGGGGATTTCAGTATCCAGCTTAGGAAAACGTTTATTGCTCTCTGGCCCAAGCATGTCGCGCTTAATGAAGCGGTTAGTGCATCAAAAATTGGTGGCGATGCAAACTGGGCGTGATAAACGGGAAAAGCAATTGCAATTGACCGATGACGGCATAGCAGCAGTTAAAAAAATTGATGCCTTTTCGGCGAATAAGATTATCGGCGCTTTTGAATTTTTGAGTGCTGCCGAGATTAAACAGTTAATTCACTGCATTGCTGGCTATGCCGCTGCTTTGGAAAAAAGCAGAACGCTGCGCGAGCAAATTAAGATCTGCACCCTCTCCACCTCGCGTACCTTGCGACGCCAAGTAGTACAGATGATTACCGATATCCAGAAAAATGAGTTTGCCATTCCAGTGACCGATGAAATCAATCAATGCGTACTGAGCGCGGAAGACACGTTTTGTTATCACAGTACCTGTAACTTTTGGTATGCCACCGATCATACCGGCAACATCATTGGCAGCGTTGGGTTGAAAAAAATTGATGAAGATCACGCTGAAATTAAAAAGTTCTTTGTGGTCAGCGCTTATCGTGGCAAGGGTGTGGCACAACAATTGATGGCCACCATGATCAAGGCAGCGCTCAAACATCACTTTAAATATCTGGTGTTAGGAACCGTTGATATTTTACAAGGTGCACAGAAATTTTATAGCAAATGCGGTTTTGTAGAGATCAAGAAAAAACAGTTGCCCGCCAACTTTGAAGCATGCCCATTGGATACGGTATTTTTCAAAGCCGAAACCGCTGTGTTGCGTCACTTGATCATATGATGTCTTAGGCCTCAACAAAAAACTGAGTATGACAATACACCGTAAACCCCAGCTTTTGATAGAGTTTTACGGTGTCTGTTGAGGTATCCAAAAAGCAATGTTTCATGCCCAATTGCTTTGCTTCTGCCATCAGATGCATGATCAAGGCGCTAGCAATGCCAAGTCTTTGAAACTGTTTTTTGGTGGCCAGATTATGCAGCATTACCGTATCACCTGAAATAAATAATGTCCCCACCGCCGCCACCGTCTCTTGTTCATAAACCACAAAATGGCGCAGCTTAGATTCCCCCTGGTGCAATAACCTGGCATTTAATTGTTGGTAAATATCCTGTTTGGTCTGTGACTCTGTCGCAGGGAAGCCTTCTTGCAACGGTTGAATCCAACCGGAGAGATCATCATCCTTACCCATTTCTGCAATGCGAATATCGGCGCGTTGCATGACTGGCAATGGCTGCGTCAAATCAACATACATACTTGGCGCCTGTTCCAGCAATACCAAGCCATCAGCGGTAAGATTAGGATCTACTGCATTTGCCATCACCAACCAACTCCACGGCACTTGGTGCGCGTGAAAAAAATCACGCAATACGGGAATCACGGTTTTATTATTGGCTTTTTTGTCTCTGACATCCAACACCACATTAAGAAACGGTGAACCGACACCAGTCGCAACCGCAACTATTCCTGGCAACTGCAACTGATCCACTGCAATGGTTTGATAAAAATCGAGCGTTGCTTTAACGCCTAACATTACAAGATTCATATGATATTTTAATCGCTGTTACGGTTAGTAGAAAATACTATCACGAAAGTTGATATTCTCTGAGTCTTTAAAAAAAAATTTCAACTATTTGCTAGAAATATCTGGCAATTTTTCCCAAATTGGTCTACACTAACCAGTGAAGTATGTCAAGTGGTGTACACAGATCGGGAGGCGGCATGAAAATTAAAGCGTATATTAAACCCACACTATTGTTGTTGGTTGCGATTGGCCTACTTGCGATTTGCGTGGTAAAAAGCCATGCTGCTCATAGCTCTTTGAATAATGTGCATACCACGATTGTTTCCGATACAACCAATTCCAATTTATAACACCTCGGGTATTAATCATTAGCCATTAATCTGTTATACTGTTGCCTCGCAATAATAAGGGTGACAACATGTACGATTTATTGGTTATTGGTGGTGGCGTTAATGGCGCGGGCATTGCAGTCGATGCAGCAGGTCGCGGCTTAAGCGTCGCGTTATGTGAACAGGACGATCTTGCTAGCCATACCTCTTCCTGGAGCAGCAAACTGATTCACGGTGGTCTACGTTATTTGGAATATTACGAATTCCGTTTGGTGCGTGAAGCATTGATTGAACGCGAAGTCTTACTCCACAAAGCCCCTCACTTAATTCACCCCTTGCGCATCGTTATGCCGCACAACCAACATTTACGACCACGCTGGATGATTCGCATGGGCTTGTTCTTGTATGATCACTTGAATTTACGGCAAAGCTTACCCAAATCCAAAGCCATTAAGATTCGCGCCAAAGACCCCGCTGAACCGCTAAATCCGTCCACCACCAAAGGCTATGTTTATTCCGATGCCACGGTTGACGACTCCCGTTTGGTGGTTGCCAATGCGCTGCACGCACAGGAATTAGGTGCAGATATTTTTACTCGCCATATCGTGCAATCAGCAGAGCGGCAAGGTGACCATTGGCAAGTAACAGTGTTGGACAAAAACACCCAGCAAACCAAAACACTACAAGCCAAAGGCCTGGTTAATGCCGCCGGGCCCTGGGTAGATACCGTAATTTCACAAAGATTACAACTCACCTCAAAACACCATGTGCGCCTGGTAAAAGGTAGCCATTTGGTCACTAAAAAATTATATGAAGGTGATCAAGCTTATATTCTACAAAATGAAGACCATCGCATTGTGTTCGTTATCCCCTATCGCAATGATTTTACGTTGATTGGCACCACCGATGTGGCTTATGCGGGCGACCCAGCGCAAGTCAACATCAACCCCACGGAACAGAAATATTTGCTGGATGTGGTGAATCAATACTTCAAAAAGCAATTATCCGATGCTGATATTGTCTGGACTTATTCTGGCGTGCGCCCCTTAAAAAGTGATGAAAATGCCGACGCGTCAAAAGTAACGCGGGATTATACCTTTGAAATCAATGATCAATCCGGCAAGCTACCCGTCATTTCTATTTTTGGTGGCAAGATCACCACTTACCGCAGGTTGTCTGAGCATGCGCTGCAAAAACTATCACCTTACTTTCCACAGATGGCCAAACCCTGGACAGCAAAAGCCAAGTTGCCCGGCGGTGAAATCAAAGACTTCGCCAAATGGGTTACCGATACACAGGCCCGTTACCCCTGGTTGCCAAGCCCTTTGTTACATCGACTGTGTCTTGCATATGGTACGCGCATTGATCTGGTGCTGGACCAAACCCATGCCATCGGGGATTTGGGTGAATTTTTTGGCGACACATTATATGAGCGCGAAGTACGTTATTTAATGCAACACGAATGGGCACAAACCCCACAAGATATTTTATGGCGCCGCACCAAGCAAGGCTTATATTTTTCGCCAGAAGCCGTTGCCAAATTAACCGCGTGGATGCACAATAATAAAAAAATGAGCTAGGAGTATTTTATGCCCTTTGTGGTCACCGAATCCTGTATCAAATGTAAATACGGCGACTGTATCGAAGTCTGCCCGGTCGATTGTTTTTATGAAGGCCCCCATATGCTGGTAATCAATCCGGATGAATGTATCGACTGCGCGCTGTGTGAACCGGAATGCCCCGTTGATGCCATCAAATCAGAAGATGAACTACCTGCTGATCAAGAGGCGTTTATTGCGATCAATGCCAAATACGCTAAAGAATGGCCCAATATAACCGAAAAATGCGCGCCTGAAGCGGATGCCGATCAGTGGAAAGCGGTTAAGAATAAGCGGCAATATTTAAGTTAATAAAGCCATCAAGCGTTTGTCGGATACAGGCACTGCGGTTTTTAAATGCTGTGCAAACAGAGCAATGCGAAATTCTTCTAGCCACCAACGCGGTTCGCTGTTGAGCGGATCGACGTGATGCATGGTCAACCAACGCTGATATTTCGCCCAAATCGCGGCAAATTGCCGTTGCGCCTGTTGGTCACGACTGGGGTTTTCCCTCAGTTTTTGCAGGCGATGCTCGATGGCTTTGAGATAAACAGGATAACGTTGAAGCCACGCTTTTGGCGTATGTTCAATAAACCCGGGATAAAAAAGCCCCACCAATTGCTGGCGAATGTCTTGATAGGCTTCAACTTGGGTTAAATTAATCTGCTTGGCAGAAACGGTTTGCATCAATGTAGGATAAAGTTGCACCGCTTGATTGAGCTCAGCAATTAATTTTTCACCAGTGGGAACCAGCTGATCTTTTTGCTGTAAGCGTTCGATAAATTGTATGTGCTGGCGAATTTCCGGTTGATCTAACACAAAAGTACGGGCAAACACCGTATCGATAAAATCTTGCCAAAGGGCATTTTTATCTTGCACACTCGCCAGCTTGGTGACCATGGTTGCCTGCTTGTTCCAGTGCTGTTTTAAATAGGCAATCGGCTGATAGCCTTGCAGCATCAACAAACGCACCAATCCATGGTGATGCGCCGTGGCGGCTTCGGCTTGATCGGGAAAAGCCCGCAAGGCAATGCGGTCTTTTTCAACACACAATGCAGGATATAAAATCATGGTGGCACCTTGGTGTGCCATTTCAATCGACGCCGGCAAATCACCAAAATCCCACTGTTGAATATGCTCACGATTAAACGCCGGAATAGTTTTTTGCGAAAGGTCTTGCTTCAATTTTTTTGACCAGTTGTTTTTTAATTCTGCCAGATCTCTCGATTGCTCGAGCACTTCACTGGCCTCATCTAACAGCGCAAAATTCATGAACAAATGCACCGGCAACTCAGCCTCACCCCAACTGTCCGCAGGTACATTGACGCCAATGATTTTGCTTAAGGCTTCTGCCAGAGCAAAATACAGTGACTGCTGGTGATTATGTGTAGATAAAGCATCAAAACAGGCCTGTGCATATTCAGGCACCGGAATACAGAGTCGCCGCAAGGTTTTAGGCAAACAACGCAACAACGTAGTGATTTTTTCCAGCAGCATACCAGGCACCAGCCACTCTGGCGGCTCTTCGGTGACTTGTGGCAACAGTGCCAACGGGATGCGCAACGTCACGCCATCATCTTCCGCACTCGGGTCAAAATGATAACTCACCGCCAAAGTCATGGCACCAAACTTGATCTGAGTGGGATAGGCTTCCGCGGTAATTTCATTGGCGTGGCGCTGCATCAACGTCGCTTGATCCAAGTACAAAATTTTACGCTGATCAGCCGTTAGTGTTTTTACCCATTGTTGCAAGCGTACCGTATCGTACGCATCATCCGGCAAGTGTTTATTATAAAAATCAATTAACACCTGTTCATCCACCACAATATCACGCTTACGGGCGCGGTGTTCCAGCGTTTCGATTTCCAACAACAACTGCTGATTGTAATGCACAAAATCAATAGTAGCGTTGAGTTGATCGCTGACAATGCCTTCACGGATAAATAATTCCCGCGAGAGCACCGGATCAATCGGACCGTAATTGACCTTGCGTTTCGCGACAATTTCCAGGCCATATAAAATTACTTTTTCAAAGGCAACGACGTGTTGCCGTTGTTTTTCAAAATGCGGTTCAAAATAGCTGCGCTTGATCAGATGACGCGCCAGTGGTTCTAACCAGGCCGGGTCGATCTTGGCAACACATCTTGCGTAAGTTTGCTGAGTTTCCACTAATTCTGCCGCCATCACCCATGGTGTCGATTTTTTGAAGAGAATAGAGCCTGGGAAAATCTGCCATTTTTGCTGACGCGCCCCGAGGTATTCATTGTTTTCTTGCCATTGACCGATGTGACTGAGCAGTCCAGTGGCCAAGCATTGATGAATTGGAGCATACAAGTCTTTTAATTCAAAAGTATTTTTTTCATTTTTATTTTTTAAAACATGACCCAACTGTTCTACAATATCTCGCCATTCACGCATTCGCAAATACGACAAAAAGTTCTTCTGGCAATACTGCCTTACCCTGGCATTAGATAAACTTGCGGTCTCTTCATTAAAGTGATCCCACAACTGCACAAAGCTTAAAAAATCGGACTGCACATGGGCATAAACTCGATGCGCCTGATCCGCCGCCTGTTGCTTTTCAATCGGTCGCTCGCGCGGGTCTTGTAAACTCAATGCACTGACAATCAACAATACTTCACGCACACACGGCTTACCTTCTGCTGCTACCAACATTCTGGCTAAACGCGGATCCACTGGCAAACGCACCATTTTTCGGCCAATGGCCGTTAATTCACGTCGCTCATCCAATGCACCGAGTTCTTGCAATAAACGATAACCGTCTTGCACCAGGCGTGAATCGGGTTGATCCAAAAACGGGAATTCTTCGATGGGCCCCAGTTGCAAATAAATCATCTGCAAAATAACAGAAGCTAAGTTGGTGCGTAAAATTTCCGGTTCGGTAAACTCGGGACGCTGTAAAAAATCATTTTTAGAATAGAGTCGAATACAGGTCCCCGGCGCGATCCGGCCACAACGTCCAGCACGCTGATTGGCACTGGCTTGGGAAATTGGTTCAATTGGTAAGCGCTGAACCTTGCTGCGCGGGCTATAACGACTGATACGCACCACCCCTGAATCAATTACATAATGCACGCGAGGTACGGTGACGGAAGTTTCAGCAACATTGGTCGATAAAATCACGCGACGCTGTTGGCCCGGGTAAAAAACCCGTTGTTGCTGGGCATTCGTAAGGCGGCCATACAGCGGAACAATTTCAGTACTCATCCAACGTTGCTTATTTAAGCCCTCTTCAATCTCGCGAATATCTCGTTCTGTCGGTAAAAATACTAAGATATCCCCTCGGCCCAAGCGATTGAGCTGCTCTACCGCGTCAATAATACCTTGCAAAGGATCTCGCACCTCTTCGCCCTCTTCATTGGACAAGGGTGCATATTCAATGGCAATCGGATAGCCACGACCAGATACTTCGATAATCTCAGCCCCCGTAAAATGTTGTGCAAAGCGTTGATGATCCAAGGTTGCTGAAGTGATAATCAATTTCAAATCGGGTCGTTTGGGCAATAGACGCTTCAGATACCCTAAAATAAAATCAATGTTGAGCGAGCGTTCATGCGCTTCGTCAATAATCAACGTATCGTAGCGCCTGAGCAGCGGATCCTGTTGGATTTCATTTAACAAAATACCATCGGTCATTAATTTGATTTGGGTTTGATCGGAGACCTGATCTTGAAAACGAATTTTACACCCTACTTTTTCACCGACAATCGATTCCAATTCCTCTGCCACACGTGCAGCGATATTACGAGCTGCCAGTCGACGGGGTTGCGTATGACCAATCCACTTACTCGCCTGACCACGCCCCAGTTGTAAGCAGATCTGCGGTAATTGCGTCGATTTACCTGAACCAGTCTCGCCCGCGATCACAACAACCTGGTGTGTTTGTAAAGCATGCGTAATTTGCGGCAAGAATTGATAAATCGGTAAATGGTTGTCCATCATTTTTACCTACGTACCGTTCGTTGTAGAATGATCAACGCCAGCCCAACGGCACAAATCAATCCACCGATAAGGGTGTGTAGCGCTATCACCTCTCCCGTGGCCACGTTAGAAGCTACCATGCTAAACGCCGGCTCCAACAAAACAAATGGCATTACTTTTTGCACCGGATATTTGCCCACCAGATAATACCAGGCGCTGTAGCACAAGAGCGTTGAAACAAAGACAGTGTATAACACACCCGCGTAAGCACTCCAGGGCAAATGCAGCAACTTTAATGAAGGGTGTTCGGTCGACACCGACACCAGAAAAAACAAGGGAAACGTCACCAATGCCACAAAACCATTGAGTGCAAACGGATGCATCTTCGGCACCATTTTCATTTGGTTGTTGTACAGCCCCCAGATCGCTGCTGAAATCAACACCAACGCTACTGGTAGCATACCACCCCACGCTTTGGGAATGCCCACCGTTACCACCACTCCGACAAACGCCACCAACATACCCATCAAACTACGGTGATTTAAATGTTCGCTGAAAAAATACATTGCCATTAACGCAGCAAAGGGGACCTGCAACTGAATGATGATCGCCGCTTCACCCGCAGGAACCCCTTTCATGCCGATAAACAAAATGCCAAAATAAACTCCCATGGTCAGCGCCAACACCCACATCATACGCATGTTTTGACGGGGCATTCGCAATACCCAGGGAAAGAGCAAAATGGCGACCATAGCAAAACGGATGCCCATAAAGAAAATCGGCGGAACATAGGTCACCCCGACCTTAACGGCAACAAAATTAATGCCCCATAAAGCGCAAACTAAAACCGCCAGCGCGATATCGAATGGTTTCATGATGCCCCTTATAAGAAAAAACCCCAACCATTGCTGGTCGGGGTTAGAGGTAAACTGGCACTGTGCGAAGGACTAATCACTACAAATGGTAATGGTAAATGTTGTTAAAAGCCGCTTCCCACCGCACCAGATTTTCGTTATTATCACAACCGCACATCTTATCGTGTGCTCGGGTGCTAAGATAACAGTAAGGTTACAGACTGTCAAGATTGTTTTGTTAGAAGCTGCTCGTAAAAACGACTCATTACCCGCAACATGGCGCCGCACTTATGAAAAATATTTTTACCTTAGATCCACAATTAGAACGCGATAGTTTTTATGTTGGCGAGTTATCACTCTGCCAGGTTCGCTTAATGAACCATGCCGATAATGTGTGGCTAATTTTAATCCCAAAAACCCCTGCAGTGACTGAATTGTTTGAACTGACTGCGCAACAGCAACAAGCGTTGATGCAAGAGATCACCCACGTTAGTCAGCTGCTGAAGCAACACTTCCCCTGCGATAAACTCAACGTCGCCAGCCTGGGCAACGTAGTATCACAGTTACACATCCATATTGTTGCGCGCACCAAAACTGATCACCACTGGCCAAAGCCACTCTGGGGAACCCCCCTTACCGCATATCCGCTGATAGAAGTCGACTCTCACATCAGACAGGTGCGGGAAGTTCTCGCCATTCATTAAAAAATAGCGCATCTTTTTAGTGTAAGGTCTTATGTCTTTATAGCTAGGCCGGTTTTGCCAACAATCCAGAAGGTGTTAAAAATATCTGATATTGAGTTTTATCTTTCAATGGCATGTATACCGCACTGCCTTGCACGGTTTCTGCAATCAAATATGGCAATAAGGTATGTTGATATACCCAGCTGACGATGGCGTGTTGTTTCATATCGTTCAAACGATAGTCCGGCAATAACGTCGTGTCATTGCGATCCGGGTCATTAAAGCGTGAGGATAAAAAGTCGAGTTGATAGGTATTATGAATCCCCAGCGCTTGCATCCACGGCTCCCACACCACAATATGTGCGCCAAACAACCAACTGTCTCCCAGTAACGCGTAGTTTTTACTACTACCATTTGGGAGCGTAACGGTTAGCTGATAATGATCCGGTGCTGCCTGTCGCTCAATACTGACGGTAGCAATGGGGTCACGATAGGTTAAATTATGGAACAGCGCAAAGCTAAACGTAAACACAACGGCGGCCGCCGTCAGGGCAGCAAATACGACCAATAAGAACGTATAACGCAACATGCCCAACCAACGGCCTTTGCGCCACTGCCGCAATACCATATATAACATCAACAAAGCCAGCAATCCCAAAATCACGGTAATCATCAGTAACATAAAAAGCTCCTAAATTTTAACGATAGTACGCGCCAACAAACGGGTTTTTAAGTTGGCCGGTAATGAAGCGACGCATTTTAACACCAGACTGATGCGTTTGGGAAAATGAATTTCACCACGTTTTTTGGCAACACCATCGGCAATAATCTCCGCAGCTTTTTCCGGCGTCATAATCAAGGGCATTTTGAATTTATTTTTAGCCGTTAACGGCGTTGCCACAAATCCAGGGCAGATAATGGAGACTCGAATCGTGGGATACAGCTCTACCGCCATCGCCTGTAAAAAATTACGCACCGCCGCTTTCGCTGCCGTGTAAGGTGACCCACCTGGCAAACCGGTATAACTGGCAATACTGGCCATCCCCACCAATTGCGGGCATACCGACTGACGTAATAATGGCAATGCCGCTGCCACGCCATACACCATGCTGTAATAATTTACTTGCATCATATTGAGATAAGGCTCCACTTCAAAGGTGTTTCCTGAAGTATGTTGACTGGCGCCGGCATTAAAAATAGCAATATCCAGGTGACCAAACCGTTGCTGAATCTGCGCCGCAGCAACCAGAGTCGCGGCCTGATCGGTAATATCAAATGGCAAAACCATGACAACCTGATCGGCGCATTCTTGTTGCAACCGCTGCAAGGCTTCTTGATTTCTGCCGGAAATAATTAACCGCCCGCCGCGTTTCGCCAGCTCTTTTGCCAACGCAAAGCCAATTCCAGAGGAAGCACCGGTGAGCCAGATTAATTTATCCTGAAAGTACATTTACTTCGTCCCACCCACCGTCAAACCATTGATGCGCACCGTTGGCATACCAACACCCACCGGAACGCTTTGGCCCTCTTTACCACAAATACCAATGCCTTTATCTAACGCAAGATCATTGCCAACCATGGTGATTTTTTTAAGCGCTGTTGGACCATCGCCGATTAGCGTGGCGCCTTTCACTGGCTTAGTGATTTGGCCATTTTCAATCAGATAGGCTTCATTGGCCACGAAGACATATTTACCCGAAGTGATATCGACTTGGCCACCGCTAAAATTTACCGCATATAAGCCGTTCTTGACCGAACCGATAATTTCTTCTGGCGTGTGTTGACCCGGTAACATATAAGTGTTGGTCATGCGTGGCAACGGAATATTGGCATAAGATTCCCGCCGTGCATTGCCGGTACAGGCTTTGCCCATTAACCGTGCATTGAGTTTATCTTGCAGGTAACCTGTGAGCTTACCGTTTTCGATCAACACATTATAACCGGATGGTGTGCCTTCATCATCCATGGTCAATGAACCACGACGCCCCGCCATAGTACCATCGTCCACAACGGTGCATAATGGCGAAGCAATGCGCTTGCCCATTAACTTGGAAAATGCTGAAGTCCCTTTGCGATTAAAATCACCTTCCAAGCCATGGCCGATGGCCTCGTGCAACAACACCCCCGTCCAACCATTACCCAACACCACATCCATGGTGCCTGCAGGTGCATCAACGGCATGTAAATTTAAACAGGCAATACGCACCGCTTCTTTAACAAAGCCTTGCCAAATATCGTCTTGCAATAAAGTTTGATAATCATAGCGCCCACCCCCACCAGAAAATCCGGTTTCACGTCGGCCATTTTCTTCGGCAATCACTGAAATATTCAATCTGACCAACGGTCGAATGTCGGCGCAATAGGTACCATCAGAGGCTGCGATCAATATGGTATCATGATCTCCAGCAACACTGGCCATCACCTGCTTAACGCGTGGATCCAGCGAACGCGCCAGGCGATCCATACGCTGCAACAGCTCTACCAACAATGATTGATCGTAAGCGTGCCAAGGGCTATCAACGCCATATAATGAATTGGCGACCGGCTTAGCACGAAGTTTAGTGCTCGCATTTCCGCCTAAACTGGCAATGCTACGCGCGGTTCTACCAGCCTCTTGTAAGGCGCTTAAATCAATATCGTCAGAATAAGCAAATCCCGTTTTTTCACCACTGACCGCGCGCACCCCGACGCCATGATCAATGTGAAAATCAGATTCTTTAACAATGCTGTCTTCCAGTGATAACGAACTGCTTTCACGAATTTGAAAATATAAATCAGCGTAGTCAACCTGCGTTTGCTGAATATCATGCAATACGGACTGCAGGTCATTAACGGTCAAACCATGCGGTGTTAAAATACGGTGTTCAGCAATATTAATCATGAGCGGGTTATAACCTCCGATGGTTCCAAACAGGGAATTCCTCGCGTAACACCTGAATTCTTATTAAATCAATATCAGCAACCACCGCGCCAATCCCCACTTCTTTGCAACCCATCACAATACCCCATGGGCCAATGATCATGCTATGACCATGAGTTTCACGACCATTATCATGCACACCGCCTTGGTTGGGTGCAATAACATAACATTGGTTTTCAATGGCACGAGTACGCAGTAGTGTGCGCCAATGCATCCGCCCAGTCGTGGCGGTAAAGGCAGAGGGGACCACTAAAATATCAGCACCCTTTTCTCGCAATTGACGGTAGAGCTCCGGAAAGCGCAGATCATAACAAACACTTAGACCGATTTTACCAAAAGGCGACTCAATGACCACTACCTGATTGCCAGGTTTGACGTAGCTAGACTCCTGATAGACTTCACTCACACCACCTAAAAAAACATCAAATAAATGGATTTTGTCATAGCGTGCCACCCTTTGACCATCACTGTTATACACTAACGTTGCATTACTAATTTTATTGGGGTCGTCCGTTGCCAGAGGAAGGGTTCCTGCAATGATCCAAATACCATTGGTTTGTGCACATTTGGCAACAAAATCTTGAATACGCCCACTGCCAAAGGTTTCTTTAATCAAAAGAGTATCTTGTGGTGTTTTGCCCATAAATGCAAAATTTTCTGGCAATACAATTAATTGCGCCCCCTGATCAACTGCCTGTTTAACCAGCAGCTGCATGGTCATTAAATTTGGCCCAACTGCTGAGCACGATACCATTTGAATGGCTGCCACTTTACTGGTCATGATGTTGTTCCTCCACTCATTGCACTGACTGCCGTTGGATTATTCCACGGCCCGGTGACATGATACACTAATCCTTTGTTTTTGAGGATGGTATTGGTAACCACTTTATCCACCAACCAAGTCGCTGCTCCGGCAATAGGTCCAATAATCGGCCCACCGATGATACCAACCGCCAAGGCGAGCCCACCGCCTATCTGCGGCATAACCACCACATTTTGATCCAGTGTTTTGTGAACCAAATCAACACTCCCACTCAAGGTTAAATTCAAGGCCGGCCCTGTGAGCTCTGTCTGTTGTGTCACTGCCACACCTTTTTGAATGGCGTATTGACCTTTCAAAGTGTCAAAGGCCAACCCTTTTTCTGTCAGATCAGAAAAATTCAAACTCAACCGTTGAAAAATAGAGCCTACACTGAGAATACCCAGATAACGACTCATTCCAGGGTTCACTGAGGAAAGCGCCCCATTGGCAAGGTCAAACGCCACATTACCCTGTATCGTCGACACTTGCGGCGCGGTTAACTTACCCTGCCAGGAACCAGAAAACGTAACCATTCCCTCACCGCTGCTGATCACGTTAGGATAACCAACTTCTGTTAACGTTTTACCCCAATTCTTAGCATCGACTTTTCCAGAAACATTAAAACTACCAGTCTTGGGCAATGCCACTAAAGTACCCTGTATGGTACTGGTAAAATCTGGCGAGTTAACCTTAAAAATAGAGACTTGAATACCTTTGGTTACGGGTTGTGTTACCAGCTGTACCGCACCAAAATTATCAGCACCCCAATACAATTGCTTTACATTCATGTCTAAACTGGGCCATGCCAGCAAATCTTTCAGTGAAATGGCTTTAGTCACTCGACTATTCGCTTTACGCTCAAAAAATAAATAATCGAATTGACCTTTATAGAGCGGTTTATTCCAATTACTGGGCAACATTACTGAGCCACTGGCCTTGGGCCCAGCCACGTGCAAAACCCAGCTGGGCGATTGCCAAACCACCATCGCCACCACATGATCAAATTGCTGCGAGAAAAAGTTAAGCACACCAACGTTCAGTATTGCACTATCCAACCACTGTGCCAGAGTCACATTATTGAATTCAGCTGAGGATTGATAACCCACATTACTCATCAGTGGCTTGAAGGCGTTAATCCAATCAGATACGGCAATACTCGCAACCGAACCATTCACAAACAAATGAACCGGAGGCTTAGGAGGCATTGATACTTGATCAGCACCAAGTGTGACAACCCCAACAACGCCTTTGACCTGGTGATTATTTACGGCAATACTGACACGAGCTGCCAACAGTTGGCCGATATGACCCATCACTGGAATTTTCAAAGGATCACTAAAGTCAGCTGACAATGCTAACGGTTGCAACGATTCTGCTGCTTTGGTTAGCGGCACAGGCAAATTTACTTGAACCCCCTGCAAGGTTGAATTCAATTGTGCCAACACCTGATTATCGGACAAGATAATTTGTGTAGAAAAAGGCGCCTGCCCAACCACCAATGATCCCAGCGAAAGCTTGAAAAGCTTGGCAATTACTGGCACGTCTAATGTACCTTTCAATGTAACCTGACGCTGCACTATTCCTTTGACGGTTTTTGTAACAATGGCAATGCGCAAGGGATGTCCAAACAAGCTACCTTTGACATCCTTTGCTCTCAGCGTAGCGGGAGTAAATTGCACCACGCCTTTGACCTTAGTGGCTTCAATGGGTGTATTCGTTAACGAAACCGTGTTATTATTGAGCACCACCTTTCCATTAATTTGATTGGGGGTATTCTTAGTCCCAGGGCCCACAGGAAAACGCATATCGACAGTAACCCCCACTGCTCCATGGATGGTCAGGGCATCAAACATTTTACCCACACTATCCGCTAATGGGCTCTGCCGAATGTAGGGCTCAATACCAACGCCATCAGCGGTGACTTGTCCTTTAATCATCATCACAGAATCTATGCCTTTTTGCAGATCGGGCTGAGTTAAGCTAAATTGATCGACGCGCCCCCCCGCAACCACACCCTGATTGGCGGTAATCATCAACTGCTGATCATTGAACAACACACGACCTTGAACTTGTTTAATCGCAGGCCATTTATCCCAGGGGTATAATGTAGCATTCGGAATATTCAACACGGTTTGCATAACCCCTTGATGATCAACAAAAGGTAAATGATTCAAAGAACCTTTCAACACAAAACTACCCGTGGCTAAAGGTACTGCCACTAAATTACTCAGCAACCACTCGCGCGCATGATCCGCTACAATGGGCGCCAAGGGTAAAAATACCGGCAATGCTTGCTGTGCCTGACGTATTTGAACCCCCCCCACAAATTGTACAGAAGGTGCGGTAAAGGTTCTTTCTATTACCGATGAACCCTGTAAATAAACACTCAGCCACGGGTTATTAAAATAAAACCGCCTTAAGTGCAATTGCCAGCCAGTATCAATCTTTTGCCATAATATTGACGTACTTAATATGCTTTCTGGCCAGGTTTGGGCAAAAAACGTGGGAGAACCCAAAATAAAATGATTGGTTTGGACGTTCAACACACCCCATTGCTGAGTGGCGTGCACATGACCTGAGAGGCCACTGACTGCTGGATAAGCATCAAAAGCCTGGGTAGCCAGATTATCTAAATCACCATCCAGCACATAATTACCTAACTGTTGATTCTGAAACTCTAGCGCCACATAAGCTTGCTTGATATATCCTTGTGGCTGGATGTGTGCAAGGGTCTGCACAGTTGCGTCATTTGGGTTCCCCAAGAGCAATGCCATATCAGCTGCCAATTCCAAGTTAATGCTGCTTGTCTGGATTTGCCATTGCGTCAATGCATTTTGTGGCAGCATGGTCACTTGCCAATACTCTGGTGGCTGCTGTAGCACAAGTGGATTATCTTCATCGTACAATGGTTCTCCTGCCACTTGCCAAGCGCCAGCAGTCAACGGCCGCCACTTAAATTTCAGACGCATGTTCGGAAAGTCAATGGCACGATTAAATTGCAGGTTTGCAATAGTGACCTGATGTAAGGTGACCTCAGCACTGGCCGATTGTAATTGATTTTTTTGCCACGCCATCCAGGCTTGGATGGTTCCTCCGATATGCTGTACCGCCAGGTGATCCCACTGCACTTCACTGAGTAAATAAGCAAGATCCTTACCATGAATGCTGGTATATAGCTCAGCACGAGGTTGTCCTTGCTCATCATAAAGATCTCCCAACACTTGCAAGCTTCCATTGATGGTTTGTGGTAGCAATGCATTCATCTGCAAAGAAAAATGATACTCTCCTACTTGATTCCACTCTACGCTGATGGAGTCAATCTCAATACGATCGTTTATTTGTTGAACTTCCAGATGAATTTGCTGTAAGGTAATCGATGACTGCGTCGCCATCCACTGCCAAAATGACTGCCAGGAGACCACCGCACCACTCTTGTTACTGCCAAAGCCCGCCAGACGATATTGACCATCTGGTTGTTCGGTCAAAACCACAGAAGCACCTGACAATACGACACGCTCGGTCACCAAGGTCCGCTGACACAGGCTTTGCCAGAGGGCAAATTTAACGGTCACTTTATTGACTTGAAACCCTGCCTGTTGGTCGTTGTTCGGAATAATAACAATATCTTGCAAAGACAAGGTCGGTTCCCAATTAGAAAAGCCTAAGCTAGCGACATCAAAATTAACATGCACCCCCAAACGCTCTGAGACCCATTGCTGTAACTTTCCGGTTTTATGCGCCACATAAATACCCGTCGCCAGTGCAGCACAGAATAGGCCAATCATGAGAATCATAAACACCAACAGGAAACTCATCCATTTGATGGCTTTCTGGAGGGAAACGGTGAGGTGGATCGATTTTAATTTACGCATCTTAAGTCAACACAATATCATAACGTTCTTGAATATAGCTCGAATCTGCTTTTACCTTAATGGGTCGGTTTAGAGTAGCCTCCAGCTCACCCAATGCCTGACTCTGTTCTTCCATTAAATAATTGGCCACGACCGTCGATACCAAAATCAAAAATCCTTCTACGGCCTCATACAATTTTGCCTCATGTGCCAACGCTCGAAAAACCTCATAAGCAATGGTTTCTGGGGTTTTGACCCGACCACGCCCTTCGCACTGCGGACAGACTTCGCATAATTGCTGTAGCAAATTATCGTGAATACGTTTGCGCGTCATTTCAATCAATCCCAAGGGAGACAAAGCACCAAAACTGGTTTTGGCATAATCTTTAGCCAATACTTTTGCCAAGGTTTGCACCAATTGATGACGATGATCGGCATCGGTCATGTCAATAAAATCTGCGATGATGATCCCACCCAGATTACGCAACCGTAGTTGCCGACCGATCGCTTGTGCAGCTTCCAAGTTGGTTTTGAAAATGGTGTCTTCAAGATTACTGCCCCCCACAAAAGAACCAGTATTGACATCAATGGTGGTCATTGCCTCGGTGTGATCAATCACCAAATAGCCACCCGATTTAAGCGGCACTTTACGTTGTAATGCGCGCTGCAACTCTTCCTCAACGTTATACATTTCAAACAAAGGGGTGTGGCCACGATGCAATTTGATTTTCGGTTCAATCAAGGGCATCAGTTCATGACAAAACTGTTTAACCTGGTTGTAATGCAGCTCTGAGTCAATACACACTTGTTGCACTCGATCATCCACCATATCGCGAATGGCGCGTTTTAATAACGGCAGATCTTCGTGAATCACCGCCGGTGCTTTGGCTACCTTTGCTTTTTCCTGCAGTGATTGCCACAGTTTTTGTAAAAATGTGATATCGGGTGCTAATGACTCAATGCTTTGCCCTTCCGCCACGGTTCGCACAATATAGCCCGCCGGTTTATCGACCTTGAGCAAGGTTTTCATTGCTGCCTGCAGCCGGTCACGCTCGGAAGGATTATCCAGTCGCACAGAAATGCCAATATGATTTAGATCTGGCAGATACACCAGATAACGCGATGCCAACGATAAATGGGTAGTCAAGCGCACCCCTTTGGTACCCAAGGGATCTTTAATTACCTGCACCAAGATTTCTTGCCCTTCACGCAACCAGCGCCGTATATCGGCTTCGGGCGTTGTAAGATCAACTTCCTGACCATCATCCAGCAACGGCATTACTTCAGACACATGCAAAAATCCAGCGCGCTCCAGACCAATTTCCACAAAGGCTGCCTGCATGCCGGGCAATACCCGCACCACTTTGCCTTTATAAATATTACCCACCAGCCCACGTAAACTCGGTCGCTCGATATGAATATCAAACAACAAACCATTCTCCAAAACCGCAACGCGCGTTTCGTGAGGCGATACATTGATTAAAATTTCCGAGCTTTCACTCGTTGCCATACGTCTACAATCTTATCAAATTCTATTGTAGTAATTGTACGTCAAATTAAACTTGCTGGCGAATGGATTTGAAGGTACTTAAAACGTCAACAAAACTTACCTATGATTAACGCATACTTAGACCCAGACCCCTTGCTGCAATTAAATCTGTGCGTGTTGTCATGACAGCGGTTTGAGTTGTATAACAAAAAATCAACCCCACAGCATAACGATTCTTTTCATAGTCACTTTGAGAAATATGATTCCCCTGTCCATCTGTTACAGGAAACCAAACTGCTGGGCATTTATCTTTTTTTTCTGGAGACACTTGAACCAATACCCCATTGGTTTCATGATTTTTCTTAATTGGTATTCCTAACGGCACATCCATCTCCTCATCTCTAATCATTCACACAAAAAAGCCCCCCAGTGGAGGCTTTTCAGATTAACATATTTTATTACTTTTTGCTTTTCATGTTCAGCAACACTGTCTGCAGAATACCACCATTTCTGTAGTAATCCACTTCGACTTCAGTATCTAAACGCACGCGGGCTTTGAAGGTTTTTACATCACCCCCATCCGAGCGCGCTTCTACAGTTACTGTGGCATTGGGTTTCAAGCTGGTTAACCCACGAATGGTGAATACTTCGTTACCATCTAACTGTAACGTGGTACGGTTTTCGCCTTCGATAAATTGCAAGGGTAGAACGCCCATTCCTACCAAGTTACTGCGATGGATACGCTCAAAGCTTTCGGTAATCACGGCTTTCACGCCCAACAATGCCGTCCCTTTGGCAGCCCAATCACGTGAGCTACCAGTGCCATACTCTTTGCCACCAATAATCACCAATGGTGTACTAGACGCTTTATACGCCATCGCAGCATCGTAGATATACATGGTTTTACCATCAGCATGATATTTGGTGAAACCGCCCTCCACTTCTGGCACCAAAAAGTTGCGCAAGCGCACGTTGGCAAAAGTACCGCGCATCATCACTTCATGGTTACCGCGACGGGCACCATAGGAGTTAAAATCTTTCACATCCACACCATGTTCTTGCAGATATTGCCCGGCAGGATATTCTGCAGGAATGGAACCGGCGGGTGAAATATGGTCGGTGGTAACACTGTCACCCAACACCGCTAATACGCGCGCATCAATGATGTCTTTGGGACCGGTAAAATTGGAAAAGTTTTCAAAAAATGGCGGACATTGAATATAGGTAGAGGATTTTTTCCAGCCATATAAATTTCCTTCTGGCGCTTTCAATTCTTGCCAATCCTCAGTGCCATCAAATACCGTAGCATAACGTTCCTGGAACATTTCTGACGTTACCAGCTTTTCAACCAACTCACGAATTTCTTGGGTACTCGGCCAAATGTCACGCAAGAATACGTCTTTGCCATTAGAGTCTTGGCCAATGGCTTCATGTTCCGGATCAAAATCAACGGTACCGGCCAGCGCATATGCCACCACATGAATCGGTGAGGCCAAATAGTTCGCTTTAACATGCGGGTTAATGCGCCCCTCAAAGTTACGATTACCACTTAATACCGCCGAAACCACCAGATCGCCTTCTTTAATCGCATCAATCACTGATTGCGCCAATGAACCGCTGTTACCAATACAGGTAGTGCAGCCATAACCGACAACGTTAAAGCGTAGTTTTTCCAGATAGGGTAACAAGCCTGATGCTTTTAGATATTCCGTCACCACTTGCGAGCCAGGTGCCAAGCTGGTTTTCACATAGGGCTTGACTGCTAAACCTTTTTTTACGGCATTACGCGCGATCAATCCAGCGCCAATCATCACGTACGGATTGGAAGTGTTCGTACACGAGGTAATCGCCGCAATGGCCACAGAGCCATGACCAATTTCAGCGCTCATGCCTTTGACTTTTACTTTTTTATCCACTGCTTTTGCTGACAAAGCAAAGCCACGCTTATCTGTCGGTGCCTGCAAAGAGGCTTTGAAACTTGCTTTCATTTCGCGTAAAGGAACCCGATCTTGGGGGCGTTTTGGACCTGCCAAGGTTGAATCAACGGTGTCTAAATCCAACTCCAGCACATCCGTATAGTCAGGTTCTTGTGCTTGCTCCTGACGATAGAGTAATTGTTCTTGCAATACCGATTCGACCAAATCCACACAATCAGCACGGTTGGTCTGATTCAAATAAGCACAGGTCACCTTGTCCACCGGGAAAAAGCCCATGGTCGCGCCATATTCTGGCGCCATATTAGCGATGGTAGCACGATCTGGCAATGCCAATGACGCCAATCCTGCACCGAAGAATTCCACAAATTTTTCGACCACTCCGTGCTTACGGAGCATTTCAGTGACACGCAACACCAAATCAGTCGCCGTCACCCCTTCACGCAGTTTACCGGTCAAACGTACGCCAATAACGTCAGGCAAGACCATGTAGTAAGGTTGTCCGAGCATTACCGCTTCGGCTTCAATACCACCCACACCCCAACCCATTACGCCGATGCCGTTGATCATGGTGGTGTGGGAATCGGTACCGACCACGGTATCCGGATAAGCAACGGTCTCACCATTGATGACTTTGGTCATGACCACTTTAGCCAAATATTCAAGATTCACCTGATGACAGATACCCATACCTGGTGGCACCACTTTAAAATCAGCCAAGGCTTTTTGCCCCCACTTCAATAAGGTATAACGCTCACGGTTACGCTGATATTCCAATGCGACGTTCTTGGATAACGCTTGATTGTCACCAAAATAATCGACCTGCACCGAGTGGTCAATCACCAAAGCAGTATCCACCAAAGGGTTGATGCGATTGGGGTCACCCCCTTCTCGCTCAAAGGCATTGCGCATCGCCGCCATATCTACAACTGCAGGCACACCCGTAAAATCTTGCATAATCACCCGCGCTGGCATGTAGGGGATTTCGCTACGCTGCTTGGCTTTACTGTCCCAGTTAAGCGCGTTCAACACATCGATTTCTTTGACTTTGTAGTTATCAATATTACGCAATAAGTTTTCCACCAGAATGCGAATGGAATAAGGCAGACGGTCAATTGATTTACCCGTTGCTTGTGCCAATTTTTTCAGGCTATAGACCGTAATGCTTTTACCAGCGGTAGTGGTCAGTTTACTTTTTGTTTTGGATTGCAAGGTGGTCATTGAGTTTACTCCTGTTAACGCGATGTTTTGCCGGGTCATTATACCCCTAATCGTCAACAGAAGGAAATGTCAAAAACTCATTTTTGCGCAATGCGCACACAACCACGTAAAAAACTGCTGGTTTCAGGAAATTCCTGGTTATCGGGATGATTCGCCAAAATATGATTAAAGCTTTTATCCTGCTGTTGTAATGCTGACATACTCAACAAGCCTGGCTGCTGCGACATACTACTGTGAAAAAAATCCACTTTTGCCTGCTGTATAAATTGATAGATCTGCGTATGCTCAATATTAAGCGGATCCTGTATTAATTGCTCCAGGTACCTTTCCAGCAAAAATTGAATTTCACTTAATTCTACCATGGCACTGGCACCGGTAACCGTTTTGGGCGTTAATCCAAAAGAACTGGGAAACTGCAACGAATAATAAACCGAACGCGCCGGCTTTTGACCAAAAACAAATGTTTGTGGCTGCATGATAATCGGCAAATAACTTTTGAGTCGATATACATCTAAATAGGCCTGCTGAATCGCTTTCACTGGCATCATCGATTCATCTACTGCGGGTGCAAAACCGGGCAACGCACCAACACCCATGGCAAGAATATGCTTAACCGTTTCAATAATGTAAGCCGAGGGTTTAATGGCAATCTTGGATTGTAACAAACCATAAATACAATTCCAAAATAGCAAATTACGCAGATAGCCCCCTTTTAACCAGGAACGCCGCAGTAAATAATAATGCAAAGGCTGCCACGCCTCATCCGTTAAGTTTTCAAACCATTTTTTAGAGAAGAAAATCACTTCGCACTGCCAAGGGTTTTTAACCAAATCAGAATGGTTAGCCAATTGCCGAAATACCTCCCAATGCCCCATAAAGCCTTCTGGTTTATCGACTGACAAACCAAATGCCCGCTTCAAATGATTATGACTAACGGCTTCAGAAATTTTAGGTAACATAAACACTGAACGTGCGCCCGCTGTAAAGCCCCATAAAAAACGAGGTTGCATTACACAAGGGTTTTCATCCAAAACAAAATCTGCTCCAAAAACAGGGCCTGGAGAAACCACTCCAAAAACGCTGACCTTGGTATCGGTTTGAAAAAATAATTCCATACAGCCTTTCAACACGATACTCACGGGATTAGAATGGTGATTGTAGTCAAGATCTGATTTAACTTGTGCAGAAAGGCTGTCATCTTTAATAGAAACCAATCGCCCTTGATCATTCGGTAAAGCAAATACCCCTCGCTGCAATACCTCACTGCCATAAGGATAGCGGCATCGATATAAGCGATATTCTTTACCTGGGTTAATTTTATCAACAATCTCGCTCAACGCAGGATTCACCGCTGCAAGGTCAGCACGGACGTCTTTCCAAGTCAGCACTTCAATGCTGCTGCCTGAAACGGTTTGATTAAAATCGCCTATTAACATAGTTTCATCTACATATCTGTTAAGTCTTAGGCTTGAAGTATAGACCCAAGTTGCTGGAATACCAAATCGATTAATGCAAATTGATATCGGTTACCCCTTTCTTACCATGAATGAAGAAAATAAACGGAATAATCGCAAAACTAAAAAACGCAAACAAGTAATTGGCATCGTTAAATGCGATCATATTGCCTTGCAGCAATAAAATCTGCGACAGCTGTTCATACGTCGCTGAATTTTGTGCCGACATATGCGCCTGATGCAACCACAGAGTAAAATTAGGATTACTGCTGTTGATATAACCACTCATATGGTTCCACGTCGCTTGCGCTTGCGAGCTCATCACCGCACTAAAAATCGCAACGCCGACAGAAGTCCCCATGCTGCGGAAAAAGTTAAACAATCCCGATGCGGTATCGACATAGCGCCCTGGCAAGGTTTGATACGCCAAGGCTGACAACGGCACAAAGAATAAGCCGCCACCTACACCTTGCAAAATGTTCGGCCAGAAAATGGCTTCCGGGCCTTGATCCAAATTAAACCCGGCCATCCATAACGAACCACAACCATAGCAGATACACGCTACCACCACCATAAAGCGCGCATCAATATATTTTAAAATCAGCGGACTCAACCCCATCACCACCAACAAACACAGCCCTCGCGGAATCATCAACGCACCGGTGGTTTCAGGCGGATAATTCATAAACAATTCCATCCAGAGTGGCAACCAGGAAAAAGTGCCCATCATCACCGAACAGAACAGCAGCATAATCAAACATGCACGTCGATAGTTTTTGTCTTTAAACACCGAAAAGTCAATGACATGGCCTTTTTTTCCAATCCCGCGCACAATAAAAATAATCAGCACATAAATACTGATCAAAGCCGCCAACTGTATTATATGTGAATCAAACCAACCGACTTCATTCCCTTTGTCCAACACGTATTGCATGGCACCAACACCCACCGCCAACAAGGCCAATCCAGTCCAATCATTCTTGACAGGGTGTGTTTCTGTTATTGGAATATACTTCAACGTCAGCATCGCAGCAAAAATACACACAGGCACGTTAATAAAGAAAATCCATTGCCAGCCCATATGATCAGTAATATAACCGCCTAAAACCGGACCAATCACTGGACCCAGCATAATGCCCATTCCAAATACCGCCATGGCTTTGTTGGCATCTTTGCCGGAAAAAGTATCGAGCAAAGTGGCCTGCGCTAACGATGGCAAAATTGCCCCAAACGCACCTTGTAAAGCCCGGAAAAATACAATTTGAATCAGCGTGGTTGAAAAACCGCAAAGAAAAGACGACAACCCAAACCCAATCGCACTGGCAAACAATAATTTACGTCGTCCAAATTTTGCCGTGAGATAACCGGTCAATGGCATAAAAATGGCCGAGGCAATCACATAAACCGTAATGGTCCAGGTGATCTCGGTCGACGTCGCCGCCAACGCCCCTTTCATATTGAGCAGCGCCACCGAGACAATGGTGATGTCTAATACTTCGATGATTGCCAGCAGTGTGACGGTAAAAGCAATCATCCAGCGGTGGAAGGAAGTCATGGCAGCCCTATTGTAAAAAATAACGTTGGCATTATACCAAGAAATAAATTAAAAACACCAAACCTAAGCACCATAATGCTGGATGAATGGTTTTCCACTTACCCGCCGCCACGTTCAAAATCAGGTAACAAATCACACCCAGACCAATGCCGTTGGATATCGAATAGGTCAAGGGGATCATCAATAAGGTAATGACTGCCGGAATAAACTCAGTCGGTTTATGCCAGTCAATGTCTGCGACTGGTTTGATCATCATGCACGCCACATAAAACAAAACGGCTGCGGTGGCATAACTGGGAATACTCACGGCAATCGGCGCAAAAAACAGCAACAGCAAAAAACCAATCCCAGCGACCACTGCCGTTAACCCCGTTTTACCACCAGCACGAATACCGGCAGCATTTTCCACCATGGCAGCAACCGTTGAGGTACCAATGCAAGCAGCAGCTATGACGGCAATACTTTCTGCCAATAAAGTTCTCTGAACACCTTGACTCACCTGATCTTTAGGAAATTGCCGGGTTAATCCAATCAAGGTTCCTGTGCTATCAAACAGTGCCACAATAAAAAAGGTAAAAATCACTGGAATCACGGCCATGTGCAATAAGGACGAAAGCTGCAATGCGAAAAAACCTTCCGTCACATGGTCAGGCATAGCAACCACCCCTTGAAATGGTGATACCTTAAAAACAAAGCCCAGCAAAGACGTTAATAAAATACCAATGATCATCGCGCCCGGGATTTCTCTACCATCGAGAATGGCAATGATACAAAACCCCACAAAGAATAACAGCACACCAGGCTTAGTTACCGACCCCATTGCCACCAATGTATTGCTGTCGGCAATCACTAAGCCCACACTTTTTAAAGCAATCAAACCAATAAATACGCCAATTCCGGAAGCAATGCAACAGCCTAACGAATGTGGAATGGCATGAATGATAACCTGTCGAATACGAGTAATGGTCACCAGAAAAAACAATACGCCAGAAATAAATACCATTCCTAACGCTTGCTGCCAGGAGTAATGCAACTGCCCCACTACTACAAAACTAAAATAAGACAACAAGCCTAAACCAGGCGCCAAGGCAATGGGATAATTACCAATAAAGCCCGACAATAAACTGCCGATCGCCGCAATCACACAAGTTGACACAAACGCCGCATGTACACTCATGCCAGCGGACGCCAGGATGTTCGGCGCCACAATCACGATATAAGCAAGAGTGAAGAAAGTCGTTAACCCTGCAATGATTTCTTGACGCACGGTGGTTTGACGTTCGGCTAATTTAAAGAAGGAGGTGAACATTGAAACCCCTTATAAAATGGTCGGGGCGACTGGATTCGAACCAGCGACCACATACACCCCATGCATGTACGCTACCAGGCTGCGCTACGCCCCGACAAGCTTGATATGATAAGCAAAAATAGAAGCTTTGTAAACCTTAAGCCACTGCTTTTTTCAATTTAACACCGGCCTTAAACGTCACCACGCGACGGGCACTGATCAGCGCATCTTTGCCGGTCTTAGGATTGCGGCCTGGACGTGCTTTTTTATCTTTCAACTCAAAATTACCAAAACCCGATAACTTAATGGCTACGCCAGATTCTAATTGTTGACGCACCTCTTCAAAAAAATCATCAACTAACTCTCTCCCGACCTGTTGATGCAAGTCAGTCATCACGGCCACTTGTGCTGCTATTTCTGCCTTTGTTAATGTTTCCATAGTTACTCCCTTATCTGTGCGCCGATCTGTTGTTGTAACGATTGCATGATGCGAGTCATCAACGCCACTACTTCTTCGTCGGTCAGCGTACGTGAGCCTTCTTGTAAAATCAAGCCCACAGCAATGCTTTTTTTGCCCTCGCCCAGTGATTGACCTACATATTGATCAAACATGATCACTTGTTGCAATAATGCACCAGCTGCCTGACGCACCGTATGTTCAATACAGGCATACTCGACTGAATCTGCCACAATGATCGCCAAGTCGCGACGAATACTGGGAAATTTTGAAATCGAACTAAACACCGGTAATTCAACGCTTGAAATCGCCGCCAGGTCTAACTCAAAGACATAAGCCGTTTGTTTTAAATCCCAGGTGTTTTGTAATTGCGGATGCAGTGCGCCGACATAGCCAATCACTGGATTCCCGCCTGCGCGGGAATGACACTCAATTACCGCACTTTGACCGGGATGCAAATAAGGAATCGAATGCTGGGCAACAAATTGACAATCATTGAGTCCTGCCAAATTTAACAATGCCAGCACATCTGATTTGACATCAAAAAAATCGGTCTCACGTGAACGTGCCCACTGTTCGGGGCGAATCGCACCATAGACGATACCGGATAATTGCTGGCGCTCTTCAGTTTTGCCATTTTCCATGAAAAAGCTCACACCAGATTCAAACAACCGCACCCGTGTTTGTTGGCGGTTTACATTATGCTGCAAAGCTTGCAACAAACCCGGCACCAAGCTTCTACGCATGACGGACATATCGCTGGCAATGGGGTTTAATAAAGTTGGCGCAGGATGATTGGGAAACAAGCGCTGATGATGCTTGGGATCAATAAAACTGTAGGTCATCGCTTCTTGATAACCACGATCCACCAACAGCTGTTTAAAGCGAATGCTGGCGATCTTTTTTTCTGATTGCTTAACTGGCTCAATCGATGCTTTGGGCAAGGTTGCGGGGATATTGCCATAGCCATACACCCGTGCAATTTCTTCGAGCAAATCTTCGGCATGCGCCATATCAAAACGATGTGTCGGCACGGTCACTGATAATACTTCACCCTGGGCGGTAACAGAAAATCCTAAGCGAGTAAAAATATCGGTGATTTGGTCAACGGGCAACTCAATACCTAAGAGTTTTTTAACACGCGATACATTCAATTCGATGGCTTTTGGTTTCGGCAGGCATTGCTCATCGTTCACTTCTGAAATTGGCCCTGCTTGACCACCCGTAATTTCACAAATCAATTGTGTTGCCAATGCCATTGCCTGATCCATACCTGCAGGATCAACCCCACGCTCAAAGCGATGTGAAGAATCACTGTGAGTAGCATACTGACGGGCTTTCCCGGCCATTTTATCCGGTGCAAAATAAGCGCATTCTAAGAAAATATGTTGAGTTTCATTGCTAACACCTGAAACTTTACCACCCATAATGCCCGCCAAGGCGTGAGCGTTTTGTTGATCCGCAATTACCACAGTATCTGTTTGCAATGTTAAGGTTTGACCATCGAGCAATTCAACTTTTTCATTTGCTGTGGCTTTGCGCACTTCGATACCACCATTCAATTTACTCAAATCAAACGCATGCAGCGGCTGCCCTGTCAACAGCATGACATAATTGGTCACATCCACTGCAGGGGAAATTCTTTTAACACCGCAACGGCGTAGATATTCACGCATCCATAATGGCGTTGTGACTTTATTATCAACACTTTGAATCACTCGGCCCAAATAACGGGGGCATTCTTGTGGCACAGACACTGTCACTGGAAAGGTGGCTTGATGAGCAACCGGTATTTCTTTAATGGTTAACTTCTTAACCGGTAGCTTGTTATAAAGCCCCACTTCCCGCGCGATACCTAATACACTTAAGCAATCGGCACGGTTAGGCGTTAATTCAATTTCGATAGCGCGGTCGTTTAATTTCAAATAGTCGCGAATATCTTGACCGACCGGCGCATCCAACGGCAATTCGATAATACCCTCAGACTCTTCTGCCAAGCCTAATTCTTTATGTGAACACAGCATGCCCGCAGATTCAACGCCACGCAATTTCGCCGGTTTGATTTTGAAATCACCGGGCAATACCGCGCCGATCATGGCAACGGCAACTTTAATTCCCATACGCGCATTAGGTGCACCGCACACAATTTGCAAGGGTGCAGCTTGACCTACATTGACCTGACATACGCGCAAACGATCCGCATCCGGATGTTGCTTAGCATCAACAATTTCACCGACGATGACCTGATTAAACTCTCCCGCTACCGACTCAATTGCACCTACCTCAAGCCCTGCCATCGTTAACTGATGACACAACGCTGCTGTATCAATTGCTGGGTTTACATATTCTCGCAACCATTGTTCGCTGATTTTCATATTAAAACTGCCTCAAAAAACGCACATCATTTTCAAAAAATAACCGTAGATCATCAATTTCATAGCGCAACATGGTCAAACGCTCCATGCCCAATCCAAAGGCAAAGCCTTGGTATTGTTCTGGATCGATTTTTACATTACGCAAAACATTAGGATGCACCATGCCGGCACCTAACACTTCCAACCATCCTGTATGTTTACACAAACGACAGCCTTTGCCCTGGCATTTGACACAGGCGACATCGACCTCAGCAGAAGGTTCGGTGAACGGGAAATAGGACGGACGGAAACGCACTGCGACGTCTTGTTCAAAAAAGTCTTTGAGAAATGCTGACAATACCCCTTTCAAATCACCAAAGGTAACGGATTGATCCACCCACAAGCCTTCAGTTTGGTGAAACTGCGGGGTATGCGTCATGTCCGAATCACTACGATATACACGACCCGGCGCAATCACGCGAATTGGCGGCTTTTGGTTTTCCATCACATGAATTTGTACGCCAGAAGTTTGGGTACGCAAGACCATTTTTTCGTTTTTGTCGTTATTCGGTAAATAAAAGGTATCTTGCGACGCGCGCGCGGGATGGTGTTCCGGAATATTAAGCGCAGTAAAGTTGTAATAATCGGTTTCGATTTCAGTACCCGTGGCAATAGAAAATCCCATGCGGGTAAAAAAGGATTCAATACGTTGCCAACTACGAGTTAAAGGATGTAGATTGCCTTGAGCTTGACCAATACCAGGAAGCGTCACATCGATTTTTTCACTGGCCAGCTTTTGGTTCAACGCGGCATTTTCCAATGCATCGCGTTTGCTCTGAATACGGTTTTGCAGATCTTGTTTGACTTCGTTGATCACCTGCCCGGCTTTCGGACGTTCTTCGGGTGATAATGTTGCCAAACCTTTCAATACTTCGGTAAACGCGCCTTTTTTGCCAAGATATTCAACGCGTACGTTGTCCAGAGATTGGATGTCATTGGCTGCGTCAATGGCAGCGATGGCTTGTTGTTGGGCAGACGTTATATCCATAAATTTACCCTCATTTAGAATCATTATATACAAAAAAGGTGGATTACGTGCTACACGCTAATCCACCCTACATAATCAATCTTAATTAGATTACGCTGCGAGCGCCGCTTTTGCTTGTGCAGCAATATTGGCAAAGGCCGCTTTGTCAAGTACGGCCAAATCGGCCAATACTTTACGATCGATCTCGATGTTCGCTTTTTTCAAGCCATTCATCAACATGCTGTAGCTCAAGCCATTGTTACGTGCTTCGGCATTAATGCGCACGATCCACAAACGACGAAACATACGTTTATTTTGTTTACGGTCACGATAAGCATATTGACCTGCCTTAATGACTGCCTGCTTGGCAACGCGATAGACTCGGCTTCTAGCGCCGTAGTAACCTTTCGCTTGTTTTAATACTTTCTTATGACGTGCACGTGCGGTGACGCCGCGTTTTACTCTAGCCATCGTAGTTCTCCTATTCTGTTATTCGTTAAGCGTATGGAAGCATTTGCGCAATCGAGGCATGGTTAGATGCGTTGACTTGCGACATGCCACGCAGATGACGCTTACGTTTGGTCGACTTCTTGGTCATGATGTGACTACGATTGGCCGCACGGTGCTTAAAGGTCCCGCTGCCGGTTTTTTTGAAGCGCTTTGAAGCGCCACTATTGCTCTTTAACTTTGGCATTTGTATCTCCTATGTTAACCCAGAAAAGCTCGTGAGAGTTCGCGGGGTATGCCGTTTCTGATGGTCTACTTTTTCTTCTTCTGAGGACCCATGACCATCACCATTTGACGGCCCTCGAATTTTGGTTGTTGTTCAATGACTGCATGTGTTTCTAAGTCAATCTTCAAACGATTCATCATTTCCATCCCCAGTTCCTGGTGCGACATTTCGCGACCACGGAACCTCAGGGTAATCTTCACTTTGTCGCCCTCTTCCAAGAACTCAGTAATTTTCTTGAGCTTGACTTGGTAGTCACCTATATCAGTGCCTGGGCGCAGTTTAATTTCTTTGGTTTGCACTTGTTTTTGCTTTTTCTTAGCGGCATTACGCTGCTTATTCAACTCAAACAAATGTTTACCGAAATTCATAATTTTGCAAACCGGCGGCGCAGCATTAGGTGAAATCTCTACCAAATCCAACTGTGCCTCTTCAGCCATCTGCAATGCTTGGTAAAGCGGCACGATGCCTTTCTGCTCGCCTTCTGCGTCAATTAAACGAATCTGCCGCGCGGTAATTTGACGATTGATCCGTTCTTGATGTTCTGTACCTTTGTTAATAACTAGCTCTCCAGTGATTTACCTTTTAACGCGATTTGTTCATTAAGCAACTTAATCAGCTGCTCGAATGTCATCGCACCCAAATCTTCGCCTTTGCGGGTACGCACCGTAATCGTGTTGGTTTCCATTTCTTTATCACCAACAATTAACAAATACGGCACCTTCTGCAAAGTATGCTCGCGGATTTTAAACCCAATCTTCTCATTTCTCAAGTCTATTTGAGCACGAATGCCGTTTTTTTGCAACAAATCGTTTAATTTTCCAGCATATTGATCTTGTTTGTCGGTAATATTCAACACCGACACTTGAACCGGTGCCAACCAAATCGGAAATGCGCCGGCATAATGCTCGATCAACATACCAATAAAACGCTCAAGCGAACCTAAAGTCGCACGATGCAACATCATCGGCACTTTACGCGCACTGTTTTCGTCAATATAGCTGGCTTCCAGACGTTCTGGCATAAACGGATCGACTTGCATGGTGCCGCACTGCCATTCACGACCAATACAATCTTTAAGATGCAATTCGATTTTGGGGCCATAAAATGCACCTTCGCCAGGCAAATATTCAAACGCAATACCTTCGCTGGTCAATGCATCGGCTAATGCTTTTTCAGCTTTATCCCAAGACGCGTCATCGCCAATACGTTTCGCTGGACGTGTGGCTAATTTCACTCGAATTTGGTCTAGGCCAAAATCACGATACATGGAAAACGCCAATCGCATAAAAGCGGCAACTTCACTTTGAATTTGATCTTCGGTGCAAAATACATGACCATCATCCTGACACATGCCGCGCACGCGCATAATGCCGTGCAGTGAACCGGAAGTCTCATTGCGATGGCACACACCAAATTCTGCAAAGCGAATTGGCAGATCACGATAGCTTTTTAAACCATGGTTAAATACTTGCACATGACACGGGCAACTCATCGGCTTAACCGCATACTGACGATTTTCCGAGTTGGTTAAAAACATATTTTCCAGATACTTATCGGTATGACCGGATTTTTGCCACAACGAGACATCGACAATCTGCGGGGTTTTAATTTCACGATAACCGGCTTCACGCTGCTTGCCACGAATATATTGCTCAACGACTTGCCAGATGGTCCAGCCATTTTCATGCCAAAACACCATCCCTGGCGCTTCTTCTTGTAAATGGAATAAATCCAATGCTTTGCCGATTTTACGGTGGTCGCGTTTTTCCGCTTCTTCTAATTGGTGGAAATGCGCATCCATTTCTTTTTTGTCGGCAAATGCGGTCCCGTAAATGCGTTGCAGCATTTCATTATTGGAATCACCACGCCAGTAAGCACCGGACACGCGCGTCAGTTTAAACACTTTTAAATGACTGGTGTTAGGCACATGTGGACCGCGGCATAAATCGGTAAAATCACCCTGCGTATACAGCGATAAGGTTTGATCAGCAGGAATGTCTTTAATGATTTCAACCTTGTATTTCTCGCCCAATTTTTCAAAAAATGCAATTGCCTGGTCACGGCTCATCACTGAACGACTAACTGGCTGCGCCTGTTTCGCCAGCTCATTCATCCGCGCTTCAATTTTCACCAAATCGTCTGGTGTAAAAGCACGTTCAAACGAAAAATCATAATAAAACCCGTCAGCAATCACCGGACCAATGGTCACTTGTGCGGCAGGGAACAACTGCTGCACCGCCTGCGCCAACAAATGCGCCGTGGAGTGTCGCAACACCTCGAGCCCTTCTTTAGATTTGGCAGTGATGATGCTGACCTTTGCATCTTTGTTAATTTCAAAACTGGTGTCAACCTCAACACCGTCCACAATCCCCGCCAACGCGGCTTTGGCAAGACCTGCACCAATCGACTCCGCGACTTGCATCACGGTAACCGCATGATCAAATTGTTTTTGCGCCCCATCGGGCAGAGTAATTACTGGCATAACACTTCCCCACTAAACGTCCGTTTTACGTGCTCAGTATGACGAAATTCCTTATGTGTCGCAACAGAATTTAAGCTTCCCAGCAAATTATAATGGCTATAAACGACGAACACCCGCCTCTCAAGATATATACTTTACCAACGTTTTATTAAAAATATTTAATACATTTATATTATTAAATGTATTTACTTTTAATAAAAAAAATTGTATTATTAAAGTGTAAATTAGAATTGAAGGGGAAAGCAACAATGCCTAACAGAACAATTTCGAACCAGGATTTCATCACCCGATTTCCAGCTGCTCCCAGTTTTGAGGATCGCACACCGTTTTTTAATTACGCAGGTACCCCGACTAAAATATTGGTTGCCGAAGAACACTTGCATACCTTTACCAGAGATACCGGCGTCGGCCTGTATAACCCAGAAGAACTGCAAGGATTGACTCCACAGCAACTATTGATTCTAGATGAATATTCACGTCAAGGACTGATGGATCAACCCGCCGCGATGCTTGCTGATTGCGCAAGCAAAAAACTGGAAGAAAGGGAAATTGTTCTTACACCAATACGGGCTATGGGTGACACCATAAAAATAGTAAAAAAAGAAGGTAAAACTTATCTACACGCACAATGCTCTTTTCTGGCAATAGATGAATCTAATCCAGAACCAAAAATCACCCGAATACCCGGAAAAGTCATCACCTGTTATGAGCTGAATGGAGACGGCAAAATCGAATTTGTCGATATCTCAGCCTCCAATTTTCTATTGGCAGATTGGTTATGTAACAACGCAACCCCACCATCACCAGAGAACATCAAAGAAGCAGCGATTGAAGAAATTAGCAACTTATACAAAAACTATTCATTGAATGCTAAAGACAAATTAGTGCAACTGAATGCTTTAATAGAAACACTCGCAGCAGAACGCCAAGAAGCCTATCGTGCTTTTAAGGAAAAATTTAAGGCAGATACTGATGAGGAACTGTTTGAAAAATCCAGTCTATACGCCATGCACTTATTCAACAGCCCAGAGCCTTTTGTTGCAAATCCAATGGAATCGGCATTACAACAACTGACTGAACTCGACTTTTCTGATAAAGCAAAGCTAGAAGCTTTTGATATTTTATTAACCAAAACTGGGGAATATCTGCAACAGCTTAGCGAACTACGCAGCGGAAACGATGTTGGCGCAGACGATTTAATGCCCATAACAACTGCTTGGATAGAATTGGCCTCTGTTAAAAACCCTGTGAAACTAAAGCAAAAGTTAGTGGGGCTTACGACAGCTCCTTCTAGCATGAATGAAAAACATTCTTACTACAGACGGAATCTGTCCACATGTTCTTTACTAAGAACAGACATGCTCACCATACTAAGTTCAATAACACAAACTCCTCGCAATACCCTAACTGAACAGGACAAAATCGAGCAGTTACGGTCACTGATTATTTACTTTCAAGACGCTCAAACCGCAAACCCAGGCACAACCCTGCAACAGCTTATTTCTAATGAATTGTCGCAAAACTCGTCATACCCCACAGCAGATTTGTTAAGCAAAACCACTGAAATATTAACTGCCGTGGGTAGTCGTTTTAAGCCTGAAGAGCAAGCCGCACTCAAAATGTTCGACACCATCATTTGGCAAACTGCTACCTTTGATATTCATGGCGAAGCTCTCAAGAAACTGGCAAAACCTGGAGATGATATGACATTGGCGTTGTTAAGCTATTGCCAACTCTGGTTGCAAGCAAAAACCACACATCCCAATTATCTCGTATTAACTCAAGAACTGGCATCAACATTAAGTCAACCCGATCGTACTCGTCGACTAGAGGTATTTGCGAAAATACTTGGGAATCGCCTTGGGCTCTCTCAACCAGAGCAAGATTTGGCTGCAGAAATTTTAAAACACACGTTAAAGAGTACCGAAAAAAATATTCGGACAACAGCGTGGCATACCCTTAGCTCCATCGTTGGCAAAGATTTTGACCTGGATTTATTAAAGACCCTCCGTATTCAAATACAAAACAAGCTGAATTTACTCCATGTTTTGATCGAAAAAAAGTTAGCTGGACAACCGTTACAGTGGTCGATGTATCAAGCGCTTGAGTCTAGTTACGCTAAAGAAACTCAGAAAGTCAAATTTGAAAAATTGACTGAATGCGCCCGTATACTGCTTGCTACGCCGGCACCGACTACAACTACAGAAATGGATGCAGATAATATCGCTGAACGAACGCATATCGTCAAAAGCCATTTGTTATGCGTGAGTGCCCCTACCACAATGGATGATTTACTTAGCATCATCGCACAATGGGAAACCCAAAGCTTAACACCTTACGAAATAGCCATAAATCTCGCTCCTGTCCTGCCAGAATTTGCAGGGGCAAAAACGTGGTGTGAATTAATAGACACCTATTTCTCTACGGATAACGAAAAGTTAAATCAGTATACCTATAATTTCCTCAAAAACATGGTAGAGCATGCCCAATGGCCACTAGCATGGGCACACCCAGAAGTGTTGCCATTGCTCAACAAAAAATTACTCAATACCCTCATGAAGGAAGCAGAAAGCGCAATATTGATAGAATCCGAAAACAGTGAAGCGCGATCGAACACAGCAATTACCGTCAGCCTAGAAGAGCAACAACTTCAAGATTTTCCAGCATCGGAAAAAATATCATGGCTCCTGAAGCACCGTGGGATGCACAAAGACGCAATGAATCAAAATAGCCATGCAAAACTGGCTGAATTTAATCAGTCGTGCTCACCCGAATTACGGACATTTTTCAAATACAGTAAGACGTTAGAAACTGGCACAACGCTAGAAGAACAAAGAGCATTACACCAACAATACGCTGAAGACCCCGATGTGAAGAAACTACGCGCCTCGCTCGCACCAACTGCCACAGCAAAAATTCGTGAAATTTTTACCCCTGCTCCAGCAATAGTCGCCACAGCGGTAGCTGTGCCAGAGATTGACACAGAAGAAACCCCACCTCCAGCAATTGCCGCAATTGCCACGCCAACAGTGACCACTTCTCTTGCACACATAAAATCTGCTGTTCAACGCGCAGCTCTCGAATATAGCAATATTCATAAAAAAAATTGGCGCAGCAGCCGTGGAAACTCCCTTAAAAACTTACCGACCGGCAATTTTTCAGCCGCCAACGTACTGGCTTATCTCATGGGACAATCTGGTAAACGCTATTGCGATGAGTCGCTCAGAGTTATTTTGTTAAAAGCGCTAACCCATAAACCAAGCGCTGATTACACTTCAATAGAAAAGTTTAATGCGGGAGTATTAGGCTGGATCAATCAGACACTGAATTCAAGCAGCAATGAAGCCGTACAAAAACTCATTGAAAACGAGTTTAAATGTACCGTTCAATGCTTTGGTGAAGGTGCATTGGATAAAAATAACTCTGCACCAATCATATGGGCAGTCGAGCGATGGAACCTTATTGCCAGTATACAAAACCCTTCCGATACAAAAGAAACAAAGAGATACGAGAGTGCCTTAAAATCACACTGGGAGCCAAAGGAACCAAAAGTAGTGAGAAGCTGCTTTGCCTTTAGTTGCTTCACAAAGGCAACAACCAGCGAACCCCCTGCACTCACTCATTAATACATTAATACAAACTCAAGATTTGCGGATTACGCTGTGTTTGTCAAGCGACTGCTGCCGTGATACACTTGCGCGCATCTCATACATGAATCTTGTTATGAACACCCTCTTATTCCTACTACTTGGCCTATTCTGGAGCCTATCGTTTCTGGCGATCAAAATCACCGTTGTTACGTTACCGCCACTGATGGCGGCTTTTTTGCGGGTATTGGTTGCGCAAATTGCTTTTACCACTTTATTTTTATTCACACGGCAAAAATTGAAGGTCTCTTTTTCATCCATCTGGCGCCTCTGGGTTGCAGGGATTTTCTTGCAAGGCATTCCGTTTGCCCTACTGTTTTTTGGCGAAACCTATATTGCAGCGGGCTTGGCCAGCATCATCAACAGCACTGTCGGCATTTGGGCAATGATCTTCAGCATTCTAATTTTTAAAGACTACTCGCAAGCCACTCTCACCAAAATTACCGGTTTAACCCTGGGTGTTTTGGGTGTACTAATCATCTCCTCACCAGACATCATGCACAGCCAGCAACACAACAAGCTGATTGGCATTTTGGCAGTGGTCGGCATGGCCATGTCATACGCTTTTGGCGCGTTGCTCAATCAAAAACTCAATACATGCGCACACAAAACCTCGCTCAAAGCCAGTTTGTGGCACCAACATTGGGGCAGCTTAGTATTTTTGTTAATCCTCGCCAGCAGCTTTGAACATTGGCAAGCGATCACGCCGCTTTTCTATCACCCACAAGTGATAGTGGCGTTATTGTATTTAGGCATTTTTTCTACCGCCATTGCCTGGTTTATCTACGTGCATTTGATTCATACCTGGGGCACCATTCGCGCCAGTACCGTACTGTTCATGATGCCAATTTTGGCACTACTGTGGGATCGATTGTTTTTGCACCTAGCGCCTTCAACCTTGGAAATTTATGGCGTGGTGGTGATTTTAATGGGTGTAGCGTTAATTCAATTTAGCAAGAAAAAGAAACTAGTTTAATAGCCACTTCGGTAATTCTTGAATATCCTGCAAAAACCCGACCGGTTGACATAACGCCAATTCCATTGGCTCACTTAAACCATACAACACACCCAGCGCATCAACACCAGCATTTTTCGCCAATGCCATATCCGCCATGGTATCGCCAATCATTAGGGTTTTATCAGTAGAACCGCCGACTTGCTCAATCACATCCCACAGCATCTGCGGGTGCGGTTTATTAAAACCATCGGACGCGGTACGCAAAACTTGAAAATACTGTGCAATACCGTGATGGTGTAACTGCTGCTGTAACGCCGGCCGCCCTTCTGCTGTGGCAATAGCCAACAACAAACCACGCTCAGATAAAATTTTTAATACCTCAGCTACGCCCGGAAACAACGGCGCAATGGCGCCATAACCTGCGGCATGCGCGTCATAGAGCGTACCGTTCCAATCAAATACGATGAGATTATACGACTTTGCGGCCATGCGCAGCTCGTCTAATGGCGGTTTCCCAATGATCATCTAAGGGTGCTTCGACATTGATTTCGACACCCGTCGATGGGATGGTAAGTTTTAAGGTGTATGCATGCAAAAACATACGCTTGGAATCTAATTGTTTTGATAATTCTTGATTAATTTTACCTTCACCATAGCGATCATCGCCCACCACTGGATGGCCGGTACAAGCACAATGCACACGAATTTGATGGGTGCGTCCAGTATGCGGAAACGCTTCCATCAAGGTGATGGCAGGGAAGCGCTCAATCACATTAAACGTCGTTACCGATTCTTGACCTTCGCGAGCGACTTTAACAATACGCTCACCAGAACTTAATACATTCTTTTGCAACGGCGCATCCACTTTATGCACCTGCTTTGGCCAGGAACCCACCACCAATACGCGATAAATTTTACGCACTTCACGGTCACGCAGCAATTCGTGCAATTCAACCAACATTGCTCGTGATTTAGCAATCATCAAACAACCAGACGTATCGCGATCCAGGCGATGCGCCAGCTCCAAAAATTTATTCTGCGGGCGAATTTCACGCAAATACTCGATTAATCCACCCTGAATACCCGTACCGCCATGCACCGCCATCCCAGCGGGTTTATTCAAAATCAGTAATTTATCATCTTCATACAAAATAGAGTCGTTAAGCCGCGCGGTAACTGCATCATTTAATTTGACGGGCAACTGCTCCGCATCCATTTGCACCGGGGGGATTCTAACCACATCTTCTAATTGTAAACGGTAGGTCTGTTCAATACGTTTTTTATTAACCCGCACTTCGCCTTTACGGATCAAACGATAGACACGCGAGCGCGGCACGCCTTTTAACTGCGTCAGCAAAAAATTATCAATACGCTGGCCAGCAGCGGCATCATCAATGGTTTTCCAGGTTACGACCGGTTTCATTTACATTTCCTTCCTATTAGGCCGGCATCATAACACACCCCTATTAAAACCACTATGCCGAATGCAGCATTATCGTGTATCATACGCCCCATCAAAACCACTGTGGAACCCTCAACATGGATGCAACGTTAAACATCGCCATTAAAGCAGCGCGCGAAGCCGGTAAAATCATCGCCCGCGCGGCAGACCACCCTAAAAGCTTGACGGTGACTGAAAAAGGCCATAATAACTTTGTTACCGAAATTGACCAAGCAGCTGAAGCGGCAATCATGCAAGTGATTTCCGAAGCCTATCCAACGCACAGTTTTTTAACCGAAGAATCGGGTCAGATTGATCAAAGCAATACCGATGCGGTATGGATTATCGACCCACTGGACGGCACCACCAATTTTATTCATGGCTTGCCGAATTATGTAGTGTCGATTGCCTTTCGCTTCAAAGGCGTAGTTGAATACGGTGTGATTTACCATCCGTTGACACAAGATTTGTTTGTCGCCGCGCGTGGCCAAGGAGCGCAATTGAATGGCAAAAGAATTCGCGTCTCCAGCCAAACCAAATTCGATGGCGCATTGGTCTCGATTGGCTTACCACGACCCATTGAATATTTACCTGCCTATATCGGACTTAACCAGGCATTTCATGGCCAGATCGCAGGCATACGCCGGTGCGGTGCTACCGCCTTAGAACTGGCTTATATCGCTGCGGGCATGTTGGATATTTTCTGGAATATCGACAGCAAAATCTGGGATATCGCCGCCGGTGCATTGCTGGTAAAAGAAGCCGGTGGAATTGTGACCGACATTCATGGTGGTGAAGGTTACTGGGAGCATGGCAACATCATTGCGGGTGCACCCAAAATGATTAAGCCGATGTTGCAGTTATTGCATCAACATTTGCCCAAAGGGGTGTAACCTATGCTCAGCGGTTATACCGATTTTAATCGTTATTGCCAAGATGCTTTTACGTTGTCGTTTGCCGACTATATCACCTTTACACAACAGCATATTCGCGATGTGCGCCAACAAGCTGGGGCGGCGCATGATGAAGCCACCGTATTGATGAACGCACCCTACGAATACCGTCCTGCCAGCTATGACGGCAAACGCGGTGTGCTGTTGATTCATGGCTTTTTAACCTGCCCCTACTTGATGCGCTCGGTTGCGCAACTCTATTTGCAACAAGGCTTTCTGGTACGCAGTATTTTATTACCTGGCCATGGTACGGTTGCGGGTGAACTGAAAAACGTTACGGTAGAACAGTGGCAGCAGGCCGTTGATTACGGCATTTACTCATTACAAACAGAAGCCGAAGAAATTCATCTGTGCGGCTATTCCCTGGGCGCAACATTAGCCTGCTTAGCCACTCGAGAACATAATATCAAAAGTTTAACCCTACTTTCACCGGCGTTTGGCATTACCAAATCAGCTGCATTGTTAGCATTCACCACCAAATTGCATTTTGAAGCCGCACAATGGATCTGTAAATTAAAAGAAGATGACCTGGCAACGTATCATTCGATTGCCGCCAATGGTGCCTGGCAAGTGTTACGGGCAATCCGTTTATTGCGACCGCACCTTAATGACATTCAGTTGCCCTGTTTTATCGCAGCAAGTTTTGAAGACAGCACGGTTAAGGTTAAACCAATTTTACGGTTTTTACAAAGTAACACCAACCCCAATACCTATTTGAGAATATATTGCAAAACACAGCATCGCTTTAAAGATCCACGTATTGAAACGATTCACAGCAGCACATTGGAACCCCACGTACTGGACATGTCGCACATTGCCGTACCCGTAGCACCAGAAGATGTTTACTATGGTAAAAATGGCGCACAGAAAGGCATTCTGCCAGAGAAATATGTATTTGGCGAAAAGAGCAAATATAACCTGCGCCAGCCGAATTTTTATCGGTTGAGTTATAATCCGAATTTCATGGGCATGGCGCAAAAATTACGCGCCTTTATTCAATATTAAATTATTTCAAATGCTCATCCGCCACTGCATAAATCCCTGGCACGTTACGCAGATATTCGAAATAATCCAAGCCATAGCCAAACACAAAACGATTAGGAATTTCAAGCCCCACAAAGTCGGCCTTTTGTAAGCCCGCAGGCTCGCGTCCCTCAGGTTTATCAAGCATTACCGCAGTATACACTTTTTTGGTTTTTTGATAGCCACAGTATTCAACCATCGCTGCCAGGGTTACGCCAGCGTCAAGAATATCATCCACAATCACCACCACCCGGTTTTTCAACTTAGATGCCGGAAAACGCTTCCACTGCAATTGATCACTGCCGGTGGTTTCGCCACCATAACGAGAAGCATGAATATAATCACACTGCAAGGGGAAATCCAGACGCGTCAAAAGCTCCGCCATTGTCAACAAACCGCCATTCATTACGCACAATAAAATAGGATCTTGTTCCGCCAACTCTTGCGTCATTTTTGCGGCCATACGATCAAATGCTGCATGTAAGGTTTTTAGATCAACCAACAATTCGGCACTGGCTTGCACCGCCTTTACTTTATCCAGGGTTACCATCTTCGTCTCCAAAAAAATTGCAGATTCACTGCGCTCACTATAATATATCTGCTGATAATAACCAATGAGTGTTTGCGCCATGATGAAAAAAATTTTGTTAGTGATTGTGATTATCGTGATTGTTGCGATAGCTGCGGTATGGATGATGTTAGACACCATCGCCAAGAACAGCATTGAGAAAATCGGTAGTTCAGCGCTGAATACCCAAGTGGCAGTAGGTTCAGTACATCTTTCGTTATTAGATGGCAGTGGCACCATCGACAATCTGACCATTGCCAATCCGACAGGTTATCCAGCGGGGTTTTTGCTGCAAGTACAACAACTCAGCTTCAAAGTTAAGCTTGCTTCATTGCTATCACCGACCATACTTATTCCCAATATTACCATTGATAACCCAACCGTATCGCTTATTACCGGCAGCCATGGCACCAACTTAAATGCATTGATGGATGGCATGTCTAGCGATGCGCAATCTGCTAACAGACTAAACGTAGCCCCCACCAGCAAATCCAGCAGCGGCAAAAAAGTCGAGATCGACCAATTGTTGATGCGCAACGTTCACATCAAAGCCCAAGCGATGGTCGCAGCAGCCTCAATGACCATTCCTAAAATCGAGGTTGCTAACATTGGTAAAGATCATGGCGTCGATGCCGCACAAGCTATTGGCATCGGTTTGAAAGCCTTATTTGACGGCGTATTGCATATGGTTGGCTTAGGCGGCATTGTAACTGACGTCGGCTCGGTGGTGAAAAACACCGCGCAAGGGATTGGGGCAATGTTTAAGGGATTGTTGAGTCATTCATAGCGGTCATTCCCGCGAAGACGGGAATCCCGGCATGGTGGATTACACACTTTGCGCTAATCCATCCTACGGTTTCTTGAAGTCAACCATGCGTTGCAACGGAATCAAGGCTTTTTGACGAATGTCTTCGGGCACCAGCACTTCATTACTGCCCTGCTCCAACGATTCAGCCAGATTTTTCAAACTGTTCATCGCCATCCACGGGCAATGGGCACAGCTTTTACAGGTAGCACCTTGACCACCGGTCGGCGCTTCGATAAAGGTTTTATGAGGTGAGGCTAAACGCATTTTATAAAGAATGCCATTGTCAGTTGCCACGATAAATTGTTGATTCGGCAAGGTTTGGCTGGCCTTTAACAACTGTGAAGTAGAACCTACTGCATCGGCCATATTGACCACGGCTTCGGGCGATTCTGGGTGCACCAATATGGCAGCATCAGGGTATTGCTGCTTTAACGCTGCTAGTGCATTGGCTTTAAACTCATCATGCACGATGCAGGCACCCTCCCACAACAACATATCCGCACCAGTTTGCTGTTGAATCCAGCGCCCTAAGTGCTTATCCGGCGCCCACAGGATTTTTTTACCCTGGCTATCCAGATAATCAACAATCTCCAACGCCACACTGGACGTTACCACCCAATCTGCCAGCGCTTTCACTGCTGCTGAGGTATTGGCATAGACCACCACAGTACGCTCAGGATGTTGTTGACAAAATTCTGCAAAGGCTTGCGGTTCACAGGTTAAATCCAATGAACATTCTGCTTGCAGGGTTGGCATTAAAACAGTTTTTTCTGGGCTTAAAATTTTCGCCGTTTCACCCATAAAGCGCACGCCGGCAACGATCAACGTTTTTGCAGAATGGCGCGCACCGAACTTCGCCATTTCTAACGAATCAGCCACCACGCCGCCGGTTTCATCAGCGAGCTTTTGGATTTCCGCATCGACATAATAGTGCGCCACAATCACCGCGTCTTTCTCACGCAACAAGCGCTTGATTTTATCGCGGTAAAATTCAGTGTCATCCACGGTCAATCTTTCAGGTGTGCGTTTTGGCCAGAATTGATCGATTTTAGCTTGATAGGTATCTGCCAACATAATGCCATCTCCTTCTTTACACGGTAATTATATCACGAGGATATTCGACCTTCATTAAATACAAGCCATTGGGTGGCGCAGTGACACCAGACAATCGCCGATCTTTTTGATCTAATACTTGACGAATCCACTCCGGTAACTGACGACCCTCGCCAACTTGAAATAATGCACCGACGATATTACGCACCATATGATGCAAGAAAGCATTGGCAGTAATGTTAACGATAACCAAGTCACCCTCACGGTGCACAGAGACTTTATGCACATTGCGCATAGGCGTGTGCGACTGACACCCCGCAGCACGAAAGCTCGTAAAATCTTGCTCCCCCAGAAAATGCTGCGCTGCCTGATGCATTAACTCCGCATCCAGCTTCGAGTAATGCCAGGTGTGTTGGTGATATTCAATCGCCGGACGCACACTGCGGTTATTGATAATGTACTGATAACTGCGCGCAATGGCCGATCGACGAGCATGAAAATCATCTGACACCTGCTTTGCCCACAGTACCCGAATACTATGAGGCAAAGTGGTATTGGCACCCATAGTCCAGGCTTTTTCGCTGCGCACCACCTCGGTATCAAAATGCACCACTTGTTCCCGCGCATGTACACCGGCATCAGTACGCCCGGCACAAAGGGTTGAAATCGGCGTTTTAGCGACCAATGCCAATGCATCTTCTAACGTTTGCTGCACCGTACGACCACTTGACTGCCATTGCCAGCCTTGATAATGCGTTCCACAATATTCCACCCCTAACGCGATGCGCACATGATTTCCCTACATAAGCTTGAAAAATCTAGTATAATCGCTTCACCTCGATAATCAAAATGAATTACCCCCCTTATGCAAGCGCCCTTTTCCACCGTCATCCAACATGAAGAAACCACCGGCCTAATTCGCGTCCTGATTCAAGGCGCAACATCCAATTTTAAACACTTTGAAGAACTCTATCGCGCCTTGCATCGCGATGCTCAGCTGCGCGCCCAATTATACGCTGATGCCAACACTGAACACAGCGACCTTCACAACGCAGCGATACCCGTTGCCTTACACGACGATGGCAGTGTCACGGTGGCTTTCCCCAAAGTAAATCGTTATGGCATTGTCGTCAGCCAGGGTTTCTGCAGAATTGCTGTTGCTTTTCCCTCTACCGCACGCGAAATCATGCTACCGATCCTGGCCAGCCTGGCTTATATCCATTTTGAAAAAAATCAAGTGAGAGTCGGTTGTGATGATGAATGGACCTTAAGTCATTTGCTCGAAAAAATGCGCGCACAAGAAATGGTGGTGATGATCGAACAGGCGTTACTGGAAAAAATGATCGCACTGGAAAAACCTTCTAAACCCATAGCAGAAAAGGTTGATGTGGCGACCAAACATAAATCACCGATAACAGAAAAAAAACGCGCCAACGAAAATACAGATGCAGCTGAAACCCCCGTCAAACTTACCCAGCTCAGTGCCACCCACATCCCCAACACCATCAGCAGCCCCTTTAGCTTGACCTCAACACCTGAAACACTTGCAGAGCCCAGCGCACCTCCTTCAGAACCGAGCGCGCCACCACCAAAACCAGCAATCGCTAAATCTATGCTACCCAATAATCAAACTGCAAAGCAGATCAATAATGCACCACGCAATAACAACCCCCACCCCTTAATAAATGATCGCACAGCAGTGCTCAATCGTTTTCTTAACCATGCGCAAGAAAAAAATCAACATAACAACAACGGTGCAGCGCCTGCTGCATGAAGCTATTGTTTACGCTTGCCTGAAATCCGCTTTTTATATATAGTTCGGTGAACGATGACAAGACGGAAACATTATGCTAGACATCAAATTACTGCGCGATGACATCAATACCGTAGCAACTCAATTGGCCAAACGAAAGTTCACATTGGATGTAAATACCTTCAATCAACTGGAACAACAACGCAAAGGCTTGCAGGTTAAAACCCAAGAACTGCAGCAGCAACGCAACACACTATCCAAAGGAATCGGCCAAGCCAAAGCCAAAGGAGAAAATACCGATGTATTGATGGCTCAAGTAAACGGGCTTGGCGACGAATTGAAAACAGGTGAAACAGAATTGTCAGAATTACAAACCAAGATTGAGCAATTTATGTTGAACTTGCCCAATATATTGGATGAGAGCGTACCTGTGGGCAGCGATGAAACCCTTAACAAAGAAGTCTCTCGTTGGGGTGCCCCTGCTTCCTTTAGTTTTACCCCAAAAGATCATATTGCCCTGGGCGAACAACTCAAACAAATGGATTTTGAAGCCGCCGCCAAACTGTCCGGTGCACGCTTTGTGGTGCTGGCCAATGGCTTAGCACGACTGCATCGCGCCTTGGCACAATTTATGCTGGACACACATACACAACAGCATGGTTATCAAGAAATGTATGTGCCCTACCTGGTCAAAAGCCATTGCTTTTATGGCACCGGTCAGTTACCCAAATTTGCCGAAGATTTTTTTATGATGAAAGGCGAGCAAGATCTAGGGCTGATTTCTACTGCCGAAATTGCGCTGACCAATCTGGCACGTGACAGTATTTTGGCACCTGAACAATTACCCATGCGCTTAACTGCGCATACGCCGTGTTTTCGCAGCGAAGCGGGTTCTTATGGCAAAGACACCAAAGGCATGATTCGCCAGCATCAATTTGATAAGGTCGAATTGGTACAGTTGGTGCGCCCGCAAGATTCACAAGCCATTCATGAACAATTGACCGGTCATGCCGAAACCATTCTGCAAAAATTGAACTTACCCTATCGCAAATTACTCTTATGCAGTGGCGATACCGGGTTTTCATCCGCAAAAACCTACGACCTGGAAGTCTGGCTGCCCGGACAAAACACCTATCGTGAAATTTCATCGTGTAGCAATTGTGGTGACTTCCAGGCACGCCGCATGCAAGCGCGCTGGCGTAATCCAGAAACGGGGAAAACTGAGTTTATTCACACCCTCAACGGTTCTGGATTGGCAGTAGGTCGCACCTTAATTGCAGTGATGGAAAATTACCAACAGGCGGATGGCAGCATTGTGATCCCAGACGTTTTGCATCAGTATATGGGCGGATTGAAACAGATTAAATAAAACAACAGGGAGTACTTTATGGGATTTTTAACAGGTAAACGTGCCGTACTGACGGGCGTGATGAGTAACCGTTCGATCGCTTATGGCATCGCCGAAGCATTACACCGCGAAGGCGCGGAAATTATTTTCACTTATGCGGGCGATGGCTTTAAGGACCGCGTGATAAAATTAGCCGCAGATTTTAATCCAGTAGCCGTTTTACCCTGCGATGTTGGCAGCGATCAGGAAATTGACCAACTGGCCAAATCAGTCAATAAAATCTGGGATGGTATTGATATTTTAATTCACTCCATCGCTTTTGCCCCCGCTGATCAGCTGGATGGTGACTTTATTAATAATGTCAGCCGCGAAGGTTTTCGCATTGCCCACGATATCAGCGCCTACAGTTTCTGCGCCATGGCTAAAGCATTTCGCCCGTTAATGAAAGGTCGCAAGGCTGCTATCGCTACCCTCACCTATTTGGGTTCTGAGCGCGTCATTCATAACTACAACACCATGGGCCCGGCCAAAGCCAGCCTGGAATCCACCATGCGCTATACTGCGCAAAGCTTGGGGCCAGAAGGCATTCGCGTCAACGCCATTTCTGCAGGACCCATTCGCACCTTGGCAGCGTCTGGCATCAGCGGTTTCCGCAAAATGCTTGACTACAATTCCAAAGTGGCGCCCTTACGCCGCAATGTTACGGCAGAAGAAGTTGGCAACGTGGTGGCGTTCCTCTGTTCTGACTTGGCATCAGGCATCACCGGTGAAGTAACCTATGTCGACTGTGGCTTCAATACCGTCGGCGTACCTTCTTTAGAAAGCATCGAAGGCAATAAAACTGAATAATGCGCACGCATATTTATCTCTCAAACACCCATAATCCGTGGTTCAATCTGGCCACGGAAGATTGGTTGTTTCAGCGAGCCCCGCTCGATCAGCAAATTTTATTTTTATGGCGCAATCAACCCTGTGTGGTGATTGGCCGTGCGCAAAACCCCTGGGCAGAATGCAATCTGGCCAAAATGGTTGAAGATGATGTCTTGCTGGCGCGCCGTCAAAGTGGCGGTGGCACGGTATTTCACGACCTGGGCAACACCAATTTCACTTTTATTTCGCCCTTGAGCAATTATCATAAAGATAACAATTTAACCCTGGTGACGCAGACGCTCAATTCTTTTGGCATTAATGCCTATGCATCAGGCAGAAATGATATTTGCATCAATGACAATGAAGGTCAACCGCGCAAAATTTCTGGCAGCGCTTTTCGTCAAAACAGCGATAAAGCGTTTCATCATGGCACCTTACTATTAAACACCAATTTAGAACAGCTGCGTAATTACCTACATCCCAGTAAATTAAAGCTGCAATCCAAAGGCGTAGCATCAGTACGCTCACGAGTGATGAACTTAACAGAAATCAACCCCGCCCTTTCTCATGATGTGCTATGCGAAACCCTGATCAATACTTTCTTCGATTATTACCAGCATATGGGATTTATTGAAACATTGGATGAAGCTCAATTAAAAACCCAACCATCGCTAATGGCGCGTTATCAAGAATACAGCGATTGGGATTGGCGTTTTGGCAAAAGCCTACCGTTTGATCTGCAATTAAACCAACGCTTTGCATGGGGTGAAATCACCCTACAACTACAATTTGATCAAGCCAAAATTACAGAGGCTGCGATCTATTCTGACTGCTTGTATCCTGACTTAATTGAAACACTGCAAAACCGTTTCATTAACGCGGCTTGTTCCGGTCAAAGCTTGCGTGATATTGCACTCAGTTTAGCGCCATTATTTCCGCAACAAACGTTGCTACTACAAGACATTGCACACTGGCTACAGACACAACTGGTGTAAGCGGATATTTGCTGCTACAATTCTTTTCAAGTGTTTCTTAAGCGCATTTTCACATGAAAACCTTTCCCTTCTGTCGCAAACGATTCATCATTATTCTGGTGATTCTATCGCTACTTGCCCTGGCGGTATTTTTACGTTTACTGTATCTGGACACTTTTAACGACTCATTTTTAATAAACCAAGGAGATTATGAATCGGTTCATTATCGCCAAATTCCTGCCATTCGCGGCATGCTGCTCGACCGCAATGGCGTACCCTTAGCGGTCAGTGCACCAATTTATGATATCGTTGGCGATCCAAAAACCCTATTGATGTTCCCCGATAAAATTGCACTGCTGGCACAAAATCCTGCGCTAGGCATTGGATTGCCACAACTGCAAAAAATGCTCAACGCCCGCCCCAACTCTCGCTATATACAACTCACACAAGATTTACCTCCTGCGCAGATGCAATCAATTGTAGATATGCGTGTTCCCGGAATATACGCTGAAACACACTATCAAACCTATTATCCGATGGGCGCTCCGCTGGCTCAAGTGGTCGGTTTTACTGACAATAACAACAAAGGCCAGGATGGTCTGGAAATGGCACTGGAGCCCATTATTGGCGCCACACAAGGCCGCGAAGCAGTACTGCGCACCGCAAAAGGCAAAGTGTTGGGTATTCAGCAAATCATTACGCCTGCCAAAAGTGGTACAGATGTCACTCTGAGCGTTGATAGTCGCTTACAATATATTGCTTATGAGGCGCTGAAACAACAAGTCGAGTTCCTGAATGCCGATAATGGTTCTGTTGCCATTGTCGACCCCTCGAATGGCCAAATACTGGCAGCAGTCAGTTATCCAAGCTACAACCCCAACAACCCTAGTGAACGTGTTGGACCTAATGTTAAAGATCGTGCCATTACCGATATTTTTGAACCTGGCTCCACCGTCAAAACCTTCACCATTGCGGGCGCATTAGAACATGGCAAATATACACCAGATACGCCGGTTGATACACGCCCAGGCTGGGTAGTAGTAGGCGGACACCGCATGAATGACGATCATACGCATGGACTGATTAATGTTACTGAAGTGCTGAAATATTCGAGCGACGTCGGCATTACCAAAATCGTATTTTCGCAACCCCGCGAATATACCTACAATATGATTACCAGCGCGGGGTTTGGCACACTCACCGGCGCACATTTCCCAGGTGAAGCACGCGGAATCCTTCACCCGCTCAAGAGCCTGTCGGCCTTAGAATTTGACAACATGGCATTTGGCTATCATATCGCTGCAACTACTCTGCAACTGGCTCGCGCCTACTCAGCCATTGCGAATGGCGGCACGCTCCATCCATTAACGTTCATCAAAAGTGATACGCCACCACAAGGTGTACGCATTATGTCAGAAAAAACTGCCGAAGAAATGCGTCAAATGTTACGCACGGTAGTACAAGCGGGAGGAACAGGTACGCGCGCCAATATTAAAGCCTTTACAGTCGCTGGCAAAACGGGCACTTCTAATATTGCAAAGGCAGGCGGTTATTATCAAGACCGCTATAACGCCATGTTTGTGGGCATGGTACCAGCAGACCATCCGCGCCTGGTAATCGCAGTGCACATTACCAATCCGCAAAAAGGCTACATTTACCATCAGGGCGCCATGGCCTCAGCACCCGTATTTGCAACCATTGCCAATAGCGCGGTGAGAATTTTGGGCATTCCGACAACCGGCAGTGGCTCTTAATAAATAATTTTTGCATTTCTTGTATTTTTCTATTTGAGCATTTCCATTTTTTCAGGTACAATGCCGTGTTTTCTGGAAAGATAAAGTGAGTAAAACCATGTACAAATTAGTTGAAGCGGTCGAAAAAGACCAAATGAAACAAAATATCCCAGTCTTTGCGCCTGGTGATACCTTGATCGTACAAACCAAAGTGAAAGAAGGTGATCGTGAACGCTTACAAGCCTTTGAAGGTGTTGTTATCGCAAAACGTAACCGCGGCTTAAACTCTGCATTTACTTTGCGCAAATTTGCTTCGGGTCAATACGTAGAACGCGTATTCCAAACCCATAGCCCATTAATCGGCGAAATCAAATTGATACGTCGCGGCGATGTCCGCAAAGCAAAATTGTATTACTTGCGTGACCTTACTGGCCGTGCAGCGAGAATTAAAGAAAAATTGGGTTAAGCGATTAACTCTAATTAAAAGGCACCTTCGGGTGCCTTTTTTATTTGGCAAAATGAATAAATATACTTTAAAAAAACCAAAATCGTTTGCGTTTTTGCACCGCATCCAACGCTGCCAAGAATTCAGCTGCCGACGGATAACGATCGATTTTTCTCAACGCCACGGCTGGCTTTAATACATCCCATAACGACGATTTCAATCCCTTGGGACATTGACAGGTCATGTTATTTTCAACCGCTTCAGTCGCACTAACACGGTGATAAGGGTGCACCCCTGAAAGCAATTCAAATAAAATACATCCCACCGCATAAACATCGTCACTTTGGGAAGGACTCAGCCCCGTCAACATTTCAAAACTGGCATAAACAGGGGTAAACGCAGCAACGGTTGTTGGATCAAAAATAGATGCCTCGTTGGCTGGAGTTTGCGTAGTTCTTGCCACCGCTGGATTATGTACACTACGCACAATCCCAAAATCAAACAGCTTAACCTGGCCTGAGGGCAAAATAATCACATTACTGGGTTTGATATCAGAATGCACCAACCCTCGTCCATGCATTTCGCTTAACCCCATCAACATTTGACGTATAATCTGCAAGATTTCTTGTAATACTTTACCTTTAACTGTCACGCGATGTAATTTAAATTCCTGCATTACTCGCTTAAGGGAATTACCTTTCAGATACTCCATCACTTTATAACCCGCATCGACTTCTTGATAAAACCCAAAGGTCTTGATTAAATTGGGATGTTGGCATTGTTGTTCTTTACGTGCCTCACGCTCCAAGGCCAATTTTGCTTCTGGAACATCCGACATTTCATAATTTAATAACTTGATAGCCACTTCTTGTTGGGTTTTCCGATCGATACCGCGATATACCACTCCCATACCACCGCTACCCACCATTTCCTGTAATTGAAAACGGTTATTCAGGACACGCTGACCTTGCAAAGTCGACATCGTCGTTTCTAGGGGTGGTGTAAAAATGATGTTAGCCATCGCCGATATCCACAATTAATATCGTGACATTATCTCTAGCAGGTTTTGCCAATACCTGCGTTAACAAGGCTCGACAGGTTTCACCCGGACGCTCGCCTTGATGCAAGCAATCTCGAATCTCGAATTCTGAAAGCTCATTATACAACCCATCGCTACATAACAAAAACCGCTCACCGGCAGATAAATCCAAATAAACTTCATCAATCTCAAAAGCATTGGCCATACCTACTGCGCGCGTGATCATTCCCGCGTAGGGGTGTTGATGCGCTTGCTTCATGCTTAGCCCACCATTATTCACCAATTCGGCAATATACGTATGGTCAATGGTTTTTTGTTGTAATTGTTGATTAGAACGGACAAAGTGATAGCCGCGGCTATCACCTGCCCATAATAAACATGCCTGATCACCGAAGACCACCAGCGACACCACCGTACATCCACACACCGTCTTTAGGCCTTGCTGTGACGCATAGTCCAAAAGGTTCTGATGGCGCTCGTGTATTGCCTGCCTGACACAGCGAACGCCCTCTTCCAAGGAAGTGAATGGCTGCGCGACGCTGATGGGTTCAGTGACTCTTGCACTTGCATAATCACCCTGAGCATGCCCACCCATACCGTCAGCCACCATCCAAATACCGACTTCTCCCTGCAATAGGTAGCTGTCTTCGTTTTTGGGACGGACATGGCCCGGATGGGTAATGGCATTACTCGAAAGGCGAAGCTGCTTCATGATCGTTCACATTACGCCGCAACAGTTTGCATAACGCCTTGTGAGTTCGTGATCTTATCGCTCACGGTCACTTTTTGGAAGCTCAATTTCAAGCGGATTTGGCCGCGATGACTTTGCGCTTGGGCGTCACGTTGATCAGGAACAATGTGCTCAACCGTGGTCAAGATACCATCGTCCATCACATATTGTTGCAACAAGGTTTCTTTGTTGTCACGTCTGCCGGTAAGGTTCAGCGTCAATGTTTTAATGCGATCATGTCCATTAATGGTGTTCAATGAAACCGGCATAACCGTTTCAAAGTCATCCATCATGATTTCAACAGATTGCAAAAATGGCGAAGATGAACCAGTTGCAGCACCACCTAAGTTATGTGGCTGAAACAAGTCAAATTTAAAGCTGTTCACGCGTGCAAAATTATTTCCAGCAGTTTCGCTTGAAGTATTTTGTGCACGGTCTGCTACATCTTTGGTTCCACACTTGTTGGTCAAAAAACCATTGTTGGTTGATTCTATTTGTACATAGTAACCCATACGTTCTCCTTGATTGTTGTTAAAAGGTCGTGATCGCTTTACACCCGATCAAGACATATATTAGCACAACAAGGATATAATACAAGTGTTATTTATTATTTTTTGAACTTTCTGGATACTATAACAGCGATCCAATGCCCATTAAAGCCTGCGCCAGGCGCTCTGGATGCACACCCCCCGCCTGCGCCAGATCAGCACGACCACCACCTTTGCCGCCAACTTGCTGCGCCAACTTGCCCACGATGTCACCCGCAGAATATTGCGCAACTAAATCTTTGGTTACGCCAGCGACTAAGGACACTTTGCCTTGATCCACACTTGCCAACACCACAATACCGCGACCAAGCTTGGTTTTCCACTGTTCGACCAATTCACGCAAGGCTTTGGCATCAACACCCGGCACTTCTGCCGCCAGCACTTGAAAGTCTTTAACGTTTTTGACATGAGCAGCCAATTCATTACCAGCATGCTGTGCCAATTTAGATTTGAGCTGATCAATCTCATGTTCCAATTGTTTTTGCTTTTGCATCGCGCTTTCAATCCGTGCCAACAAATCAGTACGACCCGCATTTAACAATGACATTGCCGATTGAGTGAGCTGTTCGGTTTCTTGAATCCATTGCAATGCCCCGGCGCCAGTCATCGCTTCAATACGCCGGATTCCTGAAGCCACGCTGCCCGTGAGCACCAGTTTAAATAAACCAATCTCACCCGTACGCTGGACGTGAGTCCCACCACACAACTCACTGGAGAATCCCCCCATACGCAACACGCGCACTTGATCACCATATTTCTCACCAAACAAGGCCATCGCGCCCATTTTTTTGGCTTCGTCAGGCGTAGTGACCACGGTTTCAACCAACCAATTGGCACGCACTTGTTCGTTGACCAGCTGTTCAATGGCTACCCATTCTTGCGTGGTCAATGGGCTGTGATGCGAAAAGTCAAAACGCAGACGCTCGGCATTCACCAGTGAACCTTTTTGCTCAACGTGACTGCCCAATATTTTTTGCATCGCCGCATGTAATAAATGCGTCGCGGAGTGATTAGCCGCGGTTTGACGACGCAACGTTTCGTCAACATGCGCCTCCACTAACATACCAATTTTTAATTCACCGGATTGCACATAACCGACATGCAGCACGGCATTGCCTTGTTTTTGGGTATCCTGCACCACAAATTCACCACCAGAAAACGCCAGTACGCCTTGATCACCGACCTGTCCGCCGGATTCCGCGTAAAATGGCGACACAGGTAAAACAACAATACCCGCTTGACCTGACGCTAATGCTTTAACCACGGTATTATCATGCAGCAACGATTCGACTTCTGCGGTTTCAAACAGCTGACCATAGCCAACAAACTTAGTATCACAATCCACTTTCGGCGTGGCGTTATAATCCATAGCGAATTTACCTGCTGACCGGGCGCGTTCACGCTGTTGTTCCATACACTTTTCAAAGCCTTCGATATCCAGCGTTAAATTGTGCTCACGCGCGATATCTCCCGTTAAATCGACAGGAAAACCGTAGGTGTCATACAATTTAAAAACCGTTTCGCCTGGAATCACGGTACCTTTCAACTTTGCAAGACTCTCTTTTAAAATCAACAATCCTTGATCCAGCGTTTTGCTAAATTGCTGCTCCTCACGCAATAATATGCTTTCAACATTCGATGCAGCTTTGGTCAATTCCGGATAGGCTTTACCCATCACCTCTACCAATGGCTGCACCAGCCTCGAGAAAAATGCTTGCGTGACACCCAGTTGATGACCATGACGAATGGCACGACGGATAATACGGCGCAGCACATAACCACGCCCTTCGTTCGACGGCAATACGCCATCGACAATTAAAAATGCACTGGAACGAATATGATCGGCAATTACGCGCAACGATTTATGGTGCAAATCTTGGGTATTCGCCAGCTTCGCCACCGCCGCAATTAAATGCTTGAAGGTATCAATATCATAATTATCATGTACGCCCTGCACCACCGCTGCCAAGCGCTCCAAGCCCATGCCGGTATCAACCGATGGTTTGGGCAACGGATGCAAAGTGCCTGCTGCATCACGATTATATTGCATAAACACCAGGTTCCAGATTTCAATGTAACGGTCGCCATCAGCATCGGGTGAGCCTGGCGGACCGCCGGCGATTTCTGCACCGTGATCATAAAAAATTTCCGTACACGGCCCACAGGGACCTGTGTCACCCATTGACCAAAAATTATCTTTGGCGCCAATACGCGAAAAACGATTCGGATCAATCCCAATCTCTTTCAACCAAATCGCCTCAGCTTCTTGATCTTCTTCAAAAATGGTGATCCATAATTTTTCTTTCGGCAGCTTCAACACATCCGTCAAAAATTCCCAAGCGTATTGAATCGCTTCACGTTTAAAGTAATCACCAAAGCTAAAATTACCCATCATTTCAAAAAAGGTATGATGCCGCGCAGTATAACCGACATTATCCAAATCATTATGCTTACCACCCGCTCGCACGCAGCGCTGTATGGTCGTCGCGCGGTTATAAGCACGCTTTTCCGTTCCCAAAAAAGTATCTTTAAATTGCACCATCCCCGCGTTGGTGAACAATAACGTCGGGTCATTGCCCGGCACCAGCGAACTGCTGGAAACCACGTGATGACCTTTATTTTTAAAGAAATCGGTAAATAATTGGCGTAAATGTTGAGAATCGGTTTTCATAGTGCCTCTGATTATCTTTTGCAATAGGTTGCTATCATACCGCAACTTCGCCATGGCGTTAAGAGGTGATGTTAGCCCTCCTTACCAAGCAGCCGTGGCAAAGCAAATAAAATGTGATAAGCTTTAGAATAATTTTTATTTGAGGATCTTTCATGCTCGCTGCGTTAAAAACTGGCCTTGCTGCCTTAACCATTGATCTTACCGACATCCAGCAACAAAAACTGCTGGACTATTTAACGCTACTCAATAAATGGAATAAAGCCTACAACCTCACCGCGATCCGCGACCCCAAACAAATGCTGCCATTGCATCTGCTCGACAGCTTAAGCATTTTACCTTACCTGCACGGCACCCACCACTTGGATGTTGGCACTGGTGCTGGCTTACCCGGCATTCCACTGGCCATCGCCAAACCCGAACATCATTTTACCTTGCTCGACAGCAATGGCAAAAAAACGCGCTTCCTAACGCACGTACAACATCAGCTTGGCTTGACCAATATTGAAGTCATTCAGTCACGGGTTGAGCAATATCAACCAGAACAAACATTTGACACCATCACCACGCGTGCGTTTAGCGATTTGATTGAAATGGTTGCGCTCACCAAACACTTATTAGCGCCACAAGGCATCTGGCTGGCGATGAAAGGACAATTACCCGAACACGAATTGCAGTTATTAGCACAGCAAGGTTTAACCACAACACCTTACGCACTCAAAGTACCTGGTGTTGATGCTAGCCGATTGGCCATTGTAATTAAATCCTCATAAAAACTTACCCACACCACGCGGCGCAATCAGGTGTCTTCACTCGCTGAACTGGAACAGTTGTTACTGGGTAAAAAAAACCAGATCAATTGATTTTGGGTATTTTTTTACCCCCAAAAATACAATCCTCTTATTGCCCACCAAAGATAGTAATTTTTTCACAAAGTTGACTGTGGTCTGATAGGCACACTTTAAAACGCTAAGTAATAAATTGAAGTTTGCCAAGGAGCACACATGAAAACATACAACATTACCCTGAACCCAGAAAATCCAGAATTAACCATTCGCTTACCGTTAGACATCATTAAAGATTTGGTACAACGCGCTACAGACAATGGCCGGGACATCACGGTAGAAATGATGATACGTTTGGCCAGATCGTTGGAAAATAATTTAGCCATGGAAGAAAATGACCGCTTGTTAGCTGCAGAATGTTACTTTGCCAATAACCGCTAAATAATCTTACTAAACCCTCAACTAAGGAATATTAATGAATACCTCCGTAAAACACTACCGCCAATTGTTAACCCAAATGCCAGGCGATCATTTGCAAAAAATCAAAACCCTGCTGGAAAACCATATGGACAGCTGGTATTTGATCGATGCTGACTTGGTGATTGATTTACTAGACGATACCAGCATCACCGCCGCAGATTTGGTTGAAATCTTAAAAGGCGTTGCTGAATTTGACGCGGACAATGTAGGCCTAAAAAATGCCGTGATTGCGATGGAATTGACCTTAAAAAACGATAGTCGCCAAAAGGCATCCAGCCAATCTATCGACGAAACATTATTAAACGATGAAACACTTTATGAAAATGATCATATCATCGCTTTTTATAGCCAATTGGGTTTTGATAACGGCATGCGCTTGGCGGGTTAATGCTTCAAAGTAAAACCGTTAAAACCGGTTTTAAAAATTGAGTTCTAATTAGTTAAGGGCTCGAGGGTGTTAGACTCGTAAGATGTTGCTGCGCATTTTTAGCAGCGACGGTTCCCGGATAATTGGCTATTACTTTCTGAAACAGTTGCTTGGCATGGGCAGAATCGCCATTGGTTTGATAAATCACACCCAATTGCAACATGGTATCCGGTGCCTTGGTATTATTGGGATAATCACTGGCACGACGAAAATCTTGCGTCGCCTTATCGGGCTGACCTTGCGCCAAATATAACTGACCTCGCCAATAATAGGACTCACCAATACGCGCACCTTTGGGGTAATCTCTGATATATTGACTAAACAGGTGGCCAGCATCCAGGTAATGTTTTTTCATTAATTGGCTGTAGGCATTTTGATACAAAGCAGTGGCTTTGGTATCACTTTTAGCACCAGAAGTCACCGTTGTTGATTTGTTGCTCGCAGTGGTTTGCCCGGTTTGTAACGCTTTAACCTGTGCTTCAAGCGCAGACAGACGTTGCGTCAACGAAGCCAACCCTTGTTGGGCTTGCTGTGCTGCCGTTAATTGGCTCTGCACATTTTCTAACTGCCCTTGCAACGAACTAAGCTGTGTTTGCTGTTTGCTCAAGGACCCAGTTAACGTTTGGTAGTAAGACATCTGATTTTCCAGACGTGCCAGACGTTGCTCTGTGGTTAAATGGGCGGTTACTGCGTTTTGACTCGTCGCATCCGCATATACAACCATCGGCATGACGGCGCACGCGCTAAGCACGCACGCCCCGAGCAAAGCAACCCGTCGCTTCTGCATGGCCTATAAAGCTCCATTTGCAGATGCAGCAACAGGTGCAGCGGCGCCTGTTTGGCAGCCTTGGCCATATTGAACCTCAACACGACGGTCTAATTGATAGGCTTTTTTCCAGTTGCCCCCCATGCTGGCAGGAGACGCTGCTGGCTTCAAATCACCATAGCTAACGGTACAGATCTGCGAAGCCGCAACACCTTGTTGCATAAAATAATCTTTTACCGCATCTGCACGACGTTCACCCAAGTGGAAATTATATTCCTGGCTACCCCGTGGATCGGCGTGACCAGCCAATAACACGGAGATATTGGGGTGCTTTAACAAAAATGACGCATTAGCACTTGCAACGGTAGTACCCGCTGCATCTAATTTATTGCTGTCAAACGCGAAATAAACAATTTTACTGAGCGCTGCTACCTGTGCCTGATCATCTGCAGATAATGTGCTCATACCACCATCAGATGACATGCCTTGACCATTGAATTGATCAGCACCACCCACCCCACTGGTTTCGGTGCCATTGGCGCCATTAGCATTCGCATCGCCACCCATATTGCTTTTGTATTTAGGCGATGAACACCCTGCCAATACGGCAATCACTGCCGCAGCGATCAATACCTGATAAGTTCTTTTCATACTATTTTGCTCCCTTATTTAATTAAACTGGTTATTGCGTTAAAAATGGTGACCACGCTGGCGATTGCACTGAACCTTGCGCCTCGGGCAATTGTAAGTGAATTTTGCCGTTAATGGAAGTCTCGGCTAAACTGCCGTTAGCACCATCATAGTTGGCATACACCACCATCTGCCCATTTGGCGCGATACTAGGCGATTTGTCAAGCGTTCCATTGGTAAGTACCGACATCTGCCCCGTAGCAATATTCAGCGCCGCCAGACAAATCGAACTGTCACCCGAAGCTTGGTACATAAACACAATGGTTTTGCCATCGGGTGTATAGTCTGCACTGAAATTTTTCAACCCTTGGAAAGTCAAACGCGTCACCTGATGCGAGGCCAGATCCATTTGATAGATTTGCGGTTGACCACTACGATCCGAGGTAAACACCAGTTGCTTACCATCAGGCGAAAATCGTGGTGAAGTATTGGTGGCAAAATTGGTCAACTGGGTTAGCTGGCGTGTACGGATGTTCATCAGATACAAATTGGTTTGCGAACCATCACCCTTGGATAACGCCATGGCCATGGTATTACCATCCGGCGACCAATCCGGCGCACTGTTAATGCCCTGATAACTTGCGATTACTTGGCGTTGCCCCGTTGCCAGGGTAATGGCATAGATGGTCATACGATTGTGCAAATAGCTAACATAAGCCAACTGTTTACCATCGGGCGACCAAATCGGTGAAGCGATCGGGTTATCAACCTGTTGTAACAACATTCTGGGGTTGTGACCATCGGCATCGGCAATCATTAAACGAAACACTGGCTTTGATGCCACCGGATTACTAACGTCAACATAGGCCAAGCGCGTTGAAAAAATACCGCGCACACCAGTAATGGTTTGATAGATTTGATCACTGATAAAATGCGCCAGGCTGCGCAACTGTGAGGACGGAATATTGCTAAACTGTTTACCCATCAACGATCGATGCCCCAACATGCTCACCAGTTGATACATCACATGGTAAGTTCCGGGTTGCGAGCCTGGGCTGACATTACCCACCACAATAAATTCCAAATCATGATTGACGGCCTGCCACGATGACCATTGCACCGCGCTGGCACTATGCGGTTGCTGTGGCAATTGACTGGTCGGCATCACCGCAAATTGCCCGGACATGGTAAGGTCACTGGCGATAACCGACTCAATACCACCGGTACCAAAAGGTACAATGGCAATCGGATAAGGCTTATCCACGCCCTGCACAATATTAATACTTAACACGGCAAATACCGGCTGGCATAACAGCAGCAATGCCACTATAAAAATACTTTTATATCCATACGGTTTCATTTTATTCATTGCGCATTACCCGAAAAAGTTAAATTGATGGTAGAAAATTCAGCACGTAAGTCTTTATCATCTGGCAACGGTAACGGTGACGATTTATTCACCGCAAACACCACTTGCCGATCAAATATCACATTACCACTAGACTGTGATATTACCACAGAAAGTACATTACCTTGAAGATCCAATTGCACTTGCAACGTTACTTCCAATGGACTGTCCGGCAATGGGTTAATCCAATTAGCACGAATGGTTTGTTGGATCAATGCCATATATTGGTCTCTTAGCGTCAGCAATCGCTGCTGATTGGCTTGCTGCGCCTGCAGTTGATCTGCCGAAGTTTGTAAACTGGACAACGCCATTTGCTGCAATTTTTTTGCGGCATCGGCTTTTTGCTGAGCGGCGAGCCGTACTTTTTTGTCATCCACGGTTTTTTTAGGTGGCGTTTTGACAGGTTTTGGCTTTTCTACCGGTTTAGCAACCGGTTTAGCAATAGGCTTCGGCTTTGGCTTCTCTACCGGCTTCGGCTTTGATTTTACCACTGGCTTAGGTTTTGGTTTCTCAACTGGTTTTGGCTTCGGTTTTTCAACCGGCTTTGGTTTAGAATGCTCAACAGCCACCGTATTTTGCACGGGAGGAGGTATTTGCTCAACCGGTTTAGGCGGTACTTTAACGGGCTCTGGCTTGAGTGGCTCTGGCTTTTGAACTGCTGGCGCTGGCGGTGCCACAGATTCGATAATCACACTGGCATTGATCACACTGGCGGCTTGCGGCGGCGGAATGGTTTGCACGGTATCAGGCAACACCACCAGCAATGCCACCAATAAAATGACGTGGATACCCACCGACAGCACGTTGGCTCGGTGATGCTGCCAATAATGCAGCGCCAGATTAACGCTTTTGCGCCACATCGCTTGCTTCCGTGATTAATCCAACGGTGGTCGCGCCAGATTTTTGTAATAACACCATGGCTTGCACAATGGTGCCGTATGAGGCTTGTTGATCACCGCGCACATAGACTTTTCGCTGCTCATCTTGATGTAATGCATTGACCACAGTTTGCTGTAAATCATCTGCGGTGACTGCCTGCTTAGGATCGCTGGCGATATTTAAATAGTAAGCTCCATGCTCATCAACCGTTACAATAATAGGCATCTTCTGTTCTGGTGGCAAATTTTTAGAGGCCACTTTGGGCAGATCCACTTTCACCCCTTGCGTCATCAACGGCGTGGTCACCATAAAAATAATCAGTAACACCAGCATCACGTCGATATAAGGAACAACGTTAATTTCTGCCATTAATTTACGACGTTGACGCTTGTTCTTACCCCTCATCCATGCGCTCCTTCACGACGATAGAGTTGACGATGCAAAATACCAGCAAATTCTTCTTGGAAGTTATCGTATTCATTTAACAATTTCTCGGTATGTGCATTAAAGCGGTTATAGGCAATGACCGCAGGAATGGCAACGAACAAGCCCATCGCGGTGGCAATCAATGCTTCTGAAATACCCGGCGCGACCATTGATAAAGTCGCCTGTTCCACGCCCGCCAATGCGGTAAACGATTGCATAATACCCCAGACGGTACCAAACAATCCGACATACGGACTGACCGAACCAATGGTGGCCAAAATCGGCAAGCCATTTTCAATCCGATCCGTTTCCCGCGCCATCGCCACCCGCATGGCGCGTTGGGTTGCATCCATTACCGCATCGACTCCAATGCTAGTGCTTTGTTGAATGCGCAAGAAATCTTTAAATCCCGCGCAAAAAATATGCCCGATACCAAGATTGCACTGCTCTGTAATGGCCATTTCTTTGTACAACTTAGCCATTTCTACGCCTGACCAAAAAGTTTTTTGAAAATCATGCAACGCCTTATTGGCCTGCTTTAAGGCCATAATACGCTGAAAAATTACCGTCCAGGACCACACCGACGCGCACAACAACAAAAACAACACCAGTTTAACAACCGGGCCAGCACTGGCAATCAAATGCCAAATCGATAACGAAGCAGTTGGATTCACACACATCTCCTTAAAATTATAAAAAATCACTGGGCGGTTTAGGTGGTAAGCCCAAATGTTCATAAGCATGCCGAGTTGCGACACGACCCCGCGGAGTACGCGCAATAAAACCTTGCTGAATCAAATAGGGCTCAATCACATCTTCAATGGTACCGCGTTCTTCACCGATCGCAGCCGCAACACTATCAATCCCGACGGGACCACCATCAAACAACTCTACAACAGCACGCAGAAAACGATGATCCATATGATCAAAGCCGCGCAAATCAACTTTCAACATACTCAGGGCTTTTTGCGCAATATCGACGGTAATCACGCCATTGGATCTGACTTCTGCATAATCCCGCACGCGACGCAATAAGCGGTTGGCAATTCGTGGCGTACCACGGGCACGACGCGCAATTTCTTCTGCCCCTTTCGTTTCAATTTCCACAGCCAAAATACCGGCGGAACGCCGAACAATATCGGTTAATTCATTAACCTGATAAAACTCTAAGCGCTGCACAATACCAAAACGGTCACGCAACGGTGAGGTTAACAATCCAGCACGCGTGGTGGCACCAACCAAGGTAAAGGGTGGCAAATCGAGCTTAATCGACCGCGCGGCAGGACCTTCACCGATCATAATATCTAGCTGATAGTCTTCCATTGCCGGATATAAAATTTCTTCTACTACCGGGCTTAAGCGATGAATTTCATCAATAAACAAGACGTCGTTGGGCTGCAGATTGGTCAGCAATGCCGCCAAATCTCCCGCTTTTTCGAGCACTGGACCAGAGGTTTGTCGCAACGCCACACCCAACTCATTAGCAATAATATGCGCCAACGTGGTCTTACCCAATCCAGGAGGACCAAAAATCAACACATGATCCAACGCTTCATTGCGTTTTTTGGTGGCTTCAATAAAAATGCCCATCTGCTCCCGCACCGCATCCTGACCAGTATAGTCTTGCAGAGTTTTAGGGCGAATCGCACGATCGAACACCTGATCCTCAACCGTGGATCGGGCATCAATAGTAGTGCGAACATCCGTCATTCGGTCGGTTTCAATCATGACAATCGATTAGTCGGTAGAGATAAAACCATTATGCCACACATTTTTAAAAAATCAGCGTCTTTTATGGATTTTTTCTTGATCGATTTTTCGCATACCACGATCTCTTAACACCCGCTTAATATATATAATATAATATTACCTTATATCAATATAAAAACAGATAGATAATTGCAATGAATAAAAGAATGTTGCTATTAATTTCACTGGCAGTCGCCTCAAATACAACGTTTGCAGACTTAGCCTGCACTAATGCTCAAGATCCTAGCATTATATGCCAAGCAGCTGACGTCATCAGTGCGCATCAAAAAGACGTAACTAACGCGATACTCCAGGCGCCCGTTGGCGCTGGCGAACCGGCAACATTACCCAACGATATTGCCATTCTGTTCAATAACACTTACTCAATGCCCATCCTGACAACCACTACTTTTACCGGCACGCCAAACCAACCTTCGACTTATTCGAGCTATTTGATCACCGGCGGCTGGGATTGCCTGGGGCCACCCAACAATGCCTATCCACTTAACCCTCCAGACACAATGCAAGGCATGTGGATTCGTGATGCTGCAGCACAATTGCACAGCTATCTTGGTATTTATAAAGACACACAGCACACCTATCCTGGCGGTGAAATCAATGCATTGAATGATATTATGATTGGCTTTATTAACACTGCCGCGACGGATTTGAGCAAGAACCCTACTGCACATGGATTTAATGCGGATGGCAGCGTGGATTCTGCTGGGACGGATTACGAGATGGATACGCTCGCCTTTTTTATCTGGTTTTCTTACGACTACTGGAAAGCATCAGGGCAAACGGTTCAATTTAATGCAAATTATTTAACCGCATTGGAGAAAATCTTTGCCACCATCAAGAACTATCAATACATTAATATCAATGGACAGCCACTTACCTATACAGGAATGAGCTATAGTCAAAACCGAGCCAGTGATGACCCAACAGAACTTGCTTTTAACATTCCTGATAATATGTTTATAACCGTGGCACTGCAAGATGCCCAACAGATATTGTCCTCGCAAGCTTATGCAACCACCCCCGATATTGAACAGTGGATCAGTGACTGTCAAAGTTTACAAACTCAAATTCAAAATGGCATTAATAAATATGGCGTAGTAGATAAACCTCCTTTTGGTAAAGTTTATGCCTATGAGGTAGATGGTGCAGGCAACAACGTGATAATGGATGATGCCAATCTTCCCAGCCTACTCTCTGCACCTTACTTAGGATTTTCTGGTGACCCCACCATTATGGCGAATACTCGTGCGATGATTTTAAGCGCCAATAATCCCTATTATTTTGTAACACAACAAGGTGGCCCTCCAAGCCCGATGACGTACCAAGGAATTGGTAGTCCGCACACTGCCTCAGTGATTAATGCTATATGGCCTTTAGCACTTGTCGCACAGGGAATTACCGAGCAAAATAATGCTGACCAAACCTACTTACTACAATCACTTTATTCATCTGCTCAATTCAGCGTAGGAAACAGTGCCTGTATTTCTGATACCCCTCAATTACGACAAGAATACCCTGCAGCTGGCTATCTACATGAAAGTTTTAGCAGCGTAGATCCTATGTATAGCAGCAGCCGCGGCTGGTTTGCCTGGCCTAATGCATTTTTTGCAGAGTGGGTGGACGACATGGCAGCAAACAATCATTTCCCTTGGTCTACAGCAAGCTAATGCTGTGAAACGACCACTCGTCGGATATCTGCTGATACTATTTGAATATCGACTGTAATGGCAAATGCTGGCAACTGCGCCTGCACCAGCTGCGGCCACTCAATCAAGCAAATCGACTGTGGATTAAAATAATCACGCCAGCCCATCAGCTCTAATTCCGTGGGATCTTTTAAGCGATACAAATCAAAATGGTGCACCGTTAACGTGGGCAACGCATAACTCTCGACAATATTATAGGTTGGGCTCTTGACATTGCCCGCATGGCCTTTAGCATGAAGAAATCCTCGACTAAAAGTGGTTTTTCCCACCCCCAAATCACCTGTCAATAAAATCACCGCCCCACCCCAACAAACAGCGGCAAGCTCTGCAGCCAGGGCTTCCATTTGCTCTGGCGTGTGTACCGTTTTATCAATCAACATTGACATGGCATGCTTCATAAAATCGTGTTATCTTAACCCCAATGTTGTTCAAGTGTAATCCAATGGAGCCTTACTATGCAAATCGTCCGTCACGCCCCCATTAAAAAAACCATTTTTCTAATTATCGGCACGGTGATTCTCTACGCAATCTGTTTCCTGTGGCTGGATCGCCCTTTGGCTTATTGGATTCAGCAAGAGTTTAGCAATGGTGATGTCTGGTGCAAAATTGGTTTTGCCATTCAACATATTGCCAAACCTTCACACTGGTTTTTAGTGGGCGTTGCTGCCGCCATCGTAGGTAGTGTCTTGGCTTACCGCAAATCTGAACATGCCAAAGCATGGCTGTTATTTGGGGTTAGTTTGGTAATAACGTTTGTTGTTTGTGGCGTACTGAAATTATTGTTGGGACGTTATCGCCCAGAGGATTTGTTCTTACATCATTTATATGGCTTTCACAGCTTAGCGATTTTAGATGACAGTGGCAGCCCTTCTGGCCATACCGCTATGGCATTTGCTGCCGCCCTTTCATTGGGAATGATCTGGAGCAAGCGCTGGTTAACCACGATTTTACTGCTTCTTGCAGCATTGATTGGTATCTTCCGCCTGGTGATAAACGCGCATTACCTAGGGGATGTAGTGCTTGCCGTTTATATTGGCACTTTATGTGTATATTGGGCGCAATGGATACTGAGCCGTTGCAGTCGTTTATCCGGCTGCCCTGAACATAAAAAAATTGATGGTTAGCAGTTACTTTACTGATCATAACACCGGCGGCGAAGCCATCCAGCAATCACCACAAAAACAATCCCCAACACAACACCAAGAAATAAATTGGGATCGCCCCATTGACTCAGCAATGAGTGCTGCATTGAAACAGGCTCATCTGAAAAATACTCCTGCAACAATACCATAACGTTAGCCCATACCCCCAGAATATGCAGGCCTAAATCTTCAATAAAATGCCAAAAATAAGGCTGCGGAGAGAAAAAGCCTTCAATCACTAAAATAATCAGCATCGGTATTACCGCTCGCAATAAGGGTGCACGGCGTGAAAAAGCCGAACACAACAAGAACCAAGCTGCAAAAGGGAAAATCCAAATACTTTGTTGCAGCAATGCCAGCAACTGACCCCACCAGGTTAATAAAATCGGCATTGGACGCCACAAAACTGGCCAGTACTCAATATGCTGCTGTGCAAATACCAGCGTTGCCAATACCAGCAATAAAAATGAAGTAATGACAATACAAATCATGGTTAACAAAGGCGCCAAAATCAATCCAGCAATCAGCTTTGATAAAATTAACTGTGTTTGTGAAATGGGCATCGATTGCCAAAACAATACACTTTTGTCTTTACGGTCATCAAAAAAAGCGCCTAAGAAATAGTGCGCAATCACGCACCACAAGGCCAATACAAAAGGCACACCAATGCCGTAAAATGCCAGCGGCGTTAGCCCTGCCGGTTGATTGACATGAATGGTCCCTGATAAATAGACAATATTCAGCCCCAACATGATCGCCAATGACGCGCAGAGCGCCACAAAAAACAGCAGAACACCAATGATCGCCGGAATCACCAAAAATGAACCGCGATGTTCCCAATATTCCCGCCATATTAAGGTGATTAAGGTTCTCATCGGCCACCTCCACTAATTTTAGCAACAAAAATTTCGCTGACACTGGGGTTTGACAACACTCCCCATGCTGACAGTTGCTGGCGATCTGCTTGTTCAAAGATAAACTTAACCTGACCAATCTGAACCTGTTCAGACAAGGGCTTGAGTTTGCGCACCTCATCCGCTTGATCACTACGCACCGTTAGTGCCACAAAATGCTCGCTCAATTCAGTGGTTGATTGCTTCAACAGCAAATGTCCTTGGTCTAACATCATTACATCGGTTAACAATCCTTCAATTTCTTCAATTTGATGGGTGGCAATAATAATGGTGCGCGCTTCATTAAAGTAATCATTGAGCAGGTTTTGATAAAAGGTTTTACGATACAGAATATCCAAACCAAGCGTAGGCTCATCCAGCACCAAAATCTCCACATCAATCGCCATTACTAAGGCCAAGTGTAACTGTGTGGCCATTCCTTTGGAAAGGTGACGAACTTTACCGCGCAAGGGAACGTTAGTGCGCTCAATAAACATCAATGCTTTTTCGCGATTGAATTTAGGATGAACGCCTTCCAAAAAGTTTAGCGCGTCTTTAACTTTCAGCCATTTCGGGAGAATGGCCACATCGGCAATAAAACACATACGCTGCATCAATGCAGTACGATCTTGTCGCGGCTGCATACCCAATACTGACAATTCACCTTGATAAGACGATAACCCTAATAAAATTTTCAACAACGTGGTTTTACCCGCACCATTGCGCCCGAGCAATCCAATAATCTGTCCTTTATTGATATCAAAACTTACGTGATCTAACGCCTGAGTGTGTTTATAGTGTTTGCTAATGTCGTTAGCGTGAATTAACGTACTCATTTCATTAACTCCCTCAAGTCAATACCGAGCTGTTGAATGCGCTTTAAAATAGCAGGCCATTCTTCCTGGATAAAGCGCTGTTTCTCTAAACCATGCAACTGACCACGCGCTTGTTGCTTAACAAACATGCCCAAACCACGATGTTTTTCAATAATATGATCATCAACCAGCATCTGGTAGGCTTTGGAAACCGTGATTGGATTTAATTGGTATTGCTCAGCAATTTGACGAATCGACGGAATGGCTTCACCTTCTTTATAAGCACCGCCCAAAATCGCGGTGACGATTTGGTCTTTTAATTGTTGATAAATGGGCTGCCGGTCATTCCATTGCATTACGCATACCTTTGCTTAACAGTGACAAATGGCTTGAGCTCAAATGATAAACCCTTCGCGCGAAAAAGACCAGAAGTTGTCAATCAATTGAGGGAGCAATCTACTTACATAATCGCCTCTGGTCTTCTCCGCTTGGGTTGAGGGAGAAAAACATCACCGTTCGCGCAGTGGTGTTATACATGACTATAACACCAACCCAATATTGACGCAATACTTTTTTAAAAAATTATTTTTTAACACAGTTTCAATAGCCGCCGAATCAGACCTGGACCTTGATAAATCAAGCCGGTATACACTTGTAATAAATTCGCCCCTGCTTGTAATTTCGCCTCTGCCGCAGTGATACTGTCAATACCACCCACACCAATAATTGGCACATGCGGACCCAAGGCTTGACGAAACTGCGCAATCACGCTGGTACTTTTATCGACCAATGGCTTGCCACTCAACCCACCCGACTGATCCGCGCCTAACATTCCAGTGACACCTTCACGCGAGACGGTGGTATTGGTCGCAATTAATCCGTCAATACGATGACTCAACATACTCATCGCCAATGATTCAATTTCATCGGGCGTCAAATCGGGCGAAACTTTTACCAACAAAGGCACCACACGGTGGTTGCGAGCTGCCAATTCATTTTTTGCCGCAACAATACTGCTGAGCAAATCATCAAAATAGCGACCATGCTGCAACTCTCGCAGGCCTTGCGTATTGGGCGAAGAGATATTAATAACAATGTAACTGGCATAAAGATAAACGCGTTCCAGACAATACAAATAATCTTCTTTCGCATTTTCCAACGGTGTATCCGCATTTTTGCCAATATTAATGCCAAGCACACCTTTGTAATGGCTGGCGCGAATTTGGTCAAGCAGATAATCAACGCCTTTGCTGTTAAAACCAAAGCGGTTGATCAATGCTTGCGCTTTTGGTAACCGAAATAACCGCGGCTTCTCATTACCTGACTGAGGTCGCGGCGTCACCGTACCCACTTCGATAAAACCAAAGCCTAATGCCGCCAAGGCTTCTATATATTCACCATTCTTATCAAGACCCGCCGCCAAACCAATGGGGTTAGGAAAGCGCACCCCAAACCACGACTTTGACTCTGCATTGACAACAGGCGTGATCCACTTTAACACACCTAAACGATGCAAATATCGCAGTGCATTCAACACACGCTCATGCGCCTGCTCTGGGTCAAGACGAAACAACAACCAGCGTAAGCAGCGATACATTTAGCCGCCCCTGATTTGATTAAATAACACGAAAATCTACCTCATTCTTTAGGATAAGCCCCGCTCTATCTGACCATAATTCCCCACCAGAGGGAAGCATTTTTTAAACATTTTTTCAAAAAAAACGGATGCACATCCCATGATGTGCATCCGTTGTGTAAAATGAATCGTATAAAAACGTTGATTAACAACTACGAAGCTGAAACTGCAGATTCCGTGGTTGCCGTCGCATCAACAGCGGCTGGCTCTGTGGTTTGCGCTACGGGTTGAGTTGCTGCCCCAGTTGTTACAGCGGGTATTTGAGTACTCGCGGCTTGCGCTTTACTGGAATTTTTACCAATATTGGCCATTACTTCGGCTTTGGTGGTGGGTACCTTCAATGTTTGATTGGCTTTCAACGCACCATTATGGGCAAATGCTTTGGGGTTTAAGTTATGCACCGCAGCCACGCACTGGTCAATGGTAGTACCCTGAGGATGTTGATGTTTACAAACTTTCCACAAACCATCGCCTTCTTTGGTAGCATAAGTGGTCATGGCAAAGCCAGATGCAGCAAAGCTCAAGCCAATCACAGCAGCGGCGGTCATCAATAATTGTTTTTTCATGGGCAGGCTCCTTAAAGTTAATGAAACAGAAATCGGTCAGGCGGAATTCTAGCAGCAAAAAACGAAAAGCGATAGCAAAAAAATATTCATAATAAGCCTACTTACCCCCCTTAACATGTTGCATTAATCGCCGTTTACGACGTACTTGATGATCGTTCAGCGGGTTAGGTTTTCCGGCAAACGGATTCTCTGAGGACTTAAGCTCAATTTGAACCGGCGTGCCATGTAAGTTAAAGGCTCTACGAAACACACCCATCAAATATTTCTTGTAAGACTCCGGCAAACGTTCGGTTTGATTACCATGAATAATAATCAATGGTGGATTGTGGCCACCCATATGCGCGTAACGTAATTTAATTCTACGCCCGCCGACCATCGGTGGATTATGATCGAGCAGCGCCTGTTGCAATACTTCCATCAACTCTTTAGTAGAGATATCTTTTTGTGCTGCTTTATAGGCCACTTGCACCGAGTCATACAAATTACCGACACCGGTACCATGCAATGCGGAGATAAAATGAATATCAACATAGTCTGTTAAAAACACCAACTTACGCTCAACATTTTTTTTAACTTGCTCGCGGTGATCGTCTTCCAAGCCATCCCATTTATTCAACGCCAGCACCATGGCTTTACCCGCATCTAACGCAAAACTCAACACATGTAAGTCTTGGTCGGTCACCCCTTCCTGCGCATCGAATACTGAAATCACCACATGCGCATCTTCAATGGCTTTAAGGGTTTTCACAACGGAAAATTTTTCGATGGTTTCTTGGACTCGACCTTTACGGCGCACACCGGCGGTATCAATTAAGGTATAACGCTGGCCTTGGCGTTCCATAGGTAAATAAATACTGTCGCGTGTCGTACCCGGCAAATCAAACACCACCACCCGTTCTTCACCTAACATGCGGTTGATTAACGTTGACTTACCCACATTGGGTCGGCCAATAATGGCAATTTTAATACCCGTTTCTTGCTCAGAAAGCTCTTCTGGCTTTTGATCCGAAACCAATGGAATCAATATTTTTTGCAACATTTGTTGGATACCACGACGATGTGACGCAGCAATAGGGATGGGTTCGCCCATTCCTAACTGATAAAAATCAGTGGTTGCCAACGATTCATCCACACCATCAACTTTATTAACGATGAGAAAAGTGGGTTTGCTGCGCTGCCGCAACAGTTTGGCAATTTCCTGATCGCCTGGCGTAACGCCTGCACGGCTGTCCACCAAAAACAACACATGATCAGCTTCATCAATGGCTTGTAAGGTTTGTTGCTCCATTGGGCCGTTAATACCCAAAACATCATCGCCCAATCCACCGGTATCAATAATGATGGCTTTATGGCCTTGATAACGAATCTCACCATACAAACGGTCACGAGTAACCCCTGGCATATCAAGCACCAAAGCGTCTTTTGAATGGGTTAACAGATTAAACAGCGTCGACTTACCAACATTAGGACGACCAACCAGGGCAATAACGGGGATCATAAATTTTCCATATTTTTATTCCCTCCTCCCTTGCGGAGGAGGGTTAGGGTGGAGGGTTTATTTCGAAGGTTTCAACGCTACTAAATCACCATTATTACTGACCACAAACGCCACCCCATTGGCAACCGCCGCTTGTGCAATAATGCCTTTTCCGCTGATTTGAGTCCGCGCCAACAAGCTGCCATCGCTCAGTGACAACCAATGCACATACCCCGCATAATCACCTACGATGACGTCATTGGTATTCACCACAGCCGGCGCTGTTACGGAACGTTGCAACAAGGCTTTTTGCACCCATAATACGCGTCCGGTTTCTAAGTCTAACGCGGATACCGCACCAGCGTCATCCGTTGCAATAAGACGATCTGAAGCTAATGCTAAATTGGTGTAAGAAGAGAAGGGGTGCTCCCACAACAAAGAACCATTCTTCAATTGCAGTGCCACAACGTTACCGTGATAAGCCGCAGCATAGACAACGCCTTTGCTAACAACGGGTGTCGATACGATATCAATCATCCGTGAAATTTCTGTATCACCACTGGCTATGGCAATCGGACGTGACCAGGCAATCTGACCGCTATTGAGTTTAAAAGCGGTAATGACGCCGTTATCAAAACCCACCAATACTTTTTTACCGACGATCACCGGTTGACTATTGCTCGCCAAACTCAACGCTGGCGTGGTGCTACTTTGAATCCACCGTTGCTTACCCGTCAACGCGTCAAGCGCAACCACATCGCCATTGTGCACATGTAGCACCACACTACCACCGCTAATTGCAGCAGGTGCCAGCAATGAACTGGCCATCTGCGCAGCCCATAATTGGTGACCATCGTTACTCGCCAATGCAACCACCTGACCATTCAAGCCACCCACCACGATCATCGTTTGCGATACCGCAGCGCCACTGCCGATTTGAAACGGCATGTCGACAAACCAACGTTTTTCACCCGTTTGAACATTAAATGCCTTCACTTCACCTTCATAACTGGTGGTGGCTAGCGTAGTACCGAAGATCACGGGTTGTAACGAAAGATATTGACCCGCGGTACCGTTCCCCGCATCAGCGGTCCATAAGGTGTTGATATGAATCACATCGGGCGCGATTTTACTCAACGGTGTTGGTGGTAAAGAGTTGTCTTTGTCACATCCCACCAACGTCAGCACCAACGAAGCGCATGCAATTCCCAGTAGCCATTTTTTCATGTTTAATTCCTAAATTATTGCGGCAAATTTGCCCCTTTCATTTGTACCAACTGATACATCGGATCTGAAACCGCCAATTCCCCTAACGCCGTTTGATACGCTTTTTTTGCAGGTGTGTATTGCTTCAATGCCACGTAAGCATCACCACGCACCATATCTGCCAACGGATGATGCTCAATGCCCATCAGTGTATCCAGCGCTTGCTGGGGTTGACTTTCAGCCAGTAATATACGACCCAACCGAATCTTGGCAATCGTGATGGTGGAATCATCTCGACCATTTTGCATCACCCATTGTAAGGTTGTTGCCGCTTGGCTTAACTGGTTTTGTTGTACCTGAGTTTGCGCCAAAATCAACGCTGCCAACGAGGCGTAAATCGAATGCGGATAGCTGCTCATCAACTGATTCGCCTGCGCTTGCATATCCGGCAAGTTATTTTGCTGAATATCTACCAGCAACTGTTCATAACCAGCCGCGGTCACCATCGCCACTTTCTGCTCATGATTTTGCCAAAAGCGGTAACCCCATAAACCCAACAAAATAATGATGATAACGGTCATCAGCCAATTGCCATATTGTTTCCACCAACGTTTAATGGCGTCAACTTGCTCTTGTTCGTTTAATAGATCTGCCATATGCCCACCCCTCTATCCTGTTGACAACAATGTGATTATCTCTGAGCGCAGTACCATTTGTTGCGGCCGATCTTCACGCAACCATTTTACCGATACCAGCCCTGCTTTCCATTCCTCTTCACCGAGAATTAGGGCGATTTTAGCGCCACTCTTATCGGCTTTTTTAAATTGACTCTTCAAGCTTTCTAAACCACAGTGACACAGTAGATTCAGCTCTGGCAATGCTTCGTGAATCTGTTCGGCCAACTGCAACGCGCTGATTTGGATCGCCATATTACTACTCAATATATAAACATCACAGCTGGGCATAGCTGCGGCGATTACCTCTGGCTGATTTTGCAACATCAGCAACAAACGCTCCAAGCCCATGGCACAACCAACTGCGGGTGTCGCACGTCCACCACATTGTTCAACCAATCCATCATAACGACCGCCCGCACAGACGGTACCTTGCGCACCCAATGAGTCGGTAACCCACTCAAATACCGTGTGGCTATAATAATCTAAACCGCGCACCAGACAAGGGTTGATTTCATAGGCGATACCCAATACTTCCAGGCCCATTTTGACATCATCGAAATGTTGCCGCGAGAGATCATCCAGATAGTCCATTAATTTCGGCGCAGCGGTAATCAGGTCTTTCATTGCCGGGTTTTTACTATCCAAAATACGCAGTGGATTTTTGGTTAACCGGCGCTGACTGTCCTCATCCAATTGTTCTGAATGAGCGCTCAAATAAGTCACCAAGGCTTCACGATGGGCTTGACGAACGGCGGGCGTTCCCAACGTGTTAATCTGTAGCTTAACTTGACCCGCAATGCCCAATTGTTGCCAAAACCGCGCAGTTAAGGCCAGCAATTCAATATCTGCGGAAGGTTCCGACACCCCAAAAAACTCAACACCCACTTGATAAAATTGGCGATACCGCCCTTTTTGAGGGCGCTCATGGCGAAACATCGGACCAAAGTACCACAGCCGCTGCGTTTGATTGTACAACAAACCATGCTCAATCGCCGCGCGCACACAGCCTGCGGTTCCTTCGGGACGGAGGGTTAAACTTTCGCCATTGCGATCAATGAAAGTATACATTTCTTTTTCGACCACGTCGGTACCATCGCCAATGCTGCGGGCGAACAATTCGGTATGTTCGATAATCGGCAGGCGAATTTCCTGGTAGCCATATTGCCGCAACAGTGTCATTAAACGATGCTGCAGATATTGCCACAGCGGCGTTTCGCTGGGCAAAATATCATTCATTCCCCGAATGGCTTGCAGTTGTTTCTCTGACATAGAACGTTATGACCCCACTAAATGCTGTTGAATATAAACCAATAGCGCATAACCTTGCGCGGAAGAATCTGGCTGCGCTTGGTTATTATATAGAGTAATATTAGTGCCACTGCCCTGTGCATTGATGTACAACATCCAGGTATTGCCCTGTGCAAGTTGACCTTGCGGCACGATAAAATAAAACCCCTTGCTGACATCCGAGGTTACCGTTGTAAAACCACTGTTCTTCAATGCAGTGGGTAACAAATTCCATACCGTTTGATAAGGCGCTTGTATACTGAGCGTAGCCACATCGCTGGAGTCTTTAGCCATTGAACTGGCAAGCCAATGCTTCAATGGTTTTGCCACCACTAAGACGGGAGCAACCACCGCAACGGCGCTGACCCCAGGCGACGCTGACGCAGTGGGCAACGACAGCAAAGTAGCCGCTGGTACCGTTGCTGGCACCGGACTAATGGGCGCAGAAGCTGCTGGCACAATGGGTACTGGCGTTGATGTCTTACTCGCCGTTGCGGGCAATGTCAACAACGTGTTCTCCGTGGGAATGGTTTTTGCAGCGACCACTGGCGCAACCGCAGGCATCACAATACTCGGCTCCGTGGTCAAGGGTGGGGTTGTCACTGGCGCAACAACGGACGAGGCTGACTTGGCTTCCGCCGCTTGCTTTAGCTGCATCGCCGTCAACGCGGCTTGCGTATCGGCAATTTCTTTTTGTACCTGCACATATTGCTGCTGTAACTGCGCTTGTGTAGGCTTCACTGACGTCGAAGTAGATGTCGCCGGCACGGTTACTGCGGGTGCGGGTGCTGAGGGAATGGTTACCGCTTCAGGGACTGCTGCCTCGGTTGTTTTAGGAATGGTTTTTGGATCAAATTGCTGCGCATAACCGGGGGGTGGCAACAAAGTTGCTTGCGTAGTTGCCGGATACGCGCTAGGACCAGGGGGAATGGTCGCGTAAGGCTGCATTTTTGGCGCAGTTACCCCTTGTGGAATTTTTAACGCAGGTTGCTGCTCCACCGGTTGACGCAAATAATCAAAATTGCGATTACGCAGACTGCAACCCATTAATGCAAAGATGCTAATCGCCAATACACTGGCCTTTAACAAGGGCATTATTTTAAGATTTTTATTCATCGTTGTCTGTTCCCCAAGAGTGAATCCAGGTATTATACACATCATCTGATAAGATACAGTAAAAATTTTACGGAATGCAACATGAATAGATGCGCTGGGGCAATACTGGGGTTGACACTCGGCGGTCTCCTATTACTACAAGGGTGTATTCCCGTGATGATCGCGGGGGCCGGCGTTGCGGGCACTTCGATTGCCGGCAACAATCTGCCCACCACGGTGCAACTGGATGACTCCGCATTGCGGCTTAAAGCCATTAATGCACTGAACCAGTACCCAGACCTTGCCGCCACCAGTAATATCGAAGTCACGGTCTTTAACAAAATCGCGTTGCTATTAGGCCAAGTACCCGACCAACAAACCAGCGATAAAGTCGCTGCAACTATTGGTCAAGTTAACGGCATCCAGATGGTTTACAACCAACTCACCATCGGCACTCGCGCAACATTTACCACGTTTAGCGATGACGCGATCATCACCACCCGCGTCAAAAGCAATTTTATTGGCCACGTCAACCCCCTGAACTTTAAAGTCATTACCGAACAAGGCGTCGTGTATTTATTAGCCATCACCACAGAAAGCACCGGCGAAGAAGCGGCGCAAATCGCCAGCCGCACCAAAGGCGTGAAAAAAGTGGTGGAGGCGTATTGGTATATTATTCCGGAAACACAGTCATAGCGCTCTGCCCATGAGGCAATACAGCACTCTCAGCAGCGCTGCTCATGGTCGCACTCAGAAAAGGCATTGGCTGGTAACGCTTAACCGGCCTGACATCATCACCCACGGTCGGATGTTCGTCTCTTTTTTTAGATTCATCAACAGTAACGTATTCAGCAGCAGAAGCAGCTGCCATGGTCACCGGTCTGGATTTCAACCCCGTCGCTAACTGCGCTTTAAAAGCTGGATGCAAATGAGGCTCTGCTTCTTTATCGTAACACCCTCTGCCCAAGTGAGGTCCATCAATACCTAATCCTTTGATATTGCAATTCGCGAATCCAATGAACAACCCCACTTTATGATCCCCTTGACGATAAGCACGACCTGCGCGTTGCACCACGTCATCGGCATATTGGCTTTTGGTTAAACACATCACCCACGCAACACGACCAGAACTAAACCCAATCTTCAACTGATCCACCACCACCAAAACCTCAGTAAGGCCACCACTTTTAAATCGTTTTAATGCAAGCTTACTGTTTTTATCATCTTCACTGTGAATGGCACTGGCAGCCATTCCATTTTTTTGGAGACGTTCTGCAAGTGCATTGGCTATTGCAATAGATCTCACATAAATAATCCCACAACTTTCTTTAAGAAAGCGGCCATCTGGCAACAATATTGTGCTTAAATGAACCGCAATATGCTCTATGCACTTTTCCTCTCTTTTCTTAGAATAGTTTTTTTTAAAAGTCAATACTACCGCCGGGGGTAGCACTGCAGGCTCACTACTGACCGCATCACGCCGGCTGAATCTGAAGATAGGAACTTCTTTTTCCCCAGGCGTAGCAGTTAATGAAAATAAAGTCGCTTCCGAACAAAAACGTCTTGTTTTGGCTTTTGTACCTTGCTTTAAATGCGCCTCGTCAAAGACAATCAGGGGAGATCTCTGCAAAAAGCTAGCCACGCTTGAAGCAGCAGAATCAGCTGCGCTTTCTGCAGAATCATCCACCAATTTAGAAAAACTGGCATCACACATAATCACAATGCCGCCCTTTTGCGCAGAAGATTGACGCGAGAAATTAGCAAGCGTAACGGCGCGTGTCACATCAGACATCACCGATATAATGCGCTTTAAACCAAAGCGATCTGATTCCAATTTAAGCGTTTGAAAGTCCTGATAAGCTTGCTCCACTAAATCTTGCGTAGGCGCAATCAATAAGATAGAGGGCCCCTGTGGACCATAATATAAGCGCGTTAACACCAATAAAGCCATTTCCAAAAAAGTTTTACCACACCCGGTGGCCAGCATTACCAAACTGTCTACTTTTTTATACTCTACAAATGCCTGCAGCGCATCTAACTGATACTCTCTTAAACGTAACAACCCCCCTACGGACTCACGATGTTCTGTCATTAGGCGACTTAAATAATCAAAAAACCCTTCTCGACTTGGTGCTGCACTTTCTTCCACTGAGGGATGGAGAACGGATAGATCACGCGCGCCCGCGGTATCAACGCCACGGGCTCTGGCGTTTCTGGCATACAGATCAGTACGTTGATATTGCGTGACCCGTTGACGCGACTCTTCTACGGTTTGGCCGGCAGAATTGCCAAGGTCTTCTAAAGCCGCTTGATATTCCGGGCGATATAATCGCAAAAGCTCTGGTGAAACATGTGACCTCCACTCTATCGTTTTTTGCAAAGGATTTGCCGCAGCAGCACTGGTTTTTTTAAACATACTTCTCTGTGCCGCTGAGCGATCCAGCAATACGGCATTTTTGGGGAATATGCCAAAGCCTTCATCGGGGAAAACTTTTTCCCACACAAATTGCATAAAATAATCTTCCAGCAATGCTCGCTCTAAAGGCACTGGGAACATAAAATTAAAGGCCTCTGGTACCGTAGGAAACCGAGTTTTTAGTTTGGCGATATTTAAGCAAAAAAATTTATCTCCCGGGCGCCGAGCACTTCTTACTTTGTCAAAACTCATTGCGGTTTCAATGGCTTGACTGGCCAAATCGCCCATCAGCTCAACCAACCCTCGAAAAGGCTTATCCCCAAGCTCAGCAAAATGAATACTTTTAATATTATCATCGGTGACAAAACAATGTGAAATGCCTAAATGGTATGCCGCAATAAAACCCGCCAAACGCCTCGGCACCAAAGCCATTGGATCGTAAGGACTACCGTTCACACTTAATGATTTTATCACCAGAACACCACAATACTCAGGTATTTTAGAGTGAATATCAGAGTACTCCGCTTCCGTCACCACCAACACTGGCCGCAAGCCAACGTCTACTGGGGAAATATGCGCCCCCAACTTGCGACCGGCAAAAACAAAAACATAGTGGTCAGCCGCGTCTCCGGTAACCGGCGGCCTCCACTGCAAATCATATTGAAACACGCCCGCATTCCACTGCCATGGTATTTCTTCTCTTTCAACGCTAACTTCTGGCAATTCACTCAGCACTTGAAAGGTTACCCGTTGCAGCATCTCGGTTACAATGGCTATAAATTCTTTTGGTTCTTCATCCTCTTCATCTCGGCCACAATACGTTTTGCACTCACGAATGCCTGGCACCAGCATTTCCAAATATTTCGTATTGAGTGGCACAGCAATTTTCAAAGTGGCTGATTTTTTAGGGGGTAATACTTCTGTTGGAGTTGGAGCTGACGGAGCTACAGCGGCAATAGCTTCTGTGGCAACAACCTCAACCACATCGTCTTGCCTATCGTCTGGTGGCTGAGGCGCAGGCTCTGCAATAATGACTGGCGCCTTAGGAAGTACTGTTAATATTGCCCTAGATCTTCCTGCAATCTCTGAGTCACTGCCTGCTGACAACTTCTCTAACAAAGGGTTTAACACTTGAACGGTGTCAATATCTGCAAAAATAAGCGCATGATTTTCAGGGTTTCGAGTTAAGTAATCCATGATTCTTAAAGCGCTTTTCTTAAGCTCAGTGTTTTCACTTTCCAGCAAACTCGCTATGGTTCTAAAGCCACCTGAAACAATCATTGCCTCATAGTGCGCTTGACTACTATCCTTCGCCAAAACCACTAAGGCAGACGCCGCTGACCTTTTAATTTCATCTGCTTTTTCGCTAGAATCCTGAAGTAGACTCACTAACACAGGTACCGTTTCTATTTTAACTTTACGCGCCTTGCTTGCATACGGCAAGATGATACGCCCCAAAGTATCTGCTGCTCGGCCTCTTATTTCAGGGCTTAGATCAACCAGTAATTTCTCTAACGATTGAACTGCTTCTACTGGAACTTTCTTTGCAGTATCAGCATCACGACAAAAGTAATCCAATGCTCTTATGGCATTGGCTTTAATAGTCAAATCAATATTATTCAAGAAAAACAAAAGCGCTGGAAAGATCTGTTTGAAATCTATCTCTTTGTATCTTTCGGGCTTCTGCGCAACTTTAATCAACCACTCCGTGGCTTTAAGCGGCTCAAGTCCAGTAAGCATTAAAACTCCTTAAACCTCTTGATAGTTATCCATATGAATTCCCCCCGACACGGGTTTTTTCACTTGCTCCGGAAACCGACGCCAGCACAGAACCACTTATAGGCAATGCAAATTTAGGAGGAAGAATATGTCGCAGCTGCTCTTTTACAAGCCGCAATTTAGCATCACGACTTGCCACACGAAAATTATTTGAATCATATAAAGTACAAACAGAAAACGCTTTCTGAGCATCTTCTTTGAGATAACGATCAAACTCTGTAACTGCTAGTCTATTACTTTGAGAAAAATTTTTAACTGCAACCTCATATAACTCGCAAAGTTTTGATAAGGCGATAACATAACCATAAAGTAAGTCACCATATTTTGTTAACCGAACTACCTCTGTAGGAGCAAATTTATTTTGCATAATCTTTCGATCAAGATCGCGATCACGAGGGATTTTATCAATTTTGTCTCTCAAGGAACTCATTTGCCTACCAACATCAGCAAAAAATTGCTCAACCAATTCGAAGCTTTCCTTTATACCGTTGTATGTGATGGCAAAACTCTCCTCAATTTTAGCAACACGTAATATGTCACCCGCTTTATCAGGACTATCTGCGCTAACAGCACTTTCAAGCCATAATGGTACAAGCGAACCGTCGTGCTCGTCTTGTTGAGATGCCAGCACATCTTTTTCAGGAGAGACAGGGGTTGAATGTTCACCATCCATTGATCCAACCACTCCTAGTTTAATTGGCGACTGATCTTGAAGTGCTATACTAGCAAAAGGTATCGAAGAAGGTGTTAAAGAGGGCTTACCGATCTCTATTACCTTTTTTTCTTTTGGAGTATCTAAAGGTGGCTGTTTTTCTGAAGCAGGCATATTTTCACCTAAATCAGCTTCTCCTTCACTAGAAGTAGCCTGTTTTTGTAGGCTTTTTATTTTTTTATTTAACTTCAAACATTTTTCCCACAACTGTTTGCTTTTTTCTGGATCTTTTTCTAATTTCGCAATTCCTTCTGTAGCCATTAGTTTTGAAAGCAATCGATTCAAATCATCACTTCGAGAGGTAAATGAAGAACCTCCGATTGAAGTTCGTCCCGTGAACGCAGGAGATAAAAATCCTGGAGCTGAAGCTGCATCGGCATGTTCCACCGCCACAGAAGTACCAGTACTATCGCAAAGAGGCGAAGAAACTGGCAAAAAAGAGGTATCTATTCTTGTCAATCCAGGCGGTTTTCCAGGTAGTGGTGAGATAGGCGCATCATCAACCGAGACACCTTCTCTTAATTTTTCTAAACGACCAGAGAAAACACCCGTTTCAGCTTCACCACCATTCAATCGATCTATTTGTTCAATTTGCTGAGGAGTTGGATTAATAATCAACGCATCAAAATGATTCAACTGCCCACCATTACCCGATAAATCAACACGATGTGTGCTTACATGCGCTAAAAAAACCGTTGCAGTAGGCTCACCATCCCCTTGATATATTCTTTCGTAAGTAGGCTCTAGGTTAAAAACTCCGTCTTGCTGAGCGTAATACTGAAATGCAATATTAAAATGCCGAGAAACAAAATTAAAATGGGCGTCAAACATATAATAGCCAGCACTTTTAAACTTTATTTTCCAATCGTCTAAACCATCAGCAGTAAAAATCTCTGCAATTAACGGATCTACTGCTTCTTTGCTGTTCCACTGTTCTTCAATCAGCGCTATAAAAGATTCTCGAGTAAACGGGCCAGGTAAACTTTCACTTTTACCTTGTAGCGCAAGTGACAATCGCGTTGCGGTAAAACCGCAATTGCCGTCTGGATAAGCATGAGCCACGCTACACGCTTGTTGAGCATCATCGATTTGCACTGTCCTGATACTTCTCTGTGAATTTAAAGCCGCTTGATTAAGCTCAACCTCTTCTTGCATGGAAAGGCTTTCAGGAGGTGGAACTATAGCCGCTGGTGCTGGTACTGGTGGTGGTGGGGCTGGAGCCAATGCATCGGCTGAAGATTTTTCTAAATATGCATTGCCCCATTCAAGCAATTTTGCAAGTGTTAACATTCTATTGTTTATTTTTTTAAGTTTTTGCTCTATCAAGTCACGAAGGGGTTGATGCCAAAGCGGTAGATCTTCACTCAAAAACCTAACCACTCTAGCCAAATATTCCTGAGCATCGCGATTATCAGAACTCATTTTGGCTGAGTCATCCAAGGCTGGGTTTAATTTTTTCGCATATTCAACCAATTGATTATTAAGCTCAATAAAATCCCTGTCACGTCCAGGCTTAAGATTTTCATTGCCAATTTTTTCGGCATACCAATTTTTAAGTTGCAATGCCATTTCATTGAGCACCGCACTCATTTTTGGACCTCCCAGCATACTCAAACTAGCCCATGTTAACGGAGAACGCTCTGACAACTGCATTACTTCAACTTTACTTTCCTCTAAAGGACCACTAGGCTTTACAAACGGCTCCGAAGCAATTAAAGATGACGGTGTTGCACTCCTCCCTCCTGGAACAACTTCTCCAACAGCAACCGCAATTACCGCAGGATCAACAACAGTTTCTCCTGGCATGGCCACATCCGTATCTGTGGCAGGCACCGGCACTAAATCTTCAGCGGGAACTACCGCAACAGAACCACTTGGTTGAACTTCAACTGCTCCTGGCGACTCATGTTCAGAAGGCACGCCAATATTTGGTTTGTTTCCTGCTGCAGATCGATCAATAGCGCCTGAGCCTCTTATTTTGTCTTCTGGTTGGCTAAAATAATTTTCATCCTTTGATAATGCATACAATTTTTGCATTAACGCTTTATCCTCTGACGAATCACTGTGACCAATATTGGCTAATAGCTTATCCAGGTCAATTGCTTCTTTATAACAAGCAACTTCACCAAGCGCTATTTTGCAAGCCAGCTCTTTGCTTGCCTTTTCTGACTCACCTTTAGATTTACAGTATGTAAATGCCCTGATAAGCATAAATTCACATCGTTCTTTTGGATTAATTAAGCTTCTTTTTTTAATTGCATCCCTGTAGTTTGTATTACATGCCAACGCTTCATTATAAGCTTTAGAGTCCTTTGCTTTAAAAGTTTCACGCAACTTTACTAAATACTTTGGATCGCTTAGTTTTTTCGGTTTTATTATGTGCGATTGAACATAAGGCGCAGGACTACGAATAACAACGGCAGGAGATTGTAATGTTGGTACATTAATCTCCAAATCGGAATCATCATCAATAACAATAGTATTCGCGAACTGATTCAGTTTTTGTTTTTGCAAGGGTGCTTCATCTTCAGGTTCATCATCTGACTTATGTTTTTTAAAAGGTGGTTCATTTTCAGAAGTATCGTTCGCCTTTATTAAGTCCACTGGCGGTTTTTCTATAGTAGTTTGAAGACTAGACTCAGACGGTGCTGGTAAGGGAACTTTAGGCGTTGTAATTTCACCCGCCACTACTCGATCAAGCAAAGATCTTAGCGGCTCAACAGGCTGAGCTGCCGGTTCTTCTGTTTCAATAACTTCCCCTTCTTCAGGTTCCCCAACTGGAAAATTTGAATTTAAAGTTGCGCCCATCGATACCTCTGATAAAAAAAACTCTAGATTTGTGGAACCTAGCTTTCGAAACGGTAAATCAATAGGATTACCCTTTTCTAATTCCTCTAAAATTTTCACTTGCTGCTTCGATAGCATCCTAACAGGATATTCTTTAAAAAATTCACAAAACAACTCATGCGACTCTTTTGATTGGTTATCTTTAAAGAAATAGTATGCTTTTTGCAACAACGCATGCGAACGTAAATGATGCTCTGATTGAGTAATATATCTATCCGTTAACTCGAATAATTCTTTATGAGGCGCAGAAAAATTGCGATACAAGTACTCACAATACACTCCAAAAAGTATAGGGGCTCGACTGGGGTTTCCAACACGAAGCCACAAGGCATCTATAATTTCTTTCGCTTCGGATAGTTTATTTCTACTCATTAAAGCGATTATTTGTTCAATTTGAGCTTTATCCCCTGGCAACCGACTCGTTCCATGCAACATATTCTACTCCCCCTACTCGTGAAAGGTGACAGTGTACTACAAGAGGAAAACAAAAAATAATAATATTATATATTTTTTTTACAGATATTTATAATACCCACCTGATGTTTTTTTCATAAAATATTGATTAATAATAATTTTTTATTATTTTTATTTTCTGCTTTTAGGCGATATTTGCAACCCATTGATTTAATTGTAATTTTTTTATTCCGATTGCAAATTTAGTGGGTTAAAATACCACAACACACTGATTTAATTGAGAATAATTTAATTCCCGACAAAGCGGCTACTCATACACCCACACACACTCCGCCTGATCATCATCGGGATCATAATCATCGTCTTCACTGGCCAAGCCAGCGTTGATTTCCAGCAGGCGTTGCAAATATCTCATATCTTGTGGCACCGAAGTTTTCCATGACATGATTTCATGCGTGGTGGGATGCTCTAAGGTCAGTTGATAGGCGTGTAATGCCTGACGTTTAAACGCGCGCAACTCATCGATTAATTCTTCAGAGGCACCTTTGGGTAAAACCAGCCGTGCGCCATACAAGGGGTCACCCAGCACTGGATAACCGATATGCGACAAATGCACGCGGATCTGGTGGGTACGGCCGGTTTCAATTTGTACGCGCACGCGAGTATAACTGCCGTAGCGCTGTAATACTTTGACACGACTGAGCGCTGGTTTGCCATAGCCTTCTGGCGCGATGGCCATTTTGGTGCGTTGTTTAGGGTGACGGCTCATCGGTTTGTCGATGGTACGCCCAGCAATCATATCGCCAACGACGATGGCTTCATACTCGCGTTTGATTTTTCGATCCTGCAACTGCGCCACCAGCCAAGTTTGCGCGGCCATGGTTTTGGCGACCACCATTACGCCGGTGGTGTCTTTATCTAAGCGATGCACAATGCCACCACGCGCCAATTGTGATACTTCAGGTGTACGACTTAACAAGGCATTGAGCAAGGTACCATCGGGATTGCCGGCACCTGGGTGTACCACCAAGCCTGCGTGTTTGTTCAGTACCATAATATCCGCATCTTCATACAGGATATTCAAATCAATATCCTGCGCTTCATTGGTGGTGACTTCTTCCAAATCCACCGAAACCACAATGCTTTCACCACTTTGCACTTTGTCTTTGGCACGCCACACTTTGCCATCGACCAATACTGCGCCCTGCTTCAGCCATTTTTGTAAGGCTGAACGTGAATAATCGGGAAATAATTCTGCCAGCACTTGGTCCAGGCGCATGCCAAAACAGTGGTCCGGGATGGTGTGTGTCAGATCAATATGGGTGGTTTTCATCATGGCTCTCTACATTCAACAATATTCGATTTTAATGGATCTCTCGACCTTAAGCCACAATAAAGGTAAACTATGCGCAAATCATTTATTAAAGAGTGTATATTATGAAAAAATCTGCCCTTGCCCTTTTATTGGCTTCCGCGTTTGTACTTGCGGGTTGCAGCAGTGATAAAGTCGTCGACCCTTACGCCGGCAATGACGCCAAATATATTTACGCCACGGGGCATAGTATGTTGCAAAGAGGCGATTACAGCGATGCGATTACCGCGTTCCAATCGCTGGATTCACAATACCCATTTGACCAATACGCCAAAATGGGCGATATGGAATTGATCTATGCGCAATATAAAAATGATGAACCTGCTTTGGCATTAGCTGCAGCCAATCGTTTTATTCAGCTGTACCCCAGCGACCCGAATATTTCCTATGCTTACTATATGCGCGGTGTGGTGAATTTTGACAATGGCCGTAGTTTTCTCGAGCGCTATACACCATACGATATGTCAAAACATAACCCGATTGAATATCAAAATGCCTACAAAGATTTTAACACCGTAGTAACGATCTATCCGAACAGCCCTTACGCTGCCGATGCACGTCGCCGTATGATTTTCTTAAACAACACCATGGCACAATATCAACTGAATGTTGCCTCTTATTATTACCAATGGAAGGCGTACACTGCTGCCATTAACCGCGCTCAGATGGTTCTGACGCATTACCCACAAACTCCTGCACTAGAAGGTGCGTTAGGCGTAATGGTGCAATCTTATGAAGCCTTGAATTTGCCAACCCTGGAAAAAAGTGCGAAGTTATTGTTAAAAGCCAACTTCCCCAACGACCCATTGGTGAAAGACATGCCTATGCCGACATTGCAACAAACTGGAGCAGCGCAAGCAGAACAAGCGGCAAGCACTGTTGTACCAACCGCTACGACACCAGCCGCAACTACTACAAGACCAAAACCGGTATCGGTCAAGGTTAAACCTTTGGAAAACGCACCTTCCAAGAAAAACACGGTACCACCACCAAAAACCCCTGTTCCTAACCCTGCCAACCCGAACTAATCGGGTAACGCCAATCTTTACCAAAGGCACGCGCACTGACTTTGGGTCCGATTGCGCCTTGTCGGCGCTTGTACTCGCTGCGCTTGATTAATTCCAACACCCGGGTGACTGTCGCTAAGTCAATACCTTGTGCGGCAATGGCATCTGCAGACAAGTTTTGCTCCAGATGTAATTGAATAATTCGATCCAACACTTCATACGGTGGCAAGCTGTCTTGATCGGTTTGATCGGGTCGCAACTCCGCACTGGGCGCCCGTTCAATCACGCGCGCTGGAATTACCGATGATAAAGAATTGCGATATTTCGCTAAATCGTATACCTGCGTTTTTAATACGTCTTTCAACACATCAAAACCACCGACCATATCGCCATATAAAGTGCAGTACCCTACGGCCAATTCGCTTTTGTTCCCCGTGGGTAATACCATCCAGCCGGTTTTATTGGATAATGCCATTAAGATCACACCCCGACAACGCGCCTGTAGATTTTCTTCAGTGACATCGGCAGGCAATGCTTCAAATGAGGGTTTTAATGCGGTTAAAAAACTTTCAAACATCGGCTCAATAGAAATTCGATCGTATTGCACACCCATGATCTTTGCTTGCTCTGCCGCATCATCATTGCTCATCGCTAGAGTATAGCGTGAAGGCATCGATACCACGCGCACTTTATCAGCACCTAAAGCATCGACAGCAATGGCGAGCGTCAAAGCAGAATCGATACCCCCTGACAGACCAATGATCACTCCTGAAAAGCGATTGCCAATTACATATTCACGGAGGGCAAATACTAATGCTTGATAGGTCAACGCTTCTGGCGCAGCAATAGATAACAATGGCTGAACAACCGTGGGCGACAATAACACCAACATCAGCGCTGCTTCAAAGAAGGGCGCCTGATGGGTAACCTGCCCCTCAGCCGACATCACAAAAGAACCACCCTCAAAAATCAGTTCATCCTGTGCTGCCACCATATGCACATACACCAATGGCAATTGCGTTTCTTGCACTCGTTGACGAGACACCCTCAACCGCCCCTGATATTTGTGTGCCTCAAACGGTGATGCATTGATCTGCACTAAAATTTCTGCGCCTGCTGCTTTTGCTGACAATGCCGACTCAGAATGCCAGCCATCTTCACAAATTAATAGACCGATTGTGTGGCCTTTGACTACAAACACTACCGTTTGCTTACCCGGGGTAAAATAACGATACTCATCAAATACGCCATCATTGGGCAAACAGTGTTTATGATATTGATGCAGAATTTGACCTTGATAAATAACCGAAGCAGCATTATAACGCACGCCATTTTTCAACGACGGATGCCCGACCACCACGACAATATCCGCGGTGGCTGCAACAATTTGAAGCAAGGCTTGATCTACTGCCTGCTGAAAGGCTGGCAGCAACAGCAAATCTTCTGGCGGATAGCCGGTAATGGCTAGCTCAGGAAATACAATCAAATCCGCGGCTTGACGCTGCGCACGAGCGATCTCACTGAGAATGGTTTGCGTATTGTCAACAATAGCACCCACCCGACAGTGGATTTGTGCAACCGCGACTAAGAGTGACTGGCTTGGCATCTCTCGGCTCCAGATCATTGAATATGATCAGATTGTACCGAGAGTGCAGCCAAATCGCCAGCGATTAAAGGGGGTAATTAAACCCCCAATATTAAACCGTACTGAGCCAGGGACGGCTTAAAATATTATAGACATTCAATTGTGGTGAGAAAAACAATTCACGCACGTTGCTGCTTAAATCATCGTCGCTTTCACCACGCTCTAATTCAACACCGTAACGCTTTGCCCATTTACGAATCGTTGCCTGTGAAAGGCCGATTTTCTTTTCAGCTTCTACATAAGTCAACTCTTCATCGGCAAAACGATTCAATAACTCCTCTGCAGAACACTGAAACTTTTGTTTGATGACGTGTTCAAAGCTACCCATATATTGGTTTGCCATGATAATCCCTCCATTTTACGCGCCATACCGTTATGCCAATCGTGCGGCACATCCCGTTTGTCGCTCCCTCATCTTAACAAGCCAATATTAACGCTATCTTAATACAACACTCTTTTATAAAGGCACCACAAAAAAATACTCCCCCCAAGTCGGTATTATAACATAATGTAACATTAAATACAGCTTTTTTCGCAAGAGGACGATATTCGAAAGATTAAGATCGCAACTGCCTGGCCAACGCCCGATATTCCATCGGTGCGTAATGCCATACTGGCAAAAAGAGATAGAAGCGTTTATTGGTATCCGTCGATTGCAGGTGCAAACTGATAAACAACCGAGTGATAATGCTGCCGGGCAATACTTTTACCCAATGCGGTTGCTCCGCTTCACACCAAAAACCAGAGGGATTGAAGCCAATTTTACAGACGGAGAATTGTTTTTGATAACGGTAACCTTGCCAAACGCCATGACTCAGTAAAATCAGCACACCCGTCATTTTAAACCACTCGGAAAGGCTCAATAATAAGACGGCCAGAGCTGCCAACAGGTGCAAGACAATGATCAATACCAGAATTACGCGGGTGGGTTTTACCGGTATCGATACGCTAATCACTGACCTTAACCTGCTGTACTTTGCGCACCATCTCACGATGTTCAGGATCAGCGTCACGCTTTCCCATCAGCCAATCAAACAAATCTTGATCGCCACAGGTTAACAGCGCAATAAATTGAGTACGTTCATCCGGGCTCGCTTGCGGATAGCCATGGGCAAGGTAACGCTGAAATAAAATATCCAGCTCCAACATGCCGCGTCGGCAGGCCCACATGAGTTGATTCAGGTTTAAATTTTCGATGTTCATTTGTGGTTACCCTTGTATAATCGTGTTGATACTGTAACGCAAAGGTGAATTCTTATGCAACCAAAACTATTGTTAATCGATTTAACCGATGCCTATACCAACCTGGTGATCACCGGCCCACAGGCAGAAACCTTTTTACAAGGACAGGTAACCTGCGATGTCAAAGCCATTAGCGAGAATAACTCTACGCTTGGCGCCTATTGCAATTTAAAAGGCCGCATGGTGTCGTTTTTTCGGATATACCGTCAAGGCGATGCGTGGCATTTGATTTTACCCACTGATTTGGTGGAGATTGCTGAAAACGCGTTGAAGCATTATGCGCGGTTTTCGAAGGTGACAATAATGCGAGAGCAGCCATGCCGAATTGGGTTAATAGACCCCTCTCCCTCGCTTCGCTCGACCTCTTCCACAGGGGGGGCGGTGAAAGACCACACACTCAAAACCATTGAACACCTTGGCAATCGCGTTGAATATATCGGCTCAGCAGCAGCCATTGCAGCACTTCAACAAACACTACTGCCGGAAACTCAACCCGGCACGTTGGAAGCGTGGCACCTGGCACAAATCAACGCTGGAGAAGCATTTTTGACACCAGCAACCAGCGGTGAATTTTTGCCGCATGATATTAACCTGCCACAACTGGGCGGCGTTAGTTTTACCAAAGGCTGTTTTCTCGGGCAAGAAATCATCGCGCGCATGGAGTATTTGGGTAAACTCAAAAAACAGATGCATCAGGTGACGTTACCCACTCAGGAGAAAATCATTTGTAGTGCTGGCCATCAAGCACTGGTGATTTAAGTTTTCACCCCACGCCCTTTTTGCAGCAGCCACCACGCCCACGCATACAACAGTAGCGTCAACACGACCACCACTGTCAATGCTGGCCAAAACACGTTACCCTCAATACCCAGCATGGCATAGCGAAAAATGCTGATGATGTAATGAATCGGATTTAACTCCGACAGAAAACGCCATACCGGCGGCAACGCGGAGATTGGGTAAAACACCCCACCCAGATAGGTCAATGGTGTTAAAATAAAAGTAATTACAATTGAGGTGTCATCAAACGAACGCGCGAAAATGCCGTTGATTAATCCTGCCAACGAGAATAAGGTGCTGCACAGCAAAAACACCAAGACCGCCAAAATCACATGCTGCACATACCAGCCGGCAAAAAACATCCCGACAACAGACACCAGTAGCCCCACTACTAAACCGCGTGCTACTCCGCCACCAATAAACCCCAACACAATCAAACCACTGGGCACCGGTGACACAAACAACTCTTCAATCGAGCGATTAAAACGGCAACCATAAAATGAACCGACCACGTTCATGTAGGCGTTGGTGATCACCGACATCATGATCAGGCCGGGCATAATAAACGTCATGTACGGCAAACCTTCCATCAAGCCAATACGGCCGCCAATCACATGGCCGAAAATCATAAAATATAACACCATGGTAATCGCCGCAGGCAAAATAGTTTGGGTCCAAATGCGTAAAAACCGGATCGCCTCTTTACGCCACATGGTCAATAACGCAACGCGTTGTGCTGCTAAATTCATACCGAACCCTCCTTGTGCTGTTGCACCAGATGCACAAACAACTGCTCCAGGCGGTTGGTTTTATTACGCATGTTTTGTACCACAATGCCTTGGGTTTGTAATGCGGCAAACACATCGCTGATCATCTGCCCCCGTTTCAAATCGACTTCCAACGTCGTCGCATCGACCTGACGTACCGTCATGCCAGCAATCACGGGAGCAACTTGTGCTGGCGCGTTCAAATATAACAGCACTGACTCCACTTCCAACTGTGTCATCAACTGCGCCATGCTGGTGTTGATCACGATCTCACCGCGATTGATAATGGCGATTTTATTGCACAGGTTTTCCGCTTCTTCCAGATAATGCGTGGTCAAAATAATCGTCAAGCCGGTCTCTTGGCGCACTTGCGTCAAAAATTTCCACATGTCATAACGAATTTCAACATCAACACCCGCTGTCGGCTCATCCAGCAACAACACTTTCGGTTGATGCACCAAGGCGCGGGCGATCATCAGCCGTCGCTTCATCCCACCGGATAGTCGCATGGCTGGTTGCTGGGCTTTTTCCCACAGACTTAATGCTTTCAAATAATACTCGGCACGTTCCGCAGCAACTTTGCGCGGCACGCCATAATACCCCGCCTGCTGAATCAAAATCTGCCACGGCCGTTCAAACCCATTGAGGTTAATTTCTTGCGGCACAATGCCCAGCAATGCTTTGGCTTGAGAACGGTGCTGATCTAAATCGACGCCCATCACTTCAATAGTACCGCTGGTTTTATTCACCAGATTGCTGATCATCCCAATCGTCGTCGATTTACCCGCGCCATTGGGCCCAAGCAAAGCAAAAAAATCACCCTGCTCGACGGTTAAATCAATCGACTTGACCGCTTGGAAACCGTTTTTATAAGTTTTTGATACCTGCTTTAATGACAACGCGGGCACTAAATTTGCAACCATGCGCATAACGCTCTAAGAGTGGGATGCCCACACTATACGCCAAAGCCTGATTTGACTGCAATTAAAAAATCGCCCTGTTTTTACAGGGCGATGACGTTACTGAGGTTCTAGTTTAACCACACACTCATCCGCAGCTACAGATGCAGCTACAGATGCAGTTGCAGGTGCAGCTGATCGTAACGGAGTCATGCCAAGAGAATCTCTAGCCACTTCACACGCTTCGATTATCGCAGCAAATCGGTCTTTATTTGGACTGGGTTTGCCTACCCTAAAAAATGTAAAGGGAGACGTAGGCATATAACAAGCTGCGTGCAATAGCGTCTGATCAGTAGCATTGGGTTGATAGAGGTTACTTACTTCATATGCTTTATTCAGCGAACGCCTTACCTCAAGATTTTCACACTCGCTTCCTTTTTTTATTGCATCACGCAGTTTATTCTTTAACGCTTCTTTACCGTTTTCCTCAAGTGCAGCGTCCCCATAGTTGAACTCCTGTAGTGCTAATCGCAAGTGGCTCTCTACTGTATGATCGGGATTAAATGTCTTAGACAAAGTATCGAATAGTTTGATATAAAGTGTGTCGAAGGGATTTGAAACAGCGCCAAAATCACCTGCGCCACCAACTGCCTCAGTTTCTACAGCAAATCCAAGGGCAACCCCTTGCTGAGCATTCAAGGATTCAACAGACAGATCTGCAGGCAGAGTCTTATCCGGTAATAAATAAAGTTTATCTAACCCTATATCAACAGCTGGGATATCTAAGTTTAAGCGGACTCCCCTTGCTACTATATGAAGACACCGAGGATCCTTATTAAGGCTTTCTGCTACTGCTTGCAGCACAGCATGCGATGAAGCTTTCCCCTCACAAACAGGAACACACACGTCAATAGAATCCAGTGCACCAGCCACTTTAATTTCTATAGCTTGAGTTTTATATTCTCTTCCCTCACCACTCATACCAGCACCACCCACTGCAGCATTACTGGGCGGTGTAATTATAGTCATTATCTGCAAATCATCTAATAAGTTTATAGTGTCGCTGTCTTTTACTATTGCACTTCCACGGTACAGAATCTTAATATTTGAAACCAGTAGATTCAAACAAAATTTTTCATTTAGCGAGGATACTATCTGCTCCAAAAACGCTGAACCAGAGATCATATTATTGCTTGCCCCTGTTATTTTTACCTCGAGATTTTTAGGAACTTGTTGTGCCTCTGGACCAGTAAGTTTTCTTATGCCATCTGACGCATACTTACCAATTGGCATTGATAATATAACATCTGAGTTCGCTACAGTGGCTGAAGAAGCATCTGCAACAGCGGCAACGCTTGTTGAGTCATTATAATTACGTAAAAAAGACTTTAATAAACAATTCGACTCACCATCACCCGACGCCGCCTGAAACATAAGAAGAAATTCTTTATACTTTTCTTTTATTTCTGGCGCTTCAGATTCCGCTATAGTGCTCAACGATGACGTTAAATATGATATCGTCCGCCCAATGTCATATCCTAAAACAGGCTGGATCTCTTTTTGTGATCTTAATCCATTAAAAATTGCTAAGTTATATAACAGAAACTGGTGCGTCTTTTTTTCATCAAGGTCTAAACGAGATTTACTGATTTCAGCTAAAAACTTGATTGAACTTGCAATCGATTCTGAATCTACCGTTCCGAAACCAGCCATTTTAGAGTCCCCATAAAATTTTGTTACAAATTTATATAAATAAATTATACAATTTTTAAATTCAAAAATCAACAAAAATAATATTATAAATCACTTTTTTGGCTGTAATGAAGCTTTAAAAACACGATAGTTTCAGATTGACGGAGGGTATTGGCTAACCATACACCGATGGTTCACCCGGCGGGCGGGTTTTGAAGCGGCGATAAGTCTCATAGTGATGGCTTCAATATAAAAACGAGTTCTTTTAAAGGTTAAAAATTGACATTTGTTAAAACTTACATATAATCATAAATACAACAATTGACGACTTAAGAAGATGAAAAAAATAATGCGCGCTCAGTTAAGCAAACAACTTTGCACACTTCAAGCTGCACCACCCAGTGGGTGGGTTAAGTTAATTCGCCAGGCGTTGTGCATGAGCACACGGCAGCTTGCAAAACGATTACAGGTATCACAATCCCGCATCAGTCAAATTGAAAAGAATGAAGCGCGCCAAGTCTTATCTATCAAAGCACTGAAGGACGTTGCGGAAGCATTAAACTGCCACTTATGTTATACGTTAGTGCCTAAAAAAGATCTTGAATCCATGGTGCATGACCAGGCAGAAAAAAAAGCAAAAGCTTATTTGAAAAGCGTGGAATATAGCATGGCGCTTGAGTCACAGGGAACCACGACTGAATCAAAAAAATTAATTATTGAAGAAACCATCAAGCGTATTCTTGAAAAACCACATTTACTGTGGAATGAAGATGAAAATTAATTATCCTATTGGTGCAACACCACTTGACCCCGATGAAATCATCGGGTTAATTCCTCAGCATCTTATGATACAAGATGAATTGAATGAGTGGGAAGAAGCCAATATTCTGAAAGCACACCTTTGGTTGGCGCAAAAAAACCATCCCTTTTCACTGCATACTAATTTTTGCAAACAGCTACATTTGCAAATGTTCAACGAAACTTGGCAGTGGGCGGGGAAATTTAGACGCTCTGATAAAAATATTGGAATAGATTGGCATCATATTCAGGTAAGCCTGCATAATCTTTTTCAAGACATTGAGACTCAACTACAGCATCAATCATTTGAGCCAGATGAAATTGCTGCACGCTTTCACCACCGACTGGTACTGATTCATGCTTTTCCCAATGGAAATGGCAGGCACGCACGTTTAATGACGGATCTTTTTTTAAAATCGCAAAAAGCAAAACCCTTTAGTTGGGGTGCGATCAGTCTCACTAAAATGTCCAAGGTGCGTGAAACCTATATTCAAGCACTTCGCGCTGCAGATAAACATGACCATCAACCGCTGCTGCGCTTTGTTAGATCCTAGAAATTTATCTATTAGCTAACCATACACCGATGGTTCACCCGGCGGGCGGGTTTTGAAGCGGCGATGCGCCCAGAGGTATTGATCGGGGAATTGGCGGGCATGGGCTTCGATGACGTGATTAAAGCGCGCAGCATCGGCAACTTCATGGCCTACGGGGAAGTTTTCAAACGCGGGCGAGACGTGAATTTCGTAGCTTTTATTGTCGGCGCTGCGGTTATACATCACGGGGACAAATTTGGCTTTGCCGGCTTTGGTAAGCCAGGCGGTGGCTTTTACTGTTGCGGTGGGAATATTGAAAAATGGCGCGAATACGCTGCGGTCGGCACCAAAATCTTGATCTGGCGCGTAGAACAAGGTTTTACCGGCATGCAGACAGCGCACCATATCACGCATGTCTTTACGTGGAACGGCTTGCGCATTATAGCGTTTACGGCACCCCGCCATCATCGCTTCATAAACGGGATTGTTGTGTTTTTGATACACCAGGGCATAGTGGCGCAAGGTGCCAAAATGCCGACCGACCATTTCCAGACAGGTGAAGTGCGCGCAGGCGACGATCACGCCTTGGCCGGTGGCTTCAGCGGCCAGGTAATTGTCCCAGCCGATCATTTTAATGGGGATTTTGTTAAAGCGGCGATCGCTCATCCACCACGCCATCATGGTTTCTACCCCTCCCATGCCCATCGATTCAAAGGTTTTGCGCAATAATACGTGATGTTGTGGTTTGGATAATTCGGGAAAGCACAGCCGCAAGTTGGTTGCGGCAATCCGCTTACGACGCGGCGCCAGATGCATGCCGAGTCGGCCAATCCAACGCCCCACGGTTAATTGCCAGGTATACGGCAACAACACAAATAAGCGAATAAAGCCAATGCCTAACAGCAATGGCCAATATTTCGGATTAATCCACCAGAGCCAGCGAACAATCATGGCGCTTGGGTCTGAATCTTAGCGTTAGCTTGTAACGCCGCCAAATAGGCTTGATAGGTTTGCTGCGCGAACCAGTTTTGCAACATGTACTGATAAACCTGCGTAGATTTTGCATCGACAACACCTGGGGTTACGGAAGTCAATTGAAACACGGCATAACCCTGATCTGTCGCCACCATACCAACCACCGGTGCGGCACCGGGTAATGATTGGTTAAACACGGCTTGCAATAAGCTTGCATTGACTTTTTTATTGGTCCGTTGCGCCGACTTCACGCGCACCCAAGTCAAATGATTTTGCTGGGCGATGCTGCTGGGCTTGGCACCCTTTTGCAACTGTTGCTGAACGGTTTGCGCCAGCACTTGCGCAGCTTGATTTGCGGCTTGTTGTTGCAACGTTGCTAGTATTTTAGTTTTCACTGCCTCCAGTGGCAATTGATGCGCCGGATAATCTTGCGCTATACGCACCACAACGGCTTGTGTGTTATCCAACATAATGACGTTGCTGTTATTGGCTTGCGTCAAGACGGAATCACTAAACGCCGCTTGAATCACTTGTGGGTTAGCCGCAATGCCTTTGCCACCATTTTTGCCAAACGGTTCGGTAGTTTGGATCGTCAGATGTAATTCTTTAGCTGCCGCAGTCAAGGAATCGGGATGTTCGTAAGTAATATTGGCCAGGTCTTCACCGATTTTATTAAAGCGTGCTTTCGCTGCTTGCGCTTGCAATTGCTGGATCACTTGATTTTTCACTTGCGCATAGCTTTGTTGTTGCAACGGCTTCATACCCGTTAACTCAATGATCTGCAAGCCATAAGTGGTTTTTACTGGTGCCGAGACAGCACCTACTTTGGTTAACGCAAAGGCAGCATCTTGGAACGCACCGGGAATGTCGCCCATTTTGACCCAACCAATAGCACCGCCTTTTTTAGCGGAAATTGGATCCGTAGAATATTGCTGCGCCAACGAGGCGAAGGATTTGCCTTGTTGCAACGCTTGGGCAATTTTATCTGCGGTCGCGGTGTCAGTGGCATTTAAGGTAATTTGCGATAATTGACGTTGTGCCGGTGTGGCAAAACTGGCCAGATGTTGTTGATAATAGGCCTCTGCATCAGCATCGGCCACTTTAATATTTTTTTCAATTTGCGCCAAGGACAATTGCAGATAGGATAACTTCACCTGCTCCGGCGCCATATAATCAGAGAGATGCGCTTGATAGTATTGCTGTATTTGTTGATCGGCAATGTTAACCGTTTTCAAAAATGCGCCGGCAGAAATCTGTGCATAGCCAAATGAACGTTGCTCTGTTTGCAAGGCACCGAATTGGTTGGTTTCATTGGGCAACGCGAAATCGCTGACAATCACGCCGATGCGATATTGATTAATCAACGCATTATCGCTCAACTCTTGACGTAAATCGTTGGTGGTCAAATTCAAGTTTTGCAGCAATTGTTGGTACAGCTGCATCGAAAACTTACCGTTTTGTTGCAATTCCGGTAACTGATAAATCGCTTGATCGATCTGTGCTTCGGTAATGGTAATGCCGGCTTGCTTGGCACTTTGCAATAACAATTGCTGCTTGATCAAGCTATTGAGTGTTTGTTGCTTCAACTGCGCAGTAGGCGTTGGTTGTTGCGGATTTTGTTGATTACTTACCTGTTGATACAGTTGATTGAACTGCGTTTGGGAAATGCCCACACCATTGACTTTAGCGACGTTATTTTGCCCGGCACCCATATCGGTCAGGTAATAGCTGATGCCCCATAAGGCAAACATAACGCAGATCACCACGACAATAAGCCATGTGAGCCAACCTGAAGTGCGGTCGCGAAGATTCTGTAACATGATCAACTCCCAAATAGTGACAAGCAATGCACGCATTGTAAAGAAAACCAAAGCAAAACAAAAGCGCAACCTGTTAATAGTTTCTCTTCACAATATTGACAATTATCAACGCAAAAGAGGGTTGTTTCTCTTATGCTAAAAAAACCTTAGGGTTACACCCCCTAAGGTAAAACCATCGCAACCACTTCATTTAGGAGAACTGTCATGAATAAAGCAATTTTTCAAGGTAATTGGAATGAGATTAAAGGAAAAATCCAACGCGAATGGGGCAATTTAACCCAAAATGATTTGACCAAAATTGAAGGCGACAGTAATGCTCTATTTGGTATTGTGGAAAAACAATACGGCTATACTAAAGAAGAAGCCGAGAAAAAAGTTAATGATTTTCTCAATAAAATGATGCCTGATAAAAAAAATGAGCGCGAAAACACAAATCAACCATCCAGCTATTGGTCTACCTTTACCAGAAAAATAAAAAATATTGCAGATAGCTATACTTCTGCATTCGCCGCTAAGATTCAAGAAGAACCGCTGGCTGCAGCAGGGCTTTTAGCTTCCTCCGGCATGATCCTAGGTTACTTACTGCACCGAAAACGACTCAGTTAAACTTCTGATATTGTATGGTTAAGGTGCCTGAATACGGTTGACGTGATTAACAAATTCAGGCACTTTTATTACGCTTTTAATTTTAAAAAAAGTGCAATCTTAAGAAATAAGGTACTCAATAACAGAATGATATTTTGGTTTCCACGCCAATTCTCTACGAGCTTTGTCTGCACACACACGGCTATTGCAGCCTAAGCCATAGGTGGCATGCTCATAACCCCATTCTGCGACGGCTTCGGCATGAGACCAATTTTCTGATTTGCCAAGACCCAGGCGTTGGGCAATCGCCATGGTCATCTCCACAAAAGCTGCAGAGCCACTTTCAACGAAATAGAAACTACCTGCTGGCGCTTTGGTTAACGCAAGCAGATACAACTCAGCAACATCATGGATATGAACATTCGACCAGATATTCAACCCTTTACCCACATGTCGAACTACACCACTTTTTTGCGCTTGTTTGATCAAACGCGGCAATTGCACACTGTCTTTATTGACCCCAAGCCCCGCACCATAAATCAGGCTATTACACAAAATCACCGACTTCACATTACGCTTGGCAGCATCCATCACCAACCGATCTAAGGCTACGCGCGGCGCCTTCAAGGGGCTGGGGTCAATCGGTGTGGTTTCATCAAAAATCTTGGTAGAAGCGAACTCACCCCGTGCATCATCTCCCACTAAGCTGCTGCCGCTGGTATGAAGCAATACTTTACCAGATCCGGCCAACCCTTCAATCAAAGCCTCTACTGCCATCAGATTATCAGAGCTGGCCGCATTGATCACGGCATCGGACCATTGTGCATTTGCAATGAGAATATCACGATCACTTAAATTTCCCACTATCGGTTGAATTCCCATTGCGGTGAGCTTTTCTGCCTTCTCAGACGTACGCACCAGCCCTCTAATTTCATGGCCTTCTGCCAAAAGCCGTGCAGCGACTGAGCCACCAATAAAACCCGTTACACCGGTAAAGAAAATTTTCATAGTCATCCTTTTTTAATATGCACGCTTTTTAAAATTTTCTCAAAAAAAAGGCTTCCAAGGGGTTTTTCTTTAGTTTTGAGGACTAAAGGAAACTCTTGAAAGCCGTGATTGGCGGAGCGGACGGGACTCGAACCCGCGACCTCCGACGTGACAGGCCAGCATTCTAACCAACTGAACTACCGCTCCTAATCGTGGTGGGTGTTGTAGGGATCGAACCTACGACATTCGCCTTGTAAGGGCGACGCTCTCCCAGCTGAGCTAAACACCCAAAAAACCGAAGCTTATTGTACGCTATCTTTTAGCGTTTTACCAGCTTTAAATCCAGGAATTTTCGCGGCAGCGATTTTAATGGTTTCACCGGTACGTGGGTTACGACCATTGCGCGCAGCGCGTTTTTTCACGGAAAAGGCACCGAAGCCTACCAGCGCAACGGTGTCGCCTTTTTTCAATGCTTTGGTAACAACCGCGATGGTTGCATCTAAAATGCGGCCAGCCAATACTTTAGAGGTGTCTGAACCGGCAGCAATGGAATCGATCAATTCTGATTTATTCACAAGAGTATCCTTTTTTAGTTTATATAACGAGTTTATATGAACAACAGCGGTAAAAATCAAGTGTCATCTCAATGACGCAGCATTTATACCAGCACCGCTCTCACGGTGTCAAGCGGTTTATGTAGCCTTTTTAGTTTTTTTTACCAATACTCGCTTTTTTGGCTTCTTTGGAGGCATGGCTTTGACTTTTTGCGCCAAGGCAATATCCAATACCTGATCAATCCAACGTACCGGCACAATGCGTAAATTATCGGTGATGGCGCTGGGGATTTCTTTCAAATCAGGCTCATTCTCTGCCGGAATCAATACCGTTTTGATGCCGCCACGACGCGCCGCCAACAATTTCTCTTTCAGCCCACCAATCGGTAACACTTCGCCACGCAAGGTGATTTCACCGGTCATTGCTACATCGGCCCTCACCGGAATACCTGACAATACCGATACCAGCGCCGTACACATAGCCACGCCAGCACTCGGACCATCTTTTGGCGTCGCGCCTTCGGGCACATGAACATGTAAGTCAAATTTTTGATAAAAATCATCAGAAATACCATACGTACGCGCACGGCTACGCACCACGGTAATCGCGGCTTTTATCGACTCCTGCATCACTTCACCGAGCTTACCCGTACTGATTAAAGCGCCTTTACCAGGAACCGCCGCGGCTTCAATCGTCAATAATTCACCGCCGACTTCGGTCCACGCCAGTCCGGTGACCTGGCCAATTTGGTTGGCTTCTTCCGCCACGCCATAACGGTAGCGTTTCACACCCAAATATGTTTCGAGATTTCCCGAGGTAATATGTACTTTTTTGGTTTTACCCAACAAAATCTCTTTCACCACTTTGCGACACAACTTATCGATTTCGCGCTCTAAACTTCTCACGCCCGCTTCACGGGTGTAATAGCGAATGATATCCAGCATGACGCTATCATCAACGTGAATCTCAGGGGATTTTAGACCAGAAGACTTGCGGTGTTTTTCCATCAAATAACGCTTGGCAATTTGTAACTTTTCATCTTCGGTATAACCCGCCAAACGAATTACTTCCATCCGATCCAACAGGGGCAAAGGAATATCCATCGAGTTCGCCGTTGCCACAAACATCACATCCGATAAATCATAGTCCACTTCTAAATAGTGGTCACTGAAGGTATGGTTTTGCTCAGGATCCAACACTTCCAATAGTGCGGAACTGGGGTCACCGCGAGAATCCGTGGTCATTTTGTCGATTTCATCAAGCAAAAATAACGGGTTTTTGGTACCGACGGATGCCAATTTTTGAATAATTTTACCCGGCAACGAACCAATGTAAGTGCGACGATGGCCGCGGATTTCGGCTTCATCACGTACGCCACCCAAGGCCACCCGCACAAATTTACGACCGGTGGCTTTGGCAATAGATGCTCCCAGCGAGGTTTTACCTACCCCTGGCGGCCCCACCAAACATAAAATCGGTCCTTTCATTTTGCTGACGCGTTGTTGCACCGCCAGATGTTCCAGAATACGTTCTTTGACTTTATCCAGACCATAATGATCGTCATTTAAAATCTTTTCCGCCAGCGGTAAATCTTTTTTGATTTTAGACGCGTGATGCCACGGCACTTGTAACAGCCAATCAATATAGTTGCGACTCACCGAAGCTTCTGCCGCCATCGGTGACATGGTTTTCAGTTTCTTCAGCTCTGACAGGGCTTTTTCAAATGCCTGTTTGGGCATTTTAGCGGCTTTGATTTTTTTCTCCAGACGCTCGGTTTCAGTTTCACCTTCGCCGCTTAGTTCGCCCATTTCTTTTTGAATGGCTTTAAGCTGTTCGTTGAGGTAATACTCACGCTGATTTTTTTCCATTTGTTTTTTAACGCGACCACGGATGCCTTTTTCGACATGCAGAATATCGATTTCGCCTTCCATCAATTTCATCAGCAAGGCAATACGGGCTTTCAAATCTAGGTTTTCTAAGATGCGCTGACGTTCTTCAATTTTCAAAGTCATGTGCGCAGCAATGGTATCGACTAAGCGCGTGGCATCGTCAATACCTGATAGTGCAGAAATCACTTCCGGTGGGATTTTACGGTTCAATTTAACGTATTGATCAAACTGTGCCACCAATGAACGCAATAACGCTTCATAATCGGCATCCGCAGCGGTGAAAGGTTTATTGTCCGGCAACAAGGACAACTCCGCCTGCAAGAATTTTTTCTCGGCGGTATATTGATTAATGGTGGCACGCTCGCCTCCTTCCACCAGAATTTTTAAAGTACCGTCAGGCAGACGCAGTAATTGTAAAATACTGGCAATGGTTCCGATTTTGTAGAGATTATCCGGTGCGGGCTCTTCTTCACCAGAACTTTGCTGCGCCAACACAAATATTTTTTGTTTGGCCGCCATTGCAGCCTCAATGGCATGCACTGAGCGGGAACGACCGACAAATAAGGGAATAATCATGTGTGGATATACCACCACGTCGCGTAATGGCAAGACGGGTAATATTAATTTTTCGCCTACAAGTGTAGGAGTAACGGTTGTTTCTTGCGTCATGAGATTCTCTTCAATTTTATACTGTGGCAAGGCTCTCTTTCACCCCTCCCCCTTGTGAGAGAGGTCGGAAAACCGAAGGTTTCGAGAGAGAAGGGGGAAATTACCCAACCAACCGTTGCTGTTGCTGATCTTTCATCACCAATAATGGCGGTTTTGTTCCTGCAATGACGTCTTTATCCACCACCACTTTTGCAACGTTTTCAATCGCGGGCAAGTTAAACATGGTATCCAGCAACGCCTGTTCTAAAATCGAACGTAAGCCACGGGCGCCGGTTTTATTTTTCATTGCGCGCTTAGCGGCTTCATGAATGGCTTCTTCTTTAAATTCAATGTCAACACCTTCCAGTTCAAACAAGCGTTGATATTGTTTTACCAAAGCGTTTCTCGGTTCCGTCAAAATACGCACCAAGGAAGCTTCATCCAACTCCTCCAATGTTGCCACAATCGGCAAACGACCGATAAACTCAGGAATTAAGCCAAACTTAACCAAGTCACCTGGCTCAACCAGAGCCAATAATTCGGTATGAGATTTTTTGTTTTCTTCACTGGGAATATCTGCACCAAAGCCCATGCCGGATTTCTTGGTACGCTGCAGAATCACTTTATCCAAGGATTCAAACGCCCCACCGCAAATAAACAAAATACCCGAGGTGTCGATTTGCTCAAATTCCTGCTGCGGATGTTTGCGTCCGCCTTTGGGAGGAATTTGCGCGATGGTACCTTCAATCAATTTTAACAGCGCTTGTTGTACGCCTTCACCGGACACGTCACGGGTAATTGAAGGGTTCTCCGATTTACGCGCAATTTTGTCCACCTCATCAATGTAGATGATACCATGTTGCGCTTTCTCAACGTTGTAATCCGCATTCTGCAATAATTTTTGAATCACGTTCTCAACGTCTTCACCGACATAACCGGCTTCGGTCAAAGTGGTCGCATCAGCCATGGCAAATGGCACATTCAAAAATTTCGCCAAGGTCTGCGCCAACAAGGTTTTACCAGAACCCGTCGGGCCGATCAGTAAAATATTACTTTTACCCAAGATATCATCTTTATTTGAGTTTTTTAACCGAATACGTTTGTAATGATTATAAACCGCCACCGACAAAATTTTCTTCGGGGTATCTTGGCCAATGACGTATTGATCCAAAAATGCTTTCACCTCAATTGGTGTCGGCATTTTAGGCGATTCCTCCACCGAAACCACGGGGCTGGCAGTAATATCTTCGGAAATGATGTCATTACATAACGCGATACACTCATTGCACACAAACACCGAAGGACCGGCAATCAATTTTTTGACTTCGTGCTGGCTTTTACCACAAAAAGAACAGGTCATCATTTTACCGCCGCCAGACCCACCACCAGCGCCGCTGCCGTCTACTTCTTTAATTTTTTTTGACATGCTTTACCCGTTTTTATTAAATTTTATCGGCTGTTTTGGTTTTTTTATTGTCGCGAGGATAATAAACTTGATCGACCAAACCATAGGCTTGCGCCGCTTCAGCATCTAAGAAATTATCGCGATCGGTATCACGAGTCACCACTTCGATCGGTTGACCGGTATGGCGCGCAATCACATCATTCAACATTTGCTTCACTTTCATGGTTTGACGCGCATGAATTTCAATGTCCGACGCTTGACCTTGGAAACCACCCAACGGTTGATGAATCATCACCGAAGAATGTGGCAAACAATAGCGCTTGCCTTTGGTTCCAGCTGCCAACAACACCGCGCCCATGCTCGCCGCTTGACCAATACACAAGGTGCTGACATCCGGCTTGATAAATTGCATGGTGTCATAAATCGACATGCCTGCAGTAACAACGCCACCGGGGGAGTTGATGTACAAGCTGATGTCTTTATCTGGGTTGTCCGCTTCCAAAAATAATAACTGTGCGACCACCAGGTTGGCAGTGTAGTCATTGACTTCACCGACCAAAAAAATCACCCGCTCTTTTAATAGGCGTGAGTAAATATCAAAAGACCGCTCACCGCGAGCGGTTTGTTCAATGACCATAGGGACTAGTGTCGACATAGTAACTCCTTTACTGTAAACAAAGATGCTCTCTTAGAAAAATCTAAGAGAGCATAAGGGAAAACAAACAGAAAATCTATAATTACTGCTGGCCGCCTTGTTGCGCGCGCATCACATCATAGAAGCCTTTTTTAACTTCGGTGACTTGAATCGATTCACACAACTTCTCAACCACTTGCTCTTCCAACACTGATTGCTCAACCTGAGCAACTTGTTGTTGATCTTGCAAATATTGCTTCAACGCTTCTTCTGGCGCTTCGTAAATTGAGGCCATTTTAGTCAATGTTTCTTTGACGCGCGCTTGGTCTGGTTTGATGTCGTTGGTCACAATAACGCGATTCATCAACACACCCAATTGTACGCGGCGCTTGGCTTCTTCGGCAAACAATTCGTTAGGCAATTGCATATCTTTGCCACCCTTTTTGCCCATCATGCCCATTTGGCGCATCGCTTGTTCTTTTAAATGTTCGATTTCTTGTTGAACCAAGGCGTTTGGCACTTGAATTTGATTGCCTTTCAACAATTCATTCATCAATTGCATTTTGAAGCGATTTTTCAACGAGAACTCTAATTCACGCTCCATGTTGCCACGCACTTCTTTGCGCAAGGCATCAATAGATTCAACATTAAATTTTTTCGCAAAATCAGCATCCAATTCTGCCAAAATGGGTTCTGCAATGGCTTTAACGTGCACAGTAAATTTAACCGCTTTGCCCGCCAAATCTTTGGCGAAGTATTCTTGTGGGAAGTGCAAATCCAACACCTTACTGTCGCCTGTTTTAACACCGACCAAGCCTGCTTCAAAGCCTTCGATCATTTGCTTGGAACCCAACACCAATGGAACATCTTTAGCGCTGCCGCCTTCAAACACTTTACCATCCATTTCACCTTCGAAATCAATGGTCACGCGATCATCATTTTTCGCAGCACGAGTCACCTCTTTCCACTCAGCTTGTTGTTGACGCAACGTTTGCATCATTTGATCCACATCGGCGTCGGTCACGGTCGAGGTCAATTTTTCCAATTTGATTTGATCCAGACCTTGCAATTCCACTTCTGGATATACTTCGAATACCGCATGAAACTCTACGTCATGACCGGCTTCATTTTTAATTACATCAATTTCGGGCAACCCCACCGGTTGCAACTTTTCCTGTTCGGTAATAGCTTGGAATTGTTTTTGCATCGCTTCACCAATGATTTCCTGGCGAATCGCAACACCGTAGCGTTGTTTCAGCGCAGAAACTGGCACTTTACCAGGACGGTAGCCGTCCATACGGGCAGTTTTTGCCAATTCTTGCAGACGCGCTTCGGCATCTTTGTCCAACGTCGCCGCCGGAATAACCATTTTGATTTTGCGTTGAATTTCAGAAACTTTTTCTACCACAGACATATTGGCTCCCTTGTGTTCATTGTGATTAAAATTAAAGGCGGTTATTATATCAAGGCCATAAAATTTTGTCCACGTAATTCTGGCAACCCTTTCACGAACAGGAGTAACGCACATAAAACTATACAGTAACAACATCCATCAGGGGTATTTTGACCACGCCTTTGGTCATCGCAGCAGGGGGGATTATGGATGCACGCGGCGTGATCGCAGCCCTAAGCCTTGGCGCCTCTGCCGTACAAATGGGCACCGCTTTTCTGGGCGTCAAAGAAAGTGGTGCTAATGCCGTCTACAAAACACAACTTGCAAAGGCCAAGTACGTTACGCATGATGTCACAGCCATGACTACAGCTTATTCAGGCAGCCCCGCTCGCGGCATAGAAACCCGTTTTATGCGAGAAATGGCAAACGAATCCACGCCAGATTATCCGATTCCGCATTATCTCACTCAAGCCATCAGACGTGAGGCCGCCAAACAAAATCGCCCAGATTTAATGTCAATGTGGTGCGGCCAGGGGATTGGCGTTGATACTGGCTGCGAGACTGCAGCAGAATTGCTTGAAAAAATCAGAGCAGGGATGCGCACATGATTATTTTATATCACGACCCCAGATCATACTCTTGTCAAAAAGTACAAGTGTATTTAGCCGAAAAAGGAATCAAATGGAAAAGCCACCCTATTGATCTGCTCAAGCAAGAGCATATTCTGGACGAAACTTATAAAGATATTCATCCGCGAGGAACTGTTCCCGCATTAAAAGATGGAGACGTGATCATCCGCAACAGCACAGAAATTATGGAGTATATTTCCACAAAATATCTCCCTAAATCAGATATTTTTTTTAATTCAGCGCTATCTGCAGCAGTACATGATTTTTGCAAGCAAGATGAGTTATTACACGACCCACATATCAGGACTTTGAGTTACCACAATTTATGGATGGCAGGCATCAGGAGTGATGAAGAAAATAATCGCCTGCTGGCACTTGCTGCAAAACATCCTGATAAAATCAGAGGTGCGTTTTTAACAAAAGCGGTCAGCGGCAAAATCACACCTGAAGAAATAAACTCAGCGAATACAGCAATTACAAATGCTTTGGCTGAGATGGAAAAAAAGTTAGCGGAAAGCCCGTCAGGCTTTATTTTTGGGAAAGAGTATACAATGGCTGACGCAGTTTGTACCGTTAGACTGTTTCGCTTTGGACGTTTGAATGTAAAAATTGAGTTATTAAGAGATCAATACCCGCATACGGCCGTTTTTTATGAGAGAGCAAAACAACGTCATAGCTTTTGTGAGTTACAAATCTGAAGGATAAATAAAATGACTGAACGCATCATGGTGATTGGCCGCCCAGGCAGTGGCAAATCAACCTACACTCGTAAACTGCACCAACGCACAGGAATGCCTCTCCACCACCTTGACCGGTATTTCTTCCTGGCCAATTGGGTAGAGCGCGATGAAGCCGACTTTTTAAGCATTCAACAAAAAATGGTGAATGGGGAAAGTTGGATCATTGATGGCAACTGCATTGCATCCCTTGAAATGCGCTACCAACGCGCCACCACCTGCCTCTATTTCAACTACCCACGCGCCGCCTGTTATTACCGAATTTTAAAGCGCCTCCTTCAAAAGAAACCGACTGCAGATCGTGCTGAAGGTTGCAAAGAGGTGGTTCGCTGGCCTTTTATCAAATATATTTGGGGATTTCATAAGCGGGTTGCATCACGATTAGAAGCTTTACGTACAAAATATCCCGCTGTGAAATTTGTGGAAATTCGCTCTGACACTGATTTACACCGATTCGCGGAAACAATATGATCCTTGACTATAGCCCGCTCAAACATAATGCACATTTTCGGCTTTTATATTTCGCCATGTTGCTGGCTGTGTTTGGCGGACAAATTTACCTGGTCGCACTTCCTTATCAGATTTATCATTTGACTGGCTCCACTTTATGGGTGGGTCTGCTCAGCTTGTGTGAGTTGATTCCCATGATTTTAATGGGTCTGATTGGTGGCGCTATGGCAGATCGCTTTGAACGACGCAGATTGATTCTACTGACACAATATATTTCGATTCTAGCCTGCATTGTTTTAGCCTGGAACGCTCATTTGGCCCATCCTAAAATTGCATTGCTGTTTATTATGGGCTTTATACTCTCAGCGGCTTCTGGCTTAAAACGCCCCGCTTTATCTGCCTTAACCCAAGCCGTGATTGGCAAAGGAGACTTTAAAGCAACCAGTGCGCTCATGGGCTTTGGCATGAATCTCAGCGCCATTGCAGGCCCTGCGATCACTGGCCTACTGATCAGTCATTTTGGCTTTAGCCTGGTTTTTGAACTGACACTCATTTTGTATATCCTGGGAGCACTTTTACTTTTTTGCATGAAATTTTCCTCCAAAGTGGAACGCACTGCAGAGTCATTGAGTGCATTGGCGTCAATTCGAGAAGGGTTAAAATATGCTGCATCTCGTCAAGAACTGATGGGCAGTTATATTGTCGACATGGTCGCGATGATTTTTGGCATGCCCAATGCGCTATTCCCTGCGCTGGCACAGCGTTTTGGCGGGGCCTCTGTCGTTGGATTGCTCTATGCCGCCCCGGCAATAGGCGCAGTATTGATTTCATTCTTTAGTGCCTGGACTAAACACGTTCGCTCCTATGGTAAAGCGGTCATCATTGCGGCCTTTTTCTGGGGACTTTTCATTGTTTTTTTAGGGTTGACTCATGATTTGGTATTAGCGCTGATAGCCCTAGCTTTGGCAGGTGCAGCAGATGCAGTCAGCGGCATTTTTAGAAGTACACTCTGGAATGAGACCATCCCCAATACCCTCCGTGGCCGCCTTGCAGGCATTGAGATGATCAGTTATATGAGCGGGCCTGCTTTAGGCAATACCGAAGCGGGCTTAGTCGCTAGCGCCTTCGGCGTTGCCGCATCGGTCTTATCAGGTGGCGTCATCTGCATGATCGGGGTCATCGCCTGCGCTAAATTTTTCCCTGCATTTTGGCATTATCGTGCTGCAGAGCCTTCTCATAACGCCAAAAATTGAGCTGAAGCAACGGCTTTTGATCTCCGACATCTAACTCCGATTCATAAGAATCAGCGCAAACACACCCGCCCCTCCAACCAAAAAACAGTAGACCAGCGGTAACAAAATCTCTGCACCCACCTGCACAAATCCTAAAACCAGAACAATCAACGTGGTCAACCCCATATTGATAAAACTCATCATCGCTGAGGCATTCGACTTATCCTCAATTTTAGCCGTGGCAATCCCTGATGCACTGGGATAGATAAACCCAAGTCCAATATAGATAATCAGCAGTGGCAAAAATAAAAACAACGCCGTAATCACCCCACTCAAAAATGCAGTTCCCATAATTAACACGCCAATGAGCATTATCCCAATGCCAATTGCAATCGCTTTCATCGGCGAAATGGCTTGACTCAAATAGGCAGAGAATTGCGAACCTACAATCACCCCAATGACCGGCAGAAGATTCCACATCCCATATTGCGCTGGACTCAAGCCAATCGTCTGCATCCCAATAAACGGTGCAAGGCTCGCAAATACATATACGAATGACGTCCCTATCCCCATCAATAAAGCCGCAATAGGCAATTCAATCCGAGCAAGCGTGGCTTTATATTTGGCATAAATTTTTGGAGGCTTGAGCGCATCGTAATCCAAGGATTTTGCAGTCTCTGACAGTCGCTGAGTCAACGCCAATATCACCAAGCCATATGCGGCCATGAAGTAAAAAGTAGAGGTCCAGGCAAAATGCTCCACCAAAAAGCCCCCAATTGCCACACCCAAAGCAGGCGTAATCGCAAAGGCAATCATCAAGTGGGAAATAATTTTGCGGGATTCTTCTTGCGTATAACTGTCCGCAACCAGCGTAAAACTCATTTTCAAACCGACGCTCGCCCCCAAGGCCATCAATAAACGTGCTAAAACCAACAGCCAAAAGGCATGCAACGGCGCCGCAACAACACATAGCAGGGATGCAACAACCTCCAAACCAATCCCAATATACAGCACAATCTTACGCCCAAAACGATTGGCGAGCGGCCCATAGAGCAATTGCCCTACCGCATAGCCCACCAAAAAAAGCGTAATGGTCAATCCCGCCACCTTCGCATTGACATTAAAAAACACACCGATCTCAGGCAAAGCAGGTGTAAACGCCACCGCCGCAATCGACCCAAACGAGATCAATAAAAACAAAAGTAAAAATGAAGGCTTTTTGTGTTGCATCATGATTTTCCTATTTAATTTTCACACCCTATTGTAATTCATAATAATATTGATGTAAAATGAATTAATTTCAATAATTAAAAACTAAAAGTTAATAATGAGCCAATTCAAACAACTCGAAGCCTTTGTCAGCGTTATTGAGCAAGGGGGCTTTGCTGCCGCGGGAACCAAGCTACACCTGACATCAGCCGCCATCAGCAAACAAGTCAAAGCACTGGAAGAATCGCTTGCTGCGGAACTCATCAAGCGTGACACTCGAAATTTCGCCTTGACTGAAATCGGCACCCAATATTTTGAAAAAGCCAAAGTAATTCTGGCTCAATTAAAAGAAGCCAACCTGATGATCAGTCAAACGCAGGTAGAGCCCACAGGAACCTTGAAAATTGTGAGTCACCGTCATTTTGCTGAACATATTATTCTACCGAAGCTCCCCCTCTTTTTAAAAAATTATCCAAAACTCACGCTGAAACTCGAATTAGCTGAACGTTTCCCCGATCTAAATCGTGAAGAAATTGATTTATTATTGGGCGTCAGTCTTGAAATGACCGACTTTATCCAAAAAAAAATCGGCGAGACGCGCTATATTTTCTGTGCCTCACCTGCCTATCTACAAGAATTTGGCACGCCCAAAAAACCAGAAGACTTGAAATCCCACCACTACCTCACCCATTCCATGCGTGAAAAACCACAATTTGTCGAATTTAAAAATCACTCTGACGTGTTTGTAGAACCGCATCTCTGGCTCAATGATTCTAATGCCTTACGGGAATGTGCAGTTCAAGGGCTGGGGATTGTTAAATTGCATGATTATTTTGTAAAAGAAGACATTGCTGCAGGTCGATTGATAGAAGTCTACCCTAATCAGACAGAGCCCAAGCAAGCACTCTATCTCTACTATCGCAAAGGCCGCTACCTGGAACCTAAAACCAAGGCCTTTATTGATTTTTACTCACCATAGTATTGCGCATAAAGTGCCTAACTTGGCTTGTTGACAAGCAACAGCCAAAACAAAACTCACCCAGGCTGTTAAAGACTACATCGCTGCCTCTTTGGATTTTGACCCCTATGGCATGCGGTACAGCCTCGCTGAAGATCCGATTAAACGATTTGACCTGGACATTAAGTGGCAGAATCCGCATTCCAACACCTCACTTCCCCCGCTCCATTGCGATATGCACAATCCCTGCTTCTTCATAAAGATCACCATAGGCCACAAAACCAAAACCCTCATAAAATTTCTGCAAATATTGCTGCGCAGAACATTTAATCGTCACACCGGGATAATGAACGGCACAATAGTCCAAAAGCGCCTGCATCAAGGCCTTGCCATATCCTTTCTGACGCGCGGCTGGTGCAGTCACAACCCGCCCAAAAACAATCTTTTTTTGAGATGCATCAGGCAGAAAAACGCGCATATAGGCCACCAATTTAAGTTTCGGTGAATGGCCAAAGGTATTTGGGGATACCAAAATGACCGCAGCAATGTTGGATAGGTTGACTCATCATTGCTCCATTATCGAGACCGGAAATGACAGTTATCGCTTTAAGAATCGGAGCTAAATTTAGGCAAAAAAACCGGTTTAAGTAACGGTCAAATTTGACTACCTAGGGGGGTCAGTTTTGGA
>CANJVU010000002.1 GCA_947478525.1 Thiotrichales bacterium
CTCGAAGATCCTTTTTGTGAACCAAACTTCAAGAAATTCCTGCTCGAAAAAATCGATTTCTCTCGTCAGTGGCGATTTTATAGGAAAGCGGCGTGATAAGCTGTATTATTCGCAGGCAGATTTAATTGGCGAAGCTGTCACTCTCAAGTGACTTACATTTGAATGAATACAATGATGAGAAAATTAAGATCCTTACCACTAATGTTATTAGAAAAATACAAGAAAATAATCCAAATTATTGCGCATCATTTGCTTATGCTCTTGGTCGCATAATTGAGGATGATCATTATAAATTGGGGTATGAAAAATCAGAAAAAATTGCTATTTATTATTTTAGCTTATTAACTGATGCATATGGACTCAATCTCTTTATGGAGATTTATAATATCATCAAGAAAAAATTTGAATGTGCTAATTGCCCATTGGAGGTATGGGGAGATTTGTTTATTAAGTGTTTGCGTTTGGAGCAACATTCCATTAGGCAAGGCTGTTTAGCATTCATTTATGTGGATATATTACAGTTATTGTTTGATAAACTTGGATTTGTAAAGTTTATAGAGGCAGTACAAGTTTTAAGTTCTTTTCCTCAGCAAGTTATACTTCAAAACATTGAAACACTGCTTCCTATCTTAGTCGATTTGATTAAGTCAGGTTCTATTGCAAAAGAAAATAAAGAAGCTGTGATGTCAGTAATTACAGAGTTTTCTCAGAAATATCCGACTAGCGCTTACCGTGAAGCATATAGAGAGCTTCGTGGTAATTGATCAAGCATCCCTAAAAACGCTACCCCAAATGCTACCCCGAAGGGTTTTTTGTCTTGGAGTAAATTGCCAGAATGGCGTAAATACTGGTGCTGACAGTGGGAATCGAACTCACGACCTGATGATTACAAATCAACTGCTCTACCATCTGAGCTATGTCAGCAACGTTTGGTTATTATACCCTCGGTGGGTTGCGTTAGGAAGCGCTTTTTACCATGGGCATCGTGCTCGATGATGTGGTGGTGGTTGCAGGTGTCAGCCATTGGTTAATCGCCACAACATCGTTCGGTGCCAATAGGCCGGTTTGTGCTTTCAAGTTCAAACTGTCGGTTATATATTGATAACGTGCATTGGCGTATTGTTGCTCGGAGTTGAACAAGTTGCTTTGTTGGGTCAACAGATCAACGATGGTGCGGGTGCCAACGTTATACGCTGCAGTAATTGCTTCTAATGAGCTTTCACCGGAGATCACCGCTTGTTTGTAAGCTTTTACCTGGCTGATGTCGGATAAGATATTTAGATAAGCCTGGCGCGTGTTGCTGATGGTGTTGCGGCGAGTTTGTTCTAAGGTGAACTCGGCCGATTGTGCGGTGTAATTGGCTTTTTTGACTTCGTAATAGGTACTGCCGCCGTTGAATGCGCTGTAGCTAATATTCAGTTGTGCTGAGCGAGCGCGTCCACCGACACTGGATGGGTCTGAGCCTGTTGCCACGCCGTGGGTGCGGCTATAACTATTGGTTGCGACAGCATTGATGGTGGGTACGTACCCTGGCGCATTGCCATCACCGAGCTTGGCAACGGTGATGCCTAATTCATTTAATTTGGCTTGTAGCTGTGCAGCTTGTAAATCCAAGTTACCTTGCAGTGCGGCATTGACCCAGTTTTCGCTGTTGTTAGGGTTGGGTTTGATCAACGGTGCATCCGGTGCAAGGATTGCCAGATTAGTTTCTGGTTTTCCGGTGAGTACGGCCAATTGTTCGTAAGCATTTTCTACCGCATTTTGAGCGCTCACTGTCGAAGCAATGGCGCTTTCGTAGCTGGCTTTGGTGGATTGCACATCGGTCAATGCTTTCAAGCCAACTTTATATTGTTGTTCGGTTTGATTCATTTGTTGCGCCAACGAGGATTGGTTGGTTTGTGCGTAGTTCAATTTTTCTTGCGCTTCCAATACGTTAAAATAAGCGGTGGTCACATCAGTGATCAGTTGTTGTTGCGCTTGGGTAAAGGTCAGCGCCGCTTGTGCCACGGTAATTCGTGATTCTGAGAATAATCCCCATGCGCCTAAATTAAGCACGGGTTGGGTGATTTGAATTTGGTAGTTATTGCTGTTGTAATTAGCGGGATGATCAGCCGGTACTGGGCGTGGGCTGTTCAATTGGGTGTTTGCCGTTAATTGCACCTGTGGCAATAATGCCGCCAATGCGATGGGCATTCCATATTTTGCGGCAGAGTACGTTGCCGCTGCAGCTTGGTAAGTGGCGTCATTTTTTTGCGCTTCTTGATAAATTTGCAGTAAATCAGTGGCGTGTGCTGATGCGTTTAATGCCAGCGCCAGTGCGCCAATGACCAGAGTATGCTTTAACATCTAGATCTCCTTTTAAAAGACGAAACGATTCGGCTCGGTAACATTTTCTAAGCGCGGAATCACAGTTTCAAATAGAGTGCTTGTTGACCATTGGGTCTCGTGCACACGTTTAACAATCACCGCTTTCATGGTGGGTGCATCGCCAATAAACAGTGCCATGCGGCCACCGATTTTCATTTGTTGTTCCAGTGTGTGCGGTATGTTGGGTAATGAGCCGTTAATCATGATGATCTCATAGGGCATATGCGTTTTTAAACCATGCAAGCCGTCGCTAGTTTCAAAGCTAACATTATGAATTTGAAGTGATTTTAAGAGGCTTAGCGCGGCCGTGCCACAGTCGGCATGAGGGTCGATGCTAAAAACCCGTTTGCTTAGTGTGCCAAGCAGAGCAGAGCCATAACCGCAACCGGTGCCGATTTCTAAAACGCGATCCGTAGGTTGAATTTCTAGTGCCTGTAAAATTTTGGCAATAATTTTTGTGGGCAATAGCCATTGGCTATGGGCTAATGGAATTTCGATATCAGCAAATGCCAGGGATTGATAAGCCCTTGGGACAAATTTTTCGCGTGGTATGTTGAGTAAAGCATGCAACACAACGTCGTTGTTAATATCCCAGGTGCGTACCTGTTGCTTGATCATGTTGATGTGTGCGTTTTCGTGGATATTCATAGTGTTTTTTTGCAGTAACGGTTTGACGGTTTGTATGTTAGCATATGGTTCACAATAGCAAAAGCGAAAATGGAGTTTATATGCGTGTGAAACCTTTTGTTTTGATGGTGTTGGATGGTTGGGGTTACCGCGAAGATCAGGCAGGTAATGCCATTGCGTTGGCTCGGAAACCCAATTGGGACAGGCTGTGGAATACCTGTAGTCATACGCTTATTTCCGGTTCTGGTCATGATGTTGGCTTGCCCGATGGTCAAATGGGTAATTCTGAAGTCGGCCATATGAATTTGGGCGCAGGTCGCGTGATTTATCAAGAATTAACCCGTATTGACTTGGCGGTGGAAGAAGGGGACTTCTTTAAAAACTCAGTATTGTGTCATGCCGTCAAACAAGCTGTGGATAAAGAAAAAGCTGTGCATATTTTGGGATTATTGTCGCCCGGCGGTGTACACAGTCATGAATTGCATCTGCAAGCGATGGTTAAACTGGCGGCACAACAGGGCGCTAAACAAATTTATGTCCATGCGTTTTTGGATGGTCGCGATACCGCGCCACAAAGCGCAGAGGCTTCGCTCAAAGCCATGGATCAGGTATTGCAAAGCTCGCAAGTGGGCAGAATCGCTTCGATTGTCGGACGTTATTATGCAATGGATCGTGACAAACGGTGGGAGCGGGTTGAACAGGCGTATGATATGTTGACTCAAGCTAAGGCGCCGTATTATGCCGATAATGCAGAGTTAGGGTTGGCTGCGGCGTATCAGCGCGGTGAAAATGACGAATTTGTTAAGCCAACGTTGATTGGTGCGCCCGTGTCGATTCAAGACGGTGATGCGGTGATTTTTATGAATTTCCGTTCTGACCGTGCACGACAACTATCACATGCTTTTGTTGATGATAGTTTTAACTCATTTGCTCGGCCCAAAAAATTGGTGCTGAGTGCGTTTGTGACGCTGACTGAATACGAAGCCGGTTTGGCCGCGCAAGTCGCCTATCCACCGGGTTCATCCTCGAATACCCTGGGTGAATGGTTGGCCAAAGCAGGTATGAAACAATTGCGCATTGCTGAAACTGAAAAATACGCGCATGTAACATTCTTTTTCAATGGTGGCGTGGAAACCCCGTTTGTGGGAGAAGAGCGCATTTTAGTGCCTTCGCCGAAAGTGGCGACGTACGATTTGCAGCCTGAAATGAGCGCGCCGGAATTAACCGATAAGTTGGTTGCTGCTATTGAGAGTGGCCATTATGATGTGATTGTGTGTAACTATGCTAATGCTGATATGGTGGGTCATACGGGCAAATTAGCCCCTACGATCAAAGCAATCGAAACCTTGGATGCATGTTTGGGGCGGGTGATTAATGCCTTGCACAAAGCCGGTGGTGAAGCATTGATTACCGCCGATCACGGTAATGCTGAAGTAATGGAGAATTTGGAAACGCATCAACCGCATACGGCGCATACCAGTTTGTTGGTGCCGTTGGTGTATGTTGGTCGTCAGGCGCAGGTAGTGGTCAATGATGGTAAACTCAGCGATGTTGCCCCAACGCTGTTGTCGTTGATTGGTATGGCGCCGCCAGCAGAAATGACCGGACGAGTTATTTTTAAGGTATAAAAAATGATTAAAAAAATTCTTGCCATCAGTTTAATCGCATTTTCCCTGCTTTCTGTAGGTTGTCATGCCCAGAGCGATACGCCGTTGATGTTACAAAAACAATCGCGTGTTGGGCAACCCTTAACGCAGGCAGACATTGAACGTTTCAGTCGCGCTTTTGATGCCGTGCGTGAATTGTATGTCGATGATGTCGACGATCAAACTATTTTGGATAACGCTATTCAAGGCATGATGACTGGTCTGGATCCGCATTCAGAGTATTTGAATGAAGAAGATTTAGATGATTTGAAAACCATGACTGATGGTGAATTCTGTGGCTTGGGTATTGAAATTACCACCAACCATGGCGTGGTGCAAGTGATTACGCCGCTCGATGATTCTCCCGCGATCAAAGCCGGTATCAAAGCCGGTGATTATATTGTTAAAGTCAATGGCAAAAGTGTGCGCGGCATGAAACTCAACGACGTGATGAAAGAAATGCGCGGCGATAAAGGCACTCAAGTCACCTTGATGATTGTGCGTAAGGGTATTGATAAGCCACTTAATATCACCGTCACCCGCGATATGATTAGCTTGAAAAGTGTCAAATATCAAGTGATGGCAAAATATTATGGTTATATCCGCGTCAGTCGTTTTCAAAGTGATACCGGCGATGCGGTGAAAGATGCCATTGCACAGTTGCAAATCAAGACCAACCACCAGTTGCGTGGGGTGATTCTCGATTTGCGTAATAACCCTGGTGGTCTTTTGACAGCATCAATTGACGTTTCCAGTGCATTTTTAGATTTAAATAAGATGCGTTATGACCAAAATGTTGTGTATACCAAAGGTCGTGCTGACGATTCCAATTACCAAGGCAAAGCCAATGGCAAAGATTTGCTAATGGGTATGCCATTAATTGTATTGGTGAACTCTGGCTCTGCTTCCGCGGCAGAAATTGTTGCCGGTGCGCTACAAGATCAGAAACGTGCGTTGATTGTGGGTACGCGTACCTTTGGTAAGGGTTCAGTACAAACGCTCTTGCCATTGGATGCTGAAGACAAAACTGCGATCAAGCTCACCACCGCACGCTACTACACCCCATCCGGTCGCTCGATTCAAGCCAAAGGTATTGTGCCGGATATTGTGATTAAAGAAATGGAGATTCCTAAAACCGTGAAATCGGCTCCTGAATATTGGGAAAGTGAATCATCATTGGACGGTCATTTGGACCAAGAAGATACTACGCCACCGATTGCGTCGGCCAAAGCTGATAAGGCTGATCAGCAATTGTTGAAAACCATCTCTACCGATCAGAAAAAAGCGCGCAAAGCAGCATTGATTTATCGTGATTATCAGTTATATGAAGCCCTGAATTTGTTGAAAGGGCTAAGCGCTGTAACAACTTACCCATAGGTGAATTATGACAGGATATACCGCACAAGATATTGAAGTTTTAACCGGCCTTGACCCCGTTAAGCGCCGTCCAGGGATGTACACTGATACTACGCGGCCTAACCATTTGGCGCAGGAAGTGGTGGACAACAGCGTCGATGAGGCGTTGGCGGGTTTTGCCACCAACATTAAAGTAACCTTGCATGAAGATGGTTCGCTCGAAGTCGAGGACAATGGTCGCGGTATGCCGGTGGATATGCATGCTGAGGGGGTTCCTGCGGTAGAGGTGATTTTATGTCGCTTGCATGCCGGCGGTAAATTCAGCAATAAAAATTATCAATTTTCTGGCGGTTTGCATGGCGTGGGGGTTTCTGTCGTCAACGCATTGTCCGATCGCTTGCAAGTTACCGTTAGACGCGATGGCAAGGTTTATACCATGGCTTTTGCCAATGGTATTAAGGTTGAAGACTTAAAAGAAATTGGTACCGTCGGTAAAAAAAATACCGGTACCATGGTGCGGTTTTGGCCAAACCCTAAATATTTTGATACCGTCAAATATTCTATGTCGCGCTTACGTCATGTGCTGCGTGCTAAAGCAGTATTATGTTCTGGCCTGCATATTGAGTTTGTCGATGTTGCCGGAAAGACCCGCGATGAGTGGTGTTATGAGAATGGATTGCCGGATTATTTGGTACAGGCCGCGGGCGATGTACCTACCGTACCTGAGCAGCCGTTTATCGGTAGTCAAAAAGCAACGTCAGAATCGGTTGATTGGGCGCTGTTCTGGCAACCAGAAGGTGGTGAGCTCGTTGCAGAAAGTTATGTTAACTTAATCCCCACTGCGCAAGGCGGAACCCATGTCAATGGTTTGCGCACCGGTTTGATGGATGCAGTGCGTGAGTTTTGTGATCTACGCAATTTAGTACCGCGTGGTGTCAAATTGGCACCTGAAGATATCTGGGAGCGTTGTAGTTATGTGCTGTCGGTGAAAATGAGCGAGCCACAATTTTCTGGACAAACCAAAGAAAAGTTATCATCGCGTCAAAGTGCCGCCTATGTTTCAGGGGTGATCAAAGATGCCTTTAGCCTGTGGTTAAATCAACATGTCAGTGTCGGTGAGCAATTGGTGGAAGGCTTTATCAGCAATGCGCAGAAGCGCTTGAAATCCGATAAAAAAGTCATCCGTAAAAAAATTACTCAAGGGCCTGCATTACCTGGTAAATTAACGGATTGTACGGTGCAAGACCCAACGCATTCGGAATTGTTTCTGGTGGAAGGCGACTCTGCCGGCGGTTCAGCGAAACAAGCGCGTGATCGCGAGTTCCAAGCGGTGATGCCGCTGCGCGGTAAAATTTTAAATACTTGGGAAGTGGATTCTGGTGAGATCTTGGCATCGCAAGAGGTACACGATATTGCGGTAGCAATCGGGGTGGATCCGGACTCCAATAATCTCGACAATTTGCGTTATGGCAAGATTTGTATTCTCGCCGATGCTGATTCTGATGGTGCCCATATCGCTACGCTCTTGTGTGCATTGTTCTTGAAGCATTTCAAGCCGTTGGTTAAGCAGGGGCATATCTATGTAGCCATGCCGCCACTTTATCGCATTGACATCGGCAAAGAAGTGCATTACGCACTCGATGACAGCGAACGCCAGGCGATTTTGGAACGTGTTGGCGATAAGAAAGGAAAGCCCAATGTATTGCGTTTTAAAGGGTTGGGGGAAATGAATCCGCTGCAGTTGCGTGAAACCACCATGGCTAAAAACACGCGGCGCTTGGTGCAGTTGACCCTAGAGGACGAAGAAACCTCGATGCAAATCATGGACATGATGCTTGCGAAAAAACGCGTACCCGATCGCAAAGCCTGGTTGGAACAAGAAGGTAATTTGGCGGATGTTTAAACCGATTGAGCGTTTAAGTGATCAATCCACTGTTGCGCTTTGGTGCCGTCTTTTTCCAATAATTTAGCCCGTTCAAAATGGCGCATGGCGGCTTCTTTATTGTGTAGTGCATGCCAGCACAGGGCCTGATTGTATTGCGCATTAAAGTGTTCCATCTGGTAATCCATCGAGTATTGGTAGCATTCGATTGCCAGGCCATAGCGTTCTAATTTATGCAGCAATAAGCCGGCATTAAAGTAATGGTCTTGTGAACCGGGGAGCAAATAAATCTGTGACAGCACGTGTTCGCAGATGTTTTCGATTACGCCTTGTTTTAATGTCGCCGATAATTTGGGGACTTCGGCGGTGAGTTTTTCGATAAACACTGAAAATAAATAGGGATCCCAATGGCTTAACGCTAAATGTGACAATAGGGTTTTCAATTGAATGGTGGTGGTTTCGCGAAAATGGCGATGGAGATTGAAGTAATCTCCTGGACTGAAGCCTTCGAATAAGTCGATCATGGTTTGATGAGTGCGTGGCAAGTCTTTAAAAGTAGCGCCTAAGGTAAACGCGCAGCTGCGAATGGCATCACGGATCGTTTGATGAAAAACATCGCCGCCTTGTTGGATAAAGTATTCACCGATGGCATGGAAATTCACATTCATCGACAAGCTGCCATGACAGACCACAGAAGGTGATCCGCGTTCTTCCAGCTCAGAAAGCTCACTGTAACCTTTGTCAGTCGAAAGTAATAGCATTTGGTCATTGCTTAGATTTTGTAAAGTATGGAGTGCAGTAAAACCACCCGTTGGAAACAGGAAGTGGCCATTTTTAAATGCGGCGGGGTAAACGCTCAGAATTTGATTCAGCAGTGGATTTGGGTAATATCCTGAAGCATCAATGGCGCGATATTCAAAGCGAGTATCAATGTCCTGTAGCGCTGTTAACTTGCCGTTGACCAGGTTGTTTTGCAGAGTTGAGGTATTGACCAACGCTTCGTGTAATATATTGTTTTTTATACAAAAGACGTCTTGCAGCAAAGTATCAAACAGGTAGTTGCCAATCACCACCAGTGGATTGATGATGTCATGGTTTTTCAGCGTGATGGCTTGATTGAGCAGGGTGATCTCGGTGGAGCGTTCGCCGTCAAATATCGCAAAGTCGAGAATACCTTGATCTAGGTAAGGTAGCAATTGTGGATGTTTTTCCCAGAAGCTGACGTTGGCGTTGGTAAAATCCGTCATGACGTAGCAGAACTTCAGATTTTTCAAACCGTAAACATCGCGGAGTTCGCAGAGTTTTTGGAGGCAGTAGAAGCTGAATTGACCCGTGCCTGTGCCCAACTCAACGATATAAAACGGCTCAGTAGTAGTGTTATTGTTCAGCGCTATTTGATCTTGCCAATAACGAATAATCAACTCGGCGTAGGTGTGGGCAATGCGTGGATTGCTGGTGATGTAAAATGGCACTTGACCGTTCCACGCATTGACGCCTTTGGCGGTGAAAAATTCGCGTTGCGTTTCCCAGATTTGGGAGTGGGATAGGCGGATATTGGTTTCAAAAGGGATCATGGTAATCCTTGCTGTCCGAAAGGCGTTTAGTATAGCTGATTTTTGCATGAAATGCCGCTCTTGCAAATTGAATGAAAAACGGATAGACTATGTTTTATTCGAAAAGTCATTAATTAGGTTTTTTATATGCTAGATAGAATCTTGTTGTCGTTAAAATCTCACGCCGTTGGTTTGGACATCAGTGATCAAGCCGTGCGTCTGGTGTCACTGCGTAAGCATGGTGGTCGGCTGTATTTAAGGCATGCCTGCCAGGCATCGTTACCCAGCGGTGCAGTGGTGGATCAAATAGTGCAGCAGCCAGAAGTCGTGAGCGTGGCATTGCAAACCTTGATGAAGCGCCATCGATTAGGCAAGCCCAGAGTAGTGATTGCTGCTGCTGAGCGTCATACCCAAACCCATATCCTGTCATTGGAAAGCGTGGCTAGATCCTTAGATCCCTTGGCGCTGGAGCAAGAGGTGCTGGCAGAGTTGGATGCACATATCGACCATGCCATTGAGGATTTTTACATTGATTTTCAAATGGTTGCCAGTGATGCTGTTTCTGACAATGATTTCGCGGTAGAGGTAAAGTGTGTGTCGAAATCTTTATATGACAATACGTTAAGTGCGCTCCGTCAGGCGCACATGGTGCCGCAGATTATGGATATTGCGCCATTGGCTTTGCAACATAACCCTTGGCAGGACATTGAAGTCGATGCCAACAGTGTATTGGAGGGGTGTGAAAACGATTATGCCTTAAGTGCGGCATTAGCGATGCGAGGTGTCTGATGGCAGCTTATAACGTATTACCCTGGCGTGTGTGCGAACATCGGCGTCGACGTACTCGTTTTTTGGTTGGTATGATGGTGGCTGTTTTGTTGGGAGTTGTCGGCAACAGCATTCCTTATCATCACTTGCTTGGTATGTTGGCGCAACAACAGCAGGCTAATCAACAGTTGCAGCAGCAAAGTCGAGGTTCGCAACAGATGTTGGATGCGTTGAAAAAACATCAGCAACAAGATCAGGCGGTGAATACTCAAATTACGCTCGTACAGGTGTTGAAAAGCCGTCGTGCCGTGGATGTGGCGTTATTAACGTTGTTACCTCAATTGGTTCCGGAAGGGTTGTACCTGACCCACTGTGAACGTGTGGGCGATCAATTACATTTTGTTGGTAAAACCCAGTCCAATGATCAGGTGTCGGAAATGATGCATCGTATCACCTTGCTACCCATGCTCCAAGGACCGGTGTTGGAACAAATTGATGGCAACCCCAATGCTTCTCAAAATAATTCTTTTACTTTGCAGGCAACACTCACCCGTTTTCAGGAGTCACCCCATGATGCGGTGGTCTAATGCGTATCCTTTGCAGTTGCGTAATATGGGACACTGGCCGCAGTGGCTAAAGTTATTGCTGTTGCTGTTGGTATTTGTAATTGCGGGTGCTGTGGGTTTTGTGATGGGTGTGCATCCCTTGCAGCAGCAAGAACAAATGATGAGTCAGCAAGCAATCGATTTGCGCAAGCGTATTCAACAAGTGGAGCAACAGCGAAGATTATTGGCACCAGTCGACCAGGACTTGTCGCAGCGTGGTCTGCAGTTGTCACAGTTGTTGGCAGAATTTCCTACCGAACAGCCGGTGGCGCAAGTGGTGCAAGATATTTCAACGCTGGGGCAGCAAGTGGGGCTAACTTTTCAACAAATCAAACCCGATACCGAGCAAGCCAAAGGATTCTATGCAGAGTTGCCAATCCGTATTGCAGTGGTGGGTACCTATGCTCAGTTGAGTGCCTTCGTTGGCGGTGTTGCGGCATTGCCGGAGCCTTTGGTTCCGGGAGATTTTACTTTAGAAGCTACTGGAACAGAGGGTGTCTTGAAGATGAGCTTGCAAGTTGATTTATTGCGGCTATTGCCAACGCCTAATAAGGAGCAGACGCATGCAGCAATGGGTTCGTCTTAGTTTTCTATTGCTAGGGATGGCAGATCTTACCGGGTTTGCTCAAGCAGCAAGAGACCCTTTTTCCTCAACGACTACTGCTGTTGCGCTGAATGCCGTACAGTATGTGGGGATGATCGAGCAGCCAGGCAAGCAGTGGGCTTTATTGCGCGAAAACAATGGTGCGGTTGTATCGGTGGCATTGCATGAGCGATTGGGGCAGGAGCAAGTGGTCTCGATTACGGAGCAGTCACTTACGTTGCTGCGTCAAGGAAAGGCTCGCCTATTGCCCTTGGTGGCAGGAGGGTGATGGTGCGTTATATTTTATCTGGGTTATTTGTTTTATTCGTTTTTCTTAACACTGTTTTTGGTCAAAGTATTTCGGTGATTGATCATATTGAATTAAAAAAAATCGAGCAAGGTACGCGTTTTCAAATCACTTTGCCAGATCCCGCGCTTACCTGTCACTTAAGCAAACAAGACGAGCAGCTGGTTATCACCATTCCTCATGCTGCCATTGCTGCCGAATGGTTGAAAAAAATGGAGGTGCGCTCATTTGCCTGGCCGGTGACACAGTTGAGTGGTGATAATCAGCCTGACCAAGCACAGTTTATTCTGACCATCGATGGTCATTATCGTTGGCATCGCAGCCGTCAAGGCCATCAAGTCAGTTGGGTTATTGCGCCGATCAATATCAAAGACCTTAAGGCAATCCAGGCGCGTTATCATGGCAAGCCAATTTCTTTAAATTTTCAGAATATTTCGCTGCGTGCGGTGCTGCAAATCCTGGCAAAATTTGCTGGTGTTAACCTTGTTGTCAGCGATGCAGTGACGGGTAATATCACGCTCAACCTTAACAAGGTACCGTGGGATCAAGCACTTGACATTATCTTAACCAGTAAAAGCTTAGGTAAGCGTGAAGCCGGTAAAGTGATTTATGTGGCGCCGTTGGCGGATATTGCAATACAAGAGCGTGCCGCATTGGTGGTGCAGCAACAAGATGCTGCTTTGTTGCCCTTGGATTCCGCGTTTATTTCGGTGAAATATGCCAACGCCAATGATTTGCTTGCATTACTGCAATCCCAAAATAATTCCTTTCTGGGGGCGCGTGGCAAAGTCAGTGTTGATAAACGTACCAACACCTTGTTGATTCAAGATACGCCACAGCAAATGCAGCAGATTAAGCAATTGTTGCAGCATCTTGATGTGCCTGTCACTCAGGTGTTGATTGAGGCGCGCTTGGTGGTAATGGATCAGCGTGCCAAACAAGAGCTGGGCGTTACCTTGAAAAATTTAAAGCTGGGGCATACCGGCCTTAGTAATATGGATGGGGCATATGATATGAGCATTGGCACTTTGCCCACTGGATTTGCGCTGGATTTGGAATTGCAGGCGCAGGAAAGTGAAGGTCAAAGTAAAGTTATTTCGTCGCCGCATTTAACCGTTGCCAATAATCAACAGGCCATGATTGAGCAGGGGCAGGACATTCCCTATCAAACCTCCACCTCCAGTGGTGCGACCCAAGTGGAATATCGTAAAGCCGTATTGGGGCTTTCGGTTTCTCCTCAAATCACTCCGGATGGCAAAGTTTTGATGCATCTGGACATCAGTGATGACCACGTTAGCAACGACAAGAGTACCGTCAGTAATACACCGTTGGTTGATACGTCGCGTATTTCAACGCAAGTGTTGGTTGATAATAATCAAACTATTGTGTTGGGGGGTATTGTGAAAGAAACCCATGATAAGAGCGAGCGACGGGTGCCATTTCTTAGTAAAATTCCGTTACTGGGGTTTTTGTTCCGCAACAGCGTTACCGAAGATAACCGTACTGAATTGGTGATTTTTGTGACACCGCGGATTATTGAGCAGAAGCCAGTTGAGCATAGTGCTGGATTAATAACCCAAAAATCAAGTCGATTATAGTGGCAATTTCAGGTATAGTGTTTGCTGCTGAAAATGAAATTATATACTCGTTGTGATTAGGGGATTCTAGTACCATGAATAGATCAAAAAATGTATTCTTGATCGGCCTGCCGGGGGTGGGTAAAAGCACCATTGGTAAGCAATTGGCTGATGCACTCAAATTGGAGTTTTATGATGCTGATCGTGAGTTGGAAGAGCGATGCGGTACCACCATTGCCTGGATTTTTGACCTTGAGGGTGAAGAGGGCTTCCGTAAGCGTGAGCAAAAAACCATTCATGAGTTAACCGAAAAACAAGGTATCGTGCTTGCAACGGGCGGTGGTGTCGTGGTGACCAAAGAAAATCGTACCCGTCTAGCAGCGCGTGGCTTGGTGATTTATCTGGAAAGCCAGGCAACTAACCTGGTGGGACGTATGGAACATGAGCAAAAACGTCCGTTGTTGATGGAAAAAGAGACTCGATTGGATACCTTGCAGCAAATGGCCAGTGATCGTGAACCGTTGTATCGGGAGATTTCGGATTTTGTGGTGAAAACCTCTGATCGTAGCATTCGCTCCGTGGTCAATGAAATTGTGGAGCTGGTTCATGGCGCTGCAAATAGAGGTTGAGTTAAGTAACCGTCGTTATCCAATTATTATTGGACAAGGTCTGTTGTGTGACCCGAATGTTTGGACATCATGCATTACCGGCAACGAAGTATTGATTATCACCAATTCAACTCTGGCTGGTTTGTATCTGGCGCGCTGTCAAGCAGCGTTGGCCAATCATCGCTGCCATACGGTGGTTCTGCCTGATGGTGAGCAGCATAAAAATTGGAATACGCTTAATATTATTTTTGATGCTTTAATGGAGCAACGCTTTAGTCGTGATGTCACGTTGGTTGCCTTGGGTGGTGGCGTTATCGGTGATATGACTGGTTTTGCTGCAGCCTGTTATCAACGGGGCGTACCATTTGTGCAGGTGCCCACGACGTTGTTGGCGCAGGTGGATTCTTCCGTTGGCGGTAAAACCGGCATCAATCATCCGTTGGGTAAAAACATGATCGGCGCGTTTTATCAACCCAAAGCAGTGTTAATGGATATCGATACTTTAGCGACTTTGCCTGCGCGCGAATATGCTGCTGGTTTGGCAGAAGTAGTTAAATATGGCTTGATTTATGATTCAGATTTTTTTGATTGGCTAGAATTTAACATCAGCAAAATTTTAGCAAAAGATACGACAACGCTCATGGAAATGATTGCGCGCTGCTGCAACATTAAAGCTGAAGTGGTGGCGCAGGATGAACTTGAAACCACAGGGCTACGCGCGATTTTAAATCTAGGCCACACTTTTGGTCATGCCATTGAGGCGGTAATGGGTTATGGTGAAGTGTTGCATGGTGAAGCGGTCGCAATTGGCATGGTGCTGGCACTGAAATTGTCGGTTCAGCAAAAACGGCTCGACAGCTCAGTGTTGGCACGTACACAGTTATGGCTAATGCAGGTGGGGTTGCCTACCACTTTGCCGACCAGTGATGTTGAGGCGTTGTTCGCCGCCATGCAGCATGATAAGAAAAAATGGGCGTCGCAATTGCGTTTGATTTTGTTGGATCGCCTGGGGCATGCTATTGTGGTTGCGGTAACACCAGAAGCCATTAAATTGTTTTTAACTGCAGAGGTGCATCATGTTGAAGAATGATCGTTTGCTCAAAGCGCTGCGTTGTGAACCGGTGGATAGAACTCCGATTTGGATTATGCGCCAAGCCGGTCGCTATTTGCCAGAGTACCGTGAAACGCGTAAAAAAGCCGGCGATTTTATGGCACTTTGCAAAAATCCAGAGTTGGCGTGTGAAGTGACCTTGCAACCGTTGGCGAGATTTGATCTGGATGCAGCGATTTTATTTTCCGATATTTTAACCATTCCCGACGCCATGGGTTTAGGCTTGAGTTTTACCGAAGGCGAAGGTCCGCGCTTTTCCAAACCGATTCGTACCCCAGCCGATATTGCTCAGTTGGGCGTCCCTGATCCAAATGAAGACCTGCGCTATGTGATGGATGCGGTGAAAACCATCAAGCGCGCATTACATCACAAAGTCCCGTTAATCGGCTTTTCTGGCAGCCCCTGGACACTGGCAACTTATATGATCGAAGGTGGCAGCTCTAAGCAATTTGGCCTGATCAAAGCCATGTTGTACCAATCGCCAGCGCAATTGCATCAATTGTTATTAAAGTTAGCGCAAGCAGTTACCTTGTATTTGCAAGCCCAAATTGACGCGGGTGTCGATGTGGTGCAGATTTTTGATACCTGGGGAGGGATTCTTTCCCATGACGCCTATCAAGCGTTTTCGTTAGCGTATATGCAGCAGATTGTCATGGCGTTAAAAAAATACGCGCCACAGGTTCCCATTATTTTATTTACCAAAAATGGGGGGTTGTGGTTAGAGTCGATTGCTGATTCTGGCTGCGCCGCCGTGGGTGTTGATTGGTCGATTTCGCTGGCGGAAGCGCGTGCTCGCGTTGGTCATCGCGTGGCATTGCAGGGCAATTTGGATCCATCAGTGTTGCATGCGGATACCGACGTGATTGAGCAAGAGGTGAGCAAGATTTTGGGAGCGTATGCAGGTACCCCTGGTCATATCTTTAATTTAGGACATGGCATTACGCCGGATATTCACCCTGAAAAAGTAAAGTTTTTGGTTGATGCGGTACATCGGCTGAGTGAACAATAGGAGTTTTCCATGAGTATTCATATCGTTACCCAAAAAGGCGAAATTGCGGAAACCGTGTTATTGTGTGGGGATCCGCTGCGTGCCAAGCATATTGCTGAAACCTATTTCACCGAAGCCAAATGCTATAACCAAGTGCGGGGTATGTTGGGCTATACGGGCTCCTACCAGGGCAGACGCTTGTCGGTGCAATCGGTTGGGATGGGAATGCCTTCGATGAGCATTTATGCCCATGAGTTGATGGTTGATTTCGGCGTTAAAACCTTGATTCGTATCGGTACGGCAGGTGCCTTGCAATCACATGTTCAACTGCGCAGTGTGGTCATCGCCTTGTCCGCATCTACCGATTCCAATATGAATCACTTGGCGTTTGAGGGCAAAGATTTTGCACCAACGGCTGATTTTACTTTATTGCGCACGGCGGTGGTAGCAGCAGAGCATAAAAAAATCCCGGTTACTGTTGGCAATGTACTGACTTCCGATACCTTTTATGATGATCATCCGGACAGTTGGAAATTGTTTGCGCGTTATGGCACTCTGGCGGTAGAAATGGAGGTGGCGGCACTGTACACCATAGCTGCGAAGCACCTCTGTAAAGCCTTGGCAATGGTAACCATCAGTGATCACCTGGTGACAGGTGAGCGTGTCCCAGCCAGCGAGCGACAGTCGGCTTTTAATCAAATGGTAGAAGTGGCATTAGAGGTTGCACGTGTCCAATAAGATTGGTATTTTGTTGTCAAATCTAGGGACGCCAGAAGCGCCGACTGAAAGAGCTGTGCGTCAATATTTGGCAGAATTTTTGTCTGATCCGCGAGTGATTCAATTGCCGAAAATTTTGTGGTGGCCGATTTTGCACGGTATTATTTTGCGTACCCGCCCCAAACGTTCTGCCCATGCTTATGAGCAAGTGTGGACTGAGCAAGGGTCGCCATTATTGGCCATTACCAATCGTCAGGCAAAAGCCCTGCAGCAATCCTTGGGTGAGGGGTATGAGGTGGTTGTAGGGATGCGTTATGGTAAACCTAACATTGCCAATGCGTTGCAACAATTGCAAGCGGCAGGTGTTGAGTCGATAGTGGTATTGCCACTGTATCCCCAATTCTCCTATACCACCACGCAATCGAACTTGGATCAAGTGCCATTAAGTTCTGTCAAAGCCATTTGCTGCTACTATAACCATCCTTTATATATCCAAGCGCTTGCAAATACCGTCAAAATCCATTGGCAACAACACGGTCAGGCGGATCAACTGATTCTTTCCTATCATGGCTTGCCGCAAGCCTACGTTGATCGTGGCGACCCGTACTATGACCAGTGCCTGGAAACGTCACGCCTATTAATCGACGCTTTACAATTAAAGCCTGAGCAATATCGAGTGACCTTTCAATCTCGTTTGGGGCGACAAAAATGGTTGCAGCCTTATACGGCATTAACCATGCAGCAATTGCCACAACAGGGCGTTAAATCGCTGCAAGTGATCTGCCCGGGGTTTTCCGCGGATTGCCTGGAAACATTGGAAGAAATCAAGCTGCAAAACCGCGAATTCTTTATTAAAGCTGGCGGTGAGCGGTTTGAGTATATCCCTGCGTTGAATGATTCACCCGAACATATTGCCATGATGGTGGCGTTGATTGGAGAATAGATTAATACACCGAATCATGATCTCCCACATTCAGTAAAATAATCTGTTTATTTTGAATGAACAATTGCAGCGTGATGCGGTATTGTAAATTGATTGATATTGAAGAAATGCCTTTGAGTTTCCCTTGCAAACCATGCAACCTTAATGAAGGATGGTGTGGGTTCAGTTCCAGTAATTGCAGCACTTTTTCATATTGTTTAATCAGCGTCGGGTGTTGGTTTAGAAACCGTTGTGCACGTTTGGTATAGCTTTCGGTAAAGATCAGTGTAAACATGCAGGTTTTACTCGTTTGATATGTTCAGCAACGGTATCCTTAAAGATTCGTCCTCCTGCAATATCCGCTTGAGTTTCCGCTAGAGCAGCAAGTAGCTCAGATTCTCGGTAATGATGGTATTGTTCAATTGGCATGATCACATACGTTGGTTTGCCACGTACGGTTATCGTTACTTCTAACTCATTGGATAGTGCTTTGCTAAACAGTGCTGCACCTTTGGTTTTTAAATCATTGGCAGTGATGCTATACATAGTGTTCTCAGGAATATTGTTAATAGTGCTAATTATAACATTATTGATAGTATATTAGCTAGCATTTTTTGAATGCAGCAGCGAGGTTAATGTTTCCCACACCAGTTCCGGTGGCAGGGTGGTGAAACACGGCGGAGTAATGGTTTGGTGTCGATCGGGATGGTTGCAATGTTTGCGTAAACACGGTGCGCAGGGAAATGGTGCCCCGAGGCTGATTTGGTTTGGGCCGTACGCGCCGGTGTATTCTGGATTGGTGGGGCCATAGAGTGCGACATTAGGCACTGCCAATGCAGCAGCCAGGTGGCTGAAACCAGTGTCGACGGAAATCACGCCAGCGGCATTCACGAGTAAATTGGCTATGTCGAGAATCGATAAGCGAGGTAGGGCTTCTGCATTCTTTAAGGTTGCAGCAATTCGATCAGCACGGGCTTTTTCTTGTGCGTTGCCGCTGGTGAGTTTGACTTGCAAGCCTTGTTGATTAGCGAGTTCACCTAACCGTTTCCAGTAAAGTTCTGGGTAGAGCTTGGTATCCCAGGTGGTGTTGTGTAGAAATACTAAATAGGGGGATTTTGATTTGTGTGTGGCAAAATGATTTCTAATATCATAATCCGGCGGTGAATCTGGCATGGTATACCCAAATACCTGCGCAAATAATTGCCGCACTCGAATTACTGCATGTTGTTGATGGTTGACGCGATAGGTTTTTTGGTAGAGTAGCGCAGCATGGCCTTCACGTGCTGAACATCTATCTAAACCATATCGATCCCCTTTGGCCAGTCGTCCCACCAGGGCGCTTTTTAACAAGCCTTGTGCATCGATAATATAATCATAATTTTCCTGGCGTAGCATTTTGCAAAATTGTTGTGGTTCACCGCTTTTGAAGGATTTAAACCAGTGTTTACGCCAACGGCGCAAAGCAATCGGAATAATGCGGTTTACCGCTGGGTGCCAGCGGGGGATTTCTTGAAACGATTCTTCTACCACCCAATCAAATTGAATGTCGGGAATATGGTTGGCCGCATCGGTGAGTGCCGGTAGGGTATGCACCACATCGCCCATCGAGGACATCTTGATCAGCAATACTTTGGTCATGCACGTACCCTTTCTATCGCTGCGAGCATTTGCGTTGGGGTGATATCTTTTAAGCATTTCAGTAAACGGTCGCCACTGAGTGGGCAGTCGCGTTTAAAACAGGGGCGACAATCCAGGCCGATAACCTGTAAAATTTGTACTTTTTCGCCCAATGGTGGGGTAAAGTCGGGTGTGGTTGAGCCATAAATGCCAATGGTGGGGCGATTCAGTGCTGCGGCAACGTGTAATAAGCCGGAGTCATTGCTGATCACCACCGTCGCCAGCGACAATAAATCGATTTTAGCATCCAGGGTTGCATTGCCGGAGAAAATTACGCTGCGGTTTTGGGTGCATTGTTGAATCTGGTTAAGGACGGGTTGATCATCAGGTGAGCCCATTAGCCACACTTGCCAACCTTGTGTTAAATAGTGGTTGGCGACTGCTGCAAAATAATCGACTGGCCAGCGTTTGGCGCTGCCGAATGCTGCACCCGGTGCCAGTGCCAACACATAACCATCGGGTTTATTTATGTTTACTGTTTGCAGTGTTTGAGTAATGGAAGATTCGTCAGTGAGTAATTTCGGTAACAGGTAGGTGTTAATATTCCAATGGTGGTTGGCTTGATATCCCAGTGCGGTAAAACGTTGCACCATTAAAGGATAGCATGTTTTATCGAGCTTGCGATAATCGTTCAACAGGCCATAACGCAGCTCTCCCAGCCAGCCAGTGCGCTTGGGGATCTTGGCAAGCCAGGGAATTAATGCTGATTTCCAGGAGTTGGCCAAGACAATCGCTTGATCATAGCCAGCAGCACGTAATTGTTTGCCGAGTTGATAACGGTGCTTTAATGCGAATTTACCGTGCGCAATCGGCATCACGATAGAGTTGCTGACTTCGGGCATGCGTTTGACGACATCTAAGCACCATTTTGGCGCCAGTACATCGATCTGGCAGTGCGGATCTTGTTGTTTCAGTAGTCGATACAATGATTGCGACATAATCATATCGCCCACCCAGGAGGGGCCAATGATGAGGATTTTAAGGCTCATTTATTTTTCATCTTATCAATAATTTTGGTGCTGCTGATGTGCAAATAATCATGTTTGATGGGCAATACCTTGCCGCCATAACTTTTCACAATTTCATGACCGACAATACCCGCATCATCATAATCACCGCCTTTGACCAGGACGTTTGGTTTGAGTAGGCGCAGTAAATTTTCTGGCGTGTCTTCATGAAACGGCACTACCCAATCAACGGCTTCTAAGGCTGCCAATACTTTCATGCGTGATTCCAGCGGTGACGCGGGACGAGTAGGGCCTTTTAAACGGCTGACGGAGGCATCATCATTCACGGCAACAATTAAGCGATCACCCAACGCCTTGGCTTTTTGCAAATATTCGACATGACCGGCATGCAGAATATCAAAACAACCATTGGTAAACACCACGGTATCACCTTGTTCTTGCGCTTGTTGTACCGCTTCAGCCAGTGTTTCACGCGTTAAAATGCTGTGTGCGGTGTGGTGGTGGCCTAAATAAGCCTTGGTTAACTCGGCATTGCTTACGGTGGCAGTACCCAGTTTGGCGACGACAATGCTGGCGGCCAGATTGGCCAGGTGCATCGCCGCGCTGTGGCTGTAATCTGAGGCTAATGCTAAGGCAAAGGTGGCAATGACGGTATCGCCTGCACCCGTGACATCGACCAAATCGCCGGAATGGGCAGCAACGGTCGACACTTTACCATCGTGAGTGACCAGTAACATTCCTTTGGCGCCACGCGTAATCAGTAAGCCCTGCAACTCCAGTGCGGCAATTTGTTGCTTGGCTTTGTCGATCATGATCTCGTCAGTAGGGCATTCACCAACCACGGCTTCAAATTCTTTTTGGTTGGGCTTAATAAAACTGGCGCCACGATACTTGGTGAAGTCACGACCTTTCGGGTCAATCATCACGGTTTTATTATGCTTGCGTGCCAGTTGAATCAGGGCTTGTGGGTCACTTAAAGTGCCTTTGTTGTAGTCCGATAAGATCACCAGGTCGGCGTCTTTCAGTGCGGTTTCATAGTGTTTCAGCAGATCGGTTTTGGCAATGTCCTTAAAGTTTTCTTCAAAATCAAGGCGAATCATTTGCTGATGCTGGCTCAATACCCGTAATTTAGTGATGGTGGGGTGGGTTTTGGTTTTTTGTAGGGAGTGCTCAATATGGTCATGCTGCAGCAAGGCATCGACGTGTTGCCCCGCTTCATCATCACCAATGATGCCGATTAGTGTGGCTTTTCCTTCCAGCGCGGCAATGTTGAGTGCTACGTTGGCAGCGCCTCCGACGGTTTCTTTCTGGTCTTTGACGTTGACGACCATTACCGGCGCCTCAGGCGAAATGCGAGAAGTGCTGCCGCTCCAATAACGGTCGAGCATTACATCACCGACAATCAGGATTTTGCTGTGTTTGAATTTTTGCGGCATGGTGTCGTACCTCATGTATATATAGTGAAATCGTACCGCGAAATGGTTATAGGTGCAATGAGAACAGGAGGGCTGCAGGGTTGACCCTGTCTCCCTACTAGACTCTTTTCAAATCATTGCCGGGGCTGAATGGTTACAGAAAATTTTTTATCCAAAAGATTTTGGAGTTCTAACCCCCACCGGCATGCTCGATTTGGTTTTACATCCTACCCATACTGTCGAAGCTGTCAAATCCGAAGGCAATATAGGTCTCGTTACGGGATTTCCTCTTTTTTCTAACTCAGCAATCCGATCTAACTCAGCAATCCGATCTTCAAACGGATTTTTAATGGGCTCAGCTTTCTCTGCTGCAGTTACAGCCCCCAAAACACTCTCAACAAAAGGCAAAGAAGGTTTTGGCATCATAGACAATTCCAGCGCTTGTTGCATCTCAGTATCTGAATCGGAACCAGAATCTGAATCACCCGGATGAACCATCATCCAACCATTGGCGTCTCTATCCAAATGGGTGGCCGTCAAAGTCGAGCCGAGCTGCTCAGGCAACACAAAACCCATGTCCGCTAAATTTTGAATAATGTCTGGCCGCTGCATGAAAACTTCTCTGAAGTTTTCTCCCGTTATCTCTACACCAAAAAAAGCGTTTTGTAATTCATTTTGTTGAATAACCCCCCACACCGCACGCTCATATGAATCATCCACACATGTCGCTGGTCTTGGCACAGAAACAGGATGTGAACGATGATCCGCTGAACTCAAAGGGGGCCCAAGCCCGGCTAAACTCAATACTGCAGCCGTTACCCCAGCTTTTTTAGCTTCCTCCCATGCATCGGAAAACTTAAGTCCTTTAAACCACCGCGTTAAAATTGGTTTTAACTTCTCCTGCTCCTCAGGAGGGAAATTAGTCCATAAATCACCCCGGCGCGAAGGGGCTCTCTCAGGTACAAACTCGGACACCTCCACCATAGACGACACTTCACCACGCACTGACGCTCCTGCCTCAAAATCAGATTGTGCTACCATGGGAACTGCCCCAGTTGACTTAGAAGAAGCGGTAGGGAATGGCTCTACTGCAATAGAGGGCAAAGTACGTTTTCTTTTAACTGGTACTACCTCTTTTTTTAATTGTTCCCAAGCCTCTTCAGTGCTCTTACCTTTATACATTTCTGCTAATTTTTCTTTTAATAAAGCCCCGTTATTCTCACTCAAGATGCTGAACACTGACTCGTCATTTTTCAAAAAAAATTTCTTGAAGGCTAAAAAATTTTTGACCTTAAATTTAGCCCACTCTTCCGATGGCAATAGATTATATAACTCACGGAACTTATCATCAGTACGTTCCCAAAGATCCGCCTGCACAGAATCAGAATACTGTCTTATTGGCTCTGACCCCAAGTTTTTTTTTGACGAAGCATACATCCTATTTCTCCTCATTTCATTTTAGAGCGCACTGTAATAACGAAAAAACAGTTTTTCAGGTAGGGTTATATTTTTCCTTTATTTTGAATAAAGTAACTATATTTGCATATGTTTTTGTTTGTGTAAATATTTTTCCTAAAATCTCGCGCGATTTAATAACGATGATCGACAGAAATATCAACTTTCAACGCAGCCAAGATTTCGCGCTGCTTCTTGGATAATTCCGATGGTCGAAAGGAAGGTGAGAAAAAATTCGCCCTGCATGGTCTGTGGGCGGCAAGCCTTCTGCGCAATCAATCTCTATATGAGTGCTGTTGATACACATTGCGCAATAAAATTGTCTGAAAGTCAATCTATCGCAGTCATAGGGTTTGCACATATTCCGGGAATAAAGGCAGCGCTGCTAACACGTGGCGCGCCTCAAGTTTCTTTTTCTGGGCTTTTCTTATCCTAAAATTTTAAACGATCTCTGTGCTTATTGACCCTTTCGATATCCATGTAGTTAGGGCTTATAGCAGCGCTGTGGCTGCTCTTTTTTTACCTGATACTGATACAAGAAAACGTGCGGGTTTTGGACGTTTGGGTTTTGAATGAAAATAAAATTTTGTTTGGAATACCAATGCGTTAGGATTATTTTGCTAAAGCAAGATTGGTTTTTGTACTCTAAATAAAGTACGTTAAATTTACACACTTGCCGAAAGCCCGAAAGTACAAAGGGTTCAATGGTAATGAATATCTCCAAATCGCTTGTGTAACCAAGTCTATGTGGAAAAGGCTATGTGGAAAAAGCGAGAGCAACATGTTAGATGGGGTTGTTTGAGCGCTTACTTTGCTGCGATAACTTTTGGAGATCAATTTGAATGTGAGTTTTGTTAAAGGCAATAAAGTTGCGACTCTTCGCGTCTCCTGCGCACATACCCACTCACGGTACTTTCAATATAATTCTGCATCTCCAGCATCAATAAAATCGACGACACGATGTTGGAGGGCATGCCGGTGCGTTCGATGATGATATCGATGGGCAATGGGTCGCTGCTGATTTCTTGTAGTACCGTTTGGTAGTCAGGATCCAGCGGTGCCACAGGTGTATCAGTCAAGGGTGCTGTTGTTGTAACCATCGGTAATTCCAATTGGGCGTGAAGGTATGCTTGCAGTTCTTGAAAAATATCATCTGACGATTGTACCAATTTGGCACCTTGTTGGAGCAGGTGATGACAGCCCTTGCTCATGGGGTTGTGGATGCTGCCGGGGATCGCGAATACTTCACGGCCTTGTTCCATCGCCAGACGCGCACTGACCAGCGAACCACTTTGCATTGCTGCCTCAACAATCAATACGCCCAAGCTTAAACCAGTGATGATGCGGTTGCGTTGCGGGAAGGTGGTTTTATCAGGGCGCATACCTAACGGAAAACAGGAAACCAAACAGCCGTGCTGGGCAATGTCATGGGCGAGCGTTAAGTTTTGTGCTGGATAGACTTGGTCAATGCCCGTGCCCAGTACCGCAATGGTGTGGCCATTGCCTGCCAATGCACCTTGATGCGCTTGGGTATCAATGCCTGCTGCCAAGCCACTGGTGATGGTTAGTCCTGATTGTGCCAGATGTTTGGCAAACTCAAAGGCAATATCCCGGCCATAAGCAGTCATTTGCCGGCTACCGACGATGGCCAGTTGGGGGTCGAGTAATAATGCTGGATTGCCCATTACCATTAGCGCCGGGGGTGCATTATGGGTTGATTTTAATAGAGGCGGGTAGCGTAAATCATCCAGCAGAATGAGATGATGATTGGGTTGTTGCGCCCATTGTAAAGTAGCTTCAGAACGGTACCACGGTGTTGTCATAACGAAACAAATTTGATTTTTATTTGTTCATTGTATCATAAAAATTGGGTTTGCCACCAGGTTGACGTTTAAAGCGTTTGTAAGACCATTGATATTGTTCTGGAAACTGGCGAACGATGGCCTCCAGGTCTTTATTTAAGGCGATGGTTGCCTGTTCAACATCGTCTTGATAAATGTCGTCACTGGCCAGTTGAGTATGAATATCATAGCCCTTGCCAATCGCATTGCGGGTTGCAAACGTAAAATAAACGCGGGCATTAGATTTTTTGGCCAGACGTACGGCCAGTGTCATGGTCCAAGCGTCTATACCGAAAAACGGTGCAAATACACCGCCACTTTCGCCGGGGTCTTGGTCTGGTAGAATTGCGACTACTTTGCGTTGATCTAATCCTTTAAACAATGCCTTTACGCCCGCTTGAGAGGTTGGCACCATGGTCATGGTGACGCGTTCACGAGCGCGTCGAATGATGCCATCGAGAATAGCCTTTTTTGGGGGGCGATAAAGCGAAATGACCGGGTAATATTGGCTGGCAAAAGTCGAGAACACCTCCCAGGCGCCAATGTGCGGCACTAAAAAGAGCAACCCTTGATTTTCCGGCAGGGGTGGCAAGCCTTCCGGGCAATCAATCTGTTTGAGCGTAAACGAAGGTGGCTTCATCCAAATGGCGATCATTTCCATTCCGGACATCAGGGTATGCTGGATGCTTTTATTGACAAGATATCGCTGTTTTTCTGCGGAGAGTTCTGGAAAACAATGCGCGATATTAATTTCAGTAATGCGTCGCGTTTCATTGGGAATCCAGCGCAGCAATACGCCAACGCCTTGCCCTAAAAGATGTAGCCAAGAAATAGGAAAAAAGGCCACGGCCCTCAGTATCATCGATAATAAGCGTTGTTGAAAAGTAAGGTGTAATGGCATTGGTGAATCTTTCATCATTTTTGGTATAATCGGTTCATCATCCCTAGATCATAGCTGAAGAGTCGTGAACATACCAATAACAATTTTATCCCGCTGCGTTGTCCTGGTTATTTCGATGTTGATTAGTGTACACGTGCAGGCATTGACCGTTTATGAGTGGGTAAATGCTGCTGGCACAGTACAATATTCTGATCAACCTCATGTGGGTGCCAATAAAATCAATATTGACGAAAGTAAATGGCAGCAACCTATTTCGCCTTCGACCCAGCAAATGAGTCAAGAAGTCAGTCAAGTACAGCAGGAAGTGAGCCAGTTGGCCTCGACGGTAAGCACCATTGGCAAAGTGACCATTGTGGCGCCGTTGGATCAACATACTTTCCAAAACGTTGCCAACATACACATTCGTATTAACGTTTCGCCAGAGTTATTTCGGCAGAGTGGGGTTGTCAAATTATACATTGATGGCAAGTTATCCAGTGCTAAGTTAGCGCACAAAACTCAGCAATTTGTATTGAGCAATGTGTCGCGTGGAACCCACACGCTGCAGGTTAAAACCCTTGATGCAAAAGGCAACCTCTGGGGTAGCAGTGCGTTGATCACTATTTATGTGCATCGTACTCATGTCAACGCGCTCAATACGGCTAACAGTTGAGTGACAGAGTTGGCCTCAATCACGCCAGGCTGTGATAATACAGCAGTGCGGCGCGCATGTTGGGTAAAGGCAATAAAATGATCTGCTAAGCCTGCCTGGTAGACGTGATAATCGGTCATGCCATCACCAATCATTACGCCAGCGCTTTGCCATTTTTTTGATAATGGTCTTGCGCCATCTACTTTGGAGTGGCTAAAGGGATCGTGCTGGTCAATGCCAATAAACTGGCCATGATTGCCAAAACGCAATTGCACGCCATGAATCTGTGCCGCAGCAATATTCAGTGCCAACCCAACTGGCAAAATTAACTCACGTAAACCGCCGCTGATAATCCAAATATCCATCCCTTGATCTTGCAACGTCTTGATTAGCGCCGGCATTCCTGGGGTGAGGTATTGTGTGATGGTTTTGGCCAGCTGATCGATGCTTTGCTGCGTAGGTGCAGCAATTTGCAAGCGCTGCTGCAGTGACTCGGCAAAGGAAATGGTACCGTCCATCCCTTGTTGGGTAATTTCAGCAAGCAATGCTTGTTTTTCAGGATGGTTTGCCAATGGCGGTGCCAGTAACAGCTCCAGACTTTCTGCGGTGATCAAGGTAGAGTCAAAATCGAAGATGACGGTTTTAATCATGGGGTTGTGGGCTGACGACGAATCGGGATATCTGCAATACTAACACGAAACTCCCTACCCGATGAAGTGGTCTTGGGTTTTTCAGCGCCCCAGGCGTGGCCATAAATAATTTCAAAGGGAATGGGCAGTGCGTTATCGTTTTTTTGTTTGATCAATTTTTCAAGCATTTGTTGCCAACGCTTTTTGCCGGTCAGCGTTTTGCGGCGTGTACTCAATAATTGGGTTTCGCCCATCGCGCGCAGGTCGTCAAACAGGCGTTGCGTGGTGGAATAATTGACGGTAATGTGTTCGGCGTCCATGACGGGATCGACGAAATGGTTTCTCAATAAACCATCACCAATATCATGCATGTCATAAAACGGCAAGACGTGTTGTGCCGTATCTTCACCAAATGCCTTGGTTAAAGGTAGTAGCGTATCGGGACCCAGTGTAGAAAACATCAATAATCCCTGTGGTTTTAACACGCGGCTGATTTCGCCGAGCACTTTTTCCAGATCCAGAGTCCAGTGTAGTGCCAGGCTGGAAATAATCAAATCGATGCTGTGGTCAGCAAAGGGGAGTTGATGGGCATCTGCGCAAACTGATGTCATGTTACGGTTATCTAATCTCGATATGGCAAGGTCTAGGCCAACATAATGCGCAGTGGGATAAAGCGGTCGCAACGCGTTAAGCAATGTGCCATCGCCGCAGCCAATATCGACAATAATCGCAGGTTGGCATTTGATAAAACTCAGGCGGTCGACCAGCCGCTCTTGTACTTCGCGGGGGATAATCGCCGCATCGGCATAGCTGCCAGCGGTTTGATTGAGCTGTCGTTTTGCTTGAGCCAAGTCTATGTTCATGATAGCGTAATCTAAAACCGGAGTATTGCATGCTGTATAACCCATTTTCGCCAGTAGATCAACAATTACGTGCACAGGTGCTGCAAAAAATTCGGCAGTTTTTTGCCGAGCGTGGGGTATTGGAAGTCGATACGCCTTTAATGGCTGAGGCACCGGTTACTGACCCTTATTTGCAAGCGGTGCAAGCCAAGTGCATGGGTAAAACTTATTATCTGCAAACCTCACCAGAATATGCGATGAAGCGATTGCTCGCTGCGGGCAGTGGTTCGATTTATCAAATCTGTAAAGCGTTTCGTGATGAAGAACAGGGCAGAATCCATCGTGCTGAATTTACTATGCTGGAATGGTATCGTGTAGGGTTGGATGATTGCCAATTGATGGATGAGACCGATGCATTAATTCAATGGGTGACCGGATGGCCGCCGGCTAACCGTTTTAGCTATCAGGCATTATTTGAGCAGTACTTGCAGATCAATCCGCATCAAGCCAGTTTTGAAACCTTGCAAACATTGGCGCGAAAACATATGGGCGACATCCCTGGATTGGTGCACGCCACGTCCGATGATTATTTACATTTGTTGATGTCAGCCGTCATTGAACCGGAAATAGCCAAATTAGATGTGGTGATGATTTATGATTATCCCGCCTCACAAGCAGCATTAGCGCGCAAAAAAGAAGTGAATGGCAAGCTTGTTGCCAAGCGCTTCGAAGTCTATTGTCGTGGTGTGGAATTGGCCAATGCTTATGATGAATTAACCGATGTCAACGAACAGCGGCGGCGTTTTGAAGCCGATTTATTGCGTCGCCAGCAGTTGAACTTGCCGGCAGTGCCTGTAGATGAGGCGTTGCTGACGGCCATGGCGCAAGGCTTGCCGGATTGTGCTGGGATTGCGTTGGGACTAGATCGATTATTGCTGTTTGCTCGCCAATCCCATTAGTTCGCCCATCTGGATCGCACGATTGGGTACAATGCCTGGCGCCCATTGCATGGCATCTTTGCCAAATAACACAATCACCGTTGAACCAAATTGAAAACGGCCAATTTCATCGCCGGTTTTATAAACATGATGGGCATTTTGATAATCCCAGTGATAGGGTTTTTTATGGTGTGAAGGTGCTACCAAGCCATGCCATACTGTTTCCATGCTGGCGACAAAAAAAGCACCGACAAATACTACGGCCATTGGGCCCATGTCGGTTTCAAATAAGCAGACCACGCGTTCATTACGTGCAAATAATTTGGGCACGGTTTCTGCCGTGCGTGGGTTGACCGAGAATAATTTTCCTGGCACATAGGTCATGCCAATGAGTTTGCCAGTGTAGGGCATATGCACACGATGGTAATCACGCGGAGATAAATATACCGTAATAAATTGACCATGATCAAAATGGTGATGCCAGTTAGTGGCGCCACCCAATAATTCTAGTGCGTTGAAACTATGGCCTTTGGCTTGGAAAATCCGGCCTTTTTGGATTGGACCACATTGGCTGATGGCACCATCGGCGGGGCTGACAATCGCGTTTGATTGCGAGGGGAGGGGGCGCGCACCGGCTTTTAAGGCGCGAGTAAAAAATGCATTGAAATGAATATAGGCATCTGGGTTGGATTCGATTGCCTCAGAAACATCAATATGGTATTTCTGAATGGCCAGGTTAATCAGTGCATTTTTGATGCCGCGCACTTGGCAGTTGGCCAATTTACCGAGTAATCTAGACAATAAATGTTGCGGTAACAGATATTGAGGTAGAGTCAGTAATCGATTGAGCATAATGGCGCCTTGATTTTAAAGATCAGAGCGCCATTCTACACGATTAACATTAGCTGGCCAAACGCATATCATCAAAGCTGCCATAGCCGCGATAAAAAGAAAGCACGGTCGCGCTTTCGTTGCTATCTTCGTCACCAAAAAAATCTTCATCAGCGGCTTGGCAAGAAGCTTTCTGGCGTTGTTCTTCCCTCAGCATTAATTCAATGGCCAACACGGCATTTTTGAATGAAGTGTTTTCTGCGTCAAACTCAGCAATGCCTTTCAACGCTTCGGTCAAATCCGCTGCGGTGATGTGTGTGTCATCAAGCAAGTCAATCATAAGATCAGCATCGATCAAATACCAGTTGTCCATATGGTTTTCCAACAGGGTTTTGATCTTTTTAACGTGATCACCGGAGACTTGGTTTAATAATTGTCTGTAGTTTTTAACTGAAATATTCATTTTTTGAGTCCTTTATGTTATGGTTTTCTTAACGTTTTCTTAATGCTTTATTAAGCTTATTTATCGGTTGTTTGCAAAGTAACATTCTGCTGCCAACAGACGGTCATTTTCTTCCATCGCCAAATCTTTTTCCAAGCTTCTGGCTAAACGCATCATGATCTCAATATTGATGTCACGACCATTCTCTGACGAGCGTTGTACCAGATCCTTGATCATATTCAACGGCAAGCGAATGGTTAATTCTGGGTTGCTAGGGTTCAGTTCAATGTTGTAGTGTTTCATATGCGCTCCTTAAGAAATCTTTAATTTATTGCTTAGATATTTTCAAGGTGCCTATCAGACCATAGCCGTTCGCTCAAAGAAATCACTATATTTGCCGGCTAATAATAGCGCAATATTTTGGGGGCGAAAAAAATACTCAAATTTTTTTTCTGGAGCCTAGCGCCGCTTCTTGCAATTTTCCCAACAGCGATTACAATGACCGCCGTCAGTATCGAGAAACGGGAATTGGGTGCGTACCTTTGTACAAAGCCCAGACTGCCCCCGCAACGGTAAGTCAATTGGCGGTTAAGCCAATTTGAGAAGTGCCACTGTGTGAAAGCATGGGAAGGCCTCAGCGAAAGCGACAAGTCCGTAGACCGTCTTGATGCGTAGACTTCTTATTCACGGGTAGGTTTGTTAAGAAGGAATGATCTCATGTCGCACCATTTATGGAGCGTGGCGCTTTTTGTGGCGCTGTCGCCGGTTATTTTTGCGGATAACACCCGTTATCCCATCCCTGATATTTTTATCCCTGCCCCGTTGCCCATGTATGGTCAAAGCAGCGATAATCTGGGCAATCAAATTGTCTTATCTGCGGCTGAGATTCAGCGAGAAGGTGTTACCTCATTGGCGGAACTGCTCGATCATGTTGCAGGCATGCGCTATGACTCGGGTGCGGGTGCCAATCCACAGTTATTTTTGCGCGGTAAACCCGCCTTAATCTTAATCAATGGTGTGCCCTTAACCACGTTTTCACAAGCGGCGCCTGATTTGAATGTGATTGATTTGCAGCAGGTGCAAAAAATTATCATCACGCCCGGTTCTGCCGGCGTTGCCTATGGCGATGCGGCGATTGGAGGCGTAGTTAATGTTATTACCACCGCGCCGACGTCGGCGCAGGCCAATGTCAATCTGTGGGGCGGTTGGCCGCAACAGGGTGGTGTGGATATTCAAGCTGCTAATGCTTTAGCCAATGGCTGGTCAGGCGATTTGGGTGGCGATATCGACAAAACTGGTGGTTATCGTCAACACAGCAAATCGATCGAACAAAAGCTCAATGGTATGCTGCGTAAAGATTATGATAGGGGCTATGTGGAATGGCGTTGGCAGGGTAACCATCAGAACTTGGATTATCCGGGTGCATTAACCGCAGCGCAAATGGCGCAAGATCGTACGCAAAGCATTGCCAGTGGTCAGGGTTCCTTTCGTTATAATAGCATCGACAATGTGGTGCATTGGCACCAGGCGTTGGAACAGAATTGGATCTCAGATACCGTATTGCATCACAATCAACTATGGGGTGCGGCAGAATATTATCCTTTTGTATCTACTAGCAGTGAATTGGCGCGCACCATATCGATTGATCAATCATTTCAGCATCAAAATAATTGGTTCCACTTGCCGGTGAAATGGACCTTGGGGGTGAACACCACTCTTGATGATTATAGCTACACCGAGTCGATCAACTATGGTACCCGCCAGCAATATGCAGCGTATGCGTTAAGTGATTGGCAATTGCCGGATCAATGGGGTGTTGCCGTCGGAGGGCGTTATGTCTGGCTCGATACCAATGGCCAGTTTTATGAATACAACGGCGCCATGACGGTGTTGCAACCACCGCAAACGCAAGTTCAATCCTTGTGGCTGAGTAGCATCGAGTTATATCGCACCTGGGGGGAAGATCTCAAAACCTACCTTCGTCGTGCACAAAGTTATCAATTGCCGCTGATTGACCAGTCGAGTTATTCACCCAATACTGCGCAATTTTTAACGGGATTTGGTTTGCAACCGCAAACCGCGACGTCTTATGAAACTGGTTTTACTTGGAGCCCCGCGCAGTGGCAGTGGAACGGTGAGCTGTACCTGATGAATGTGCGCAATGAAATTGGTTATGCAGTGGATCCCACTGTGCCGGGCAACCCGAGTGTCAATTTCAATTTGCCGCCGACGCGGCATATTGGCGCTTTATTGGGAACCCAATATTCGCCCACGCAGCGTTGGCAGATCGGTGGGCAGTTAAATGCCTCGCGGCAGTGGTTTACCCAAGGTGACAACGGCGGTAAGCAATTGCCCGATGCGCCGGAATGGATTGCCTCGATGAACAGCCGTTACCAATTTGCCGAACATTGGTCGATGTATGGCTTGGCGCAATATACCGGCAGTAGTTTTGCCGACGGCGATTTCAGCAACAGTCTGGGCAAAATCCCCGGGTATTGGTTGTTTAACACCGCGCTGAATTATCAAATCCAAGCGTGGACGCTCAGTGCGCGTATTGATAATTTGACCAATACCTATTACAACCTTTATACCACCACTGTTCCTACTGGATCGGGCAGTAATGAAATTGATTATTACCCGGCACCTGGGCGGACGTTTTTGTTGAGTGTGAATTACCATTTAGAAAATTAAGTAATGGGTGAAAAAAGTATAAACATAGTATATACTTGGCAAAACAAACAGAGGAACAGAGTGTGATGCAAGTGCATGCCAAAATTCAAAAATGGGGCAATGGCCTGGGATTGCGGGTATCGGGTATGATGCGCGATATTCCAAACTTTACTGAAGGTGCTGAGGTGGATGTTGATATCACTGAATTTGGACTCACCATTCGTAAATCACAGCCTAAAAAACAAGTAGCGTTATGTTACACGGAGGCACAGTTGTTAGCAGGATTGACTGCTGAAATGGCGCATGCGGATTTACTGGCAAAACCCTTGCGTGGTGAAATGGGAGCGGTATGAAACATTATATTCCCGAACGCAATGATATCGTATGGCTTGATTTTGAGCCCACCAAAGGTAAGGAAATTGGTAAATATCGTCCAGCCTTAGTGCTGTCGTCGCGTGGGTATAATGAAAAAACGGGATTGCTGATCTGTTGTCCCATTAGCACCAGTGTTCGCGGTGGTCTTACCGAAGTTCCGGTTAATAATCTGGATCAACCATCGGTGGTTGCAGCGAGTTTGATTCAAACCCTTTCCTGGGTCGACCGTAAAGTAAAATTTATTGCTCATGCTCAATCTGGCGTAATGCAGGAAGTGTTGATGCGCATTGTTCCTCTTATTGGTGCGGATATTTTATAAAAAATATAATACCAATTGCACAGTATGACTGAAAACCTTAGTAAGCCTAAAAGAAGCATTCAGCAATTAGCGCGAGAAAAAACGAAAAAACACTTGGATTGATGGTAATCTTATTGTAAGAAGATATTTGCAAAGTGTAAGTTGAATTGACAGTTTACAAACAGGATTAAAAGGTGGGTGTTATGAAATATCACAAAGGCCTATTTATCGGCCGCTTCCAACCGATTCATCACGGTCATGTCCATGTGATCAAAGCCGGGTTGGCACAATGCGAGCAGTTAATTTTATTGATTGGTTCGATTCGTCGTGCGCCGTCGGTGAAAAACCCGTTCAGTTATGAGCAGCGCGTAGCAATGATCCGCGAGGTGTTGGCGGAACATGATCAATTACACGGTACCGATTTGAGTAATCGCGTGATTTACCGTGGCATTGAAGATCAAATGTATGATGATGCACAATGGTTTAGCGACATCCACCAGATCGTGCGTGAAGCCAGTCAAGCCAATGATCGCATTGCGGTGGTGGGGCATGATAAAGATGCCTCGACTTGGTATCTGTCGCGTTTTGAGCATTGGGATTTATTGCACGTTGAGAATTATCAGGCACTCAACGCTACACCCATCCGTCATGCCTATTTTGCCGGGCAACTGGCAACGGTTGGCAATCAATTGTCAGCGGCCTGTTTCGCCTGGTTAACACAGTTTGCGCAAACGCCCGAATATCAACGCCTGTGTGATGAGTATCAGATGATTCAACGCTTTAAAGACGAATGGTCGCATACGCCATATCCCTCGATTTTTGTCACCACCGATTCGGTTGTCACCTGCCAAAATCACCTGTTACTGATTCGTCGGGGACGCAATCCAGGCAAAGGTTTGTGGGCATTGCCCGGTGGGTTTTTGGAGGCGGGAGAGTTGATCGAAAGCGGTCTGTTGCGCGAATTGCGCGAAGAAACGTCGATTGGCTTGTCTGATGAAACCTTGCGCTTAGCATTGAAAAAAATCAGGCCGTTTGATCACCCTGGTCGTGCGCAGTTGGGGCGGATTATTACCCACGCTGGCTGGTTTGAGTTGCCGGGAGAATTTCCCGAAGTTAAAGCGGCCGATGATGCGGCGGAGATTCAGTGGTATCCGTTGTGTGATCTTGGTCGAATTCAAGATCAACTGCATGATGACCACTACCATATTGTGAAGCATTATTTGACTGAAAATGTTAAAATGCTTTCAAACAGAGTCAATGTGTAATGTTATGAAAATTAATTACGCGGTTATCGTTGATGGTTATTCCAGTGGCGGTGAATTTGCACAGCAGCTTAAACAAGAGGGCATTGCCTGTATACATATTCAAAGTAACCTTGAGATACCACCGGTTTATAAAAGCACCTTTAAGCCAGAAGATTACGTGTTACGGCTGATTTATAATTCTGCTGAAGGAATAGAGTGTTTAATGCATCAGTTGATGCCTTATCAACCTCTGTTTATTATTCCTGGTGCTGAACCTGGCATTGAGCTTGCGGATACGTTAAGTTATCGCTTTAATCTCGATTGCAATGAATATGCGCTGAGTCCAGCGCGTCGTGATAAGTATCTGATGCAGCAGCGAATAGCGGCCTTTGGGTTGGCTGCTATTCCACAGATTAAATCATCGAATTTAGCCGTGCTAAAGGAATGGGCGGTGCAACAATGCCGATGGCCATTGGTGGTAAAGCCTTTGAACAGTGCAGGAGGAGATGGCGTTGCCATATGCTATAACCTCACGGAACTGGCTGCTGCGTATTCTGCCATCATGTCGGAAGCAGTAAACATGTTATTGTTGCCCAACACCGAAGTGTTATTGCAACACTATATTGCGGGTGAAGAGTTTGTGGTGAATACTGTCAGTAAAAACGGTCGACATGTGTTGTGTGAGATCTGGAAATACAAACGATTTAAAAGTGCAACGGGCTATATTTATGATTCTGCTTCGCTATGTGAATATTGTCCTGAACAGCGCCAGAGCCTGATAACCTATGCATACCAAGTTGCGGATAGCTTGGGTATAAGATTTGGTGCTATGCATGCTGAAATTATCCTGAATGAGGGTAATCCTATTCTGGTGGAGGCCGCGGCCAGAGTGATGGGAGGTAACTTACCGATGGTATTGTTATCTGGCTGTTTAAAGGGGCGCAATCAGTCCACCATGAATTTATTGAGTTATGCACAACCGGAAAAATTTGACGCTCTGGCAAGTCAACCTTATCAATTGGCTAAGCACATGACGGCAGTTTTCTTGGTTGCGCATCAATCTGGCATTTTAAACTCCATTAATTATTTGCTAGAAATTAAAGCACTACCGTCTTTTCAGGGCATCAAGTTACGGATAAAGCCAGGTGATGCAGTGGTTGCAACCGTTAATTATGAAACCAGTCCAGGTATGTTGTATTTGGCGCATGAAAATGCTGACGTATTGGAGCGCGATATAAAAATAATTCGTGAATATGAAAAAAATGGCATGTATCAGCTACAATGAGGCTAATCAATACAAAAAAACGGTGGTGACCAATGGCGATTGTTGGATTATTTCGATCAACCAAGGAAGATGAACGGCGCATTCCGCTGCATCCAGAGCATTTGCTCGCGCTTGAGCCAGGCATCAGAAGCACCTTATATTTTGAGGCCGGGTATGGTCAAGACTTTCAAATAGCGGATGAATTTTTTATCAAACATTCCGCTGGAGTTGTGCCACGTGCTCAATTGTTGGCGATGTCTGACTTGGCGATTATCTTGAAGCCTACCCCGCGTGACTTGCTTGCCATGAGACCTTATGCCAGCTTATGCGGGTGGGTGCACTGTGTGCAACAAGTGGCAATGACACAGGTGGCTATTGATCAAAAGCTTTCGCTTATTGCCCTGGACCGAATGCATTATTGGGTGGGGGATACCCATACGCATGTATTTTATAAAAACAACGAAATTGCTGGTGAAATGGGGGTTTACGAGGCGCTGCGGTTGTGCGGTTTTTTACCTAATTATGGCAGCCCAATGAGTGCTGCGGTGATTTCTTTTGGGGCAGTAGGGCGCGGTGCTGTCTATGCATTGAAGCGTCTCGGTGTGCATGACATTACGGTATATTCGCGGCGAGAAGCAGGACACATTGCTGATCAGCAACCCGGGGTAGCGTATTATCAAATTGCTAAGACTGCTCAGGGTGAAGTTCAGGTGGTGGGTGATGATTTGTTGTTTGAACACCTCAAGCAGAAAGACGTCATCGTAAATGCCATTGCACAGGATACCGATGCACCGTGGATGTTTATGTATAACCAACAGATCAACCAGCTCAAAGCCAGTAGTATGATTGTGGACATCAGTTGTGATGAGGGACTTGGGTTTGAGTTTGCACAGCCCACTTCATTTAAAGCGCCTATTTGTAAGGTGGGCAATGCTTTCTATTATTCCGTAGATCATATCCCCAGCTGCGTGTGGAAGAGTGCATCATATGAAGTTTCTAAAGCGCTGTTACCGTTTTTAAAAATATTGTTGGCGGGCGAGTCAGCATGGATAGAAAATAATACCATCCATAATGCTATTGATTTATCTCATGGCATAGTTGTTAACCCTGCTATCTTAGCTTATCAAAAACGCAGCAGCCAATATCCTCATGAGATTTCTTAATATTTTGCAAGGAACGTCCATTTTTTTGAGCTGAGAAACAGCACAATAGAGACTATGATGGGTAAAATGCCAAAGATCAAAAACATCGTACTATAGTGAGCATTCGATGTGATGGCTGAGGTGCTGGTTGAGTTGCGCGTGAGGCTTGCAGAAAAGAAACTGGCAATGCTGCCAGAAACCCCGAGGATCATGATCCAAAATCCCATCATAAAAGATTGATGCTTTTTCTCGATGAGCTGGCCCACAATAGACCAGCCAATGGGGCCAATGAATAATTCTCCAATCGATTGAAAAATATAGCTTGAAATGATCCACCAGACATTAGACATCCCACTGATATTAGCAAAATGAATGCCAATGGGCAGAATAATAAACCCAAGACCCATCATAAACAATGACAGACTAAATTTTGCAAAAATAGAAATTTGGATTCCTTTTTTTGCCAATATGGCAAAGCCATAAGCAAGCAAAGGGCTGCCAATAACAATCAAAAAGGTATTAATATTTTGCAGCCATTGTGGTGCAATATAAAACCCGAATAAATCTTTTGCAACGTTGTTTTGCACAAATACCATCAGCCCCATCGGTGCCATCAAGTAGACTGACCAAAATACGGTGCCCATCAATACCATTAAGAGGAAAATAAGCGTGTTATGACGAGTAATGACATTCGGCTTTTTCACCGTAACCCAAACGGTGCCGCAGAACAGCAATAACCACAGCACAATGACCCCCAGATTAATGGTGTGTGCATACAGTAGCAGTAATCGAATAATGGGAATGGCAATGATCAACAGGCAGGTGCCTAAGATAAAATGAGTATGTTGCGTATCGCCTTGCGCCAGTTTTTTCCAGTACACCAGAGTGACCAGTAAAGCCAGGATGCTCAGAATGGCCGTAATTAAAAAAACGTCGGCGTAATGATGAATGATGCCAAAATAGCCCGCTAAGGTATATCCTGCAAAATAGCCAACATTCATGCCAGAGTAACTGTACAGGAATATTTTTTCTCGACTCATTTTCTCTTGAAAACAGTTGGTGATCAACATGTTTAAGCTCATCGATGCAGTAATACAACCGGCAAGGAAGAATGAAAGCGCCCAGTAAAAATAAACGGGTCCTGCAAAAAATAGCAGGCCAGAAATGGCTTGTAGTAAGATACCAAAGCACAGCGATAAGCGGTGGTTTAACAAGGTTCCACTGATTAGTCCACCAAGACAGGGCAATCCATAATTTAATGCTAGAAACCCACCCGTCACAAAAATAGCGGTATCGTTGGAGATTTTAAGCTCGCTAACCATGTATAGCAGTAATGATGAATAGAGTACTGCAAAAGCAACAGATTCCAATACCCTCATCAGAAAGAAAATAACGGTTAATTGCAACGTTGAGTTAGCGTGGTGTTGCGTTGTCATCTGGCTTCTTATCGCTTAGTTTTATGCAGCCGCGTACAAAGGTGCTGTGATCGGGAAAGGCTAACTGTTTGTCAGCAAATCGAGTGTCTTCAATTGGGATCATCGAAGCATCTTTAATCGGGTGATGAATTTCTGAGGGGGCATGGTGATAGTAGTCAAAACACAGAGAGGTGGCAATGTGATACAGTGAAGTAGATTGCGCAAGGCTATTTTTTTGAATACCATCCAGGTATTTATTTACCACGGTGGTTAAGTCATCCAATGCGACAATAATGGTTTTAGCGTTTTTCAGGAAATACGGATCATTTTGCACCAGTGTGGGGTGGCTTAATGAGTAATAAACCGGTGCTTGATTCGCTTTAAACAATGCGGGTTCCATAATGATAGGAGTGGTGTTGATTTCGTAAGTCTCAAGATACGCTTTTTGAATCAAGTCTACTGGAGCGGATTCATTGTTTTGAGCAGGTCTATAACCCGGAAATGCACCTTCTGCAATGGCAAATAAATGCTTCGCTGTATCGAGAATATAAGCAGAAGATTTAATGTTTCGGCTTTGTTCAATGATATTAAAGGTAATTTCCCAACTTAAAATGTTACGCCAAAACTCGTAGGATAAACGGTTTTTGCGCAGCATGTAGGTGTATAACTTCAGCCATGCCGGATCATTCAGTTGTTCAAACCAGTTATTTGAAAAAAATAAAAATTCAGAACGCCACTCGGCCTTGGTTTGCTTGGCAAGTTCCTTGAAGATAGGAAAATGATCTTCATAGCCATTGGGTTTTTCAACGCCCAGGCGATAGGCTTTTTTTAATTTAGTATGGCTGGCGTTATGCCCAATTTTTGGCAACATAAACAAAGAACGTGCACCTGAGGTCATGCGCCACATAAAGAGCGATGATCGGGGTGATTCTACATTGGCGTCTATTTTATCTAAGATCCGGTTGAAGCCAAAGGTATCGCCAGGTGCAACCATAGAATAAGGTAGGATACGGTTTTCTATTTGCAGATAAAATTCAGAGCTCTTTTGTAGGACAATTCCCACTGGGTTACTGTTGTAGGGATTATAATTTAGCTGTTTGGCTAACGCTTTCGGTAGTGCTGGGTCATTAAAAGAGATTCCTTCGCCATTCGCAAGTGGCAGCAGAGATTCGGTTTCGCTGATGACTTCCATGCCGTAAGGATATTTGGCTTTATAAAGTGTAAATTGATCGCCTGGTGATAATTCGTCGATAATATTCACAAGCTCTTGATTAAGGGGGGCGATAAGTGTTCTCGCTTGTGCCCAGGTTAATTCTTCGATGTCGATTATTTTGCCATCTGTTGTGCTAAAGCTCATAACGGATTATCTCTTTTCATTGTAGAGTGAATGTTTCGCCAATGATGAATGATGAATCAACCAATACGCTACTAACACTAAAATCCCGCCCAGCAAGGTGGCCAGTGTCCACGCAAAACCAGGGATAAATTGGATCGGTAGGTAGTTGCGGTGGCGCTCACCGACATCGCGGGCGACACCCGCCGCGAAAATAATGTGTAAAATCACCGTGGCCAGCATGATCAAGGCTTGAAAACTCATGATGGTTTGAGAATATTGGGACAACAACTCATCGAGCATGAATGTATTCATAGATACGAGTAATGGATTGCAGCATATGTTCTAAATAATCCTGTAAGCGAATGGTATCTTTTTTGCTCATACATTTATTGCCTCTGCGAGCACTTGCAGGCGAAAACGTTCTGGTAATGCTTTAGGGGTTAGTACATCAACCGTAATCCCTAATAATTTTTGTAAGTGATTTTGGATGCGTCCGATATCCAGTAGGGTTGTTTTTGGAGTAAGATCAATCAATAAATCAAGGTCGCTGGTATCGGTATCATCGCCGTGAATCACGGAACCAAAAACACGAGGATTGCTGCCATGGTTTTGTGCAACAATCTGCCGAATCATAACTCGGTTTTTTTGAAGTGCTTCAGAGGGTTTCATGAGCATACTCCTTTAAAAGCTCGCATTGCCCGGTGTTCTGGGGAATGGGTTGATGTCACGGATATTGTTCACGCCCGTCAAATAGCCGACCAGTCGTTCAAAGCCTAACCCAAAGCCCGCATGCGGTACGCTGCCATAACGGCGTAGGTCGCGGTACCAGTGGTAATCTTCCACTTTCATGCCACACTCGACAATGCGGCGATCGAGCACATCCAGGCGTTCTTCACGCTGGCTGCCGCCGATAATTTCGCCAATGCCAGGCACCAGTACATCCATTGCCGCAACGGTTTTATTGTCGTCGTTTAGGCGCATGTAGAACGCTTTGATTTCTTTGGGGTAGTTCATCAAAATAATGGGGCCTTTTATGTGTTGTTCACACAGGTAACGCTCGTGTTCGGACTGTAAATCTAAGCCCCATTTAACTGGGTATTCAAATTTGTGTTTACTGGCCAATAAAATCTCGATGGCTTCAGAATATTCCATGCGCGTGAAAGGAGTGTTGAGTACTTGTTGTAAGCGCTCGAGGCAGGTTTTGTCGACCCATTCGTTAAAGAATTTCAGGTCGTCTTCCCGTTCGGAAAACACGGTTTTAATGACGTGTTTTAATAAATCTTCCGCCAGTTGCGCATCCTCTTTTAAATTGGCAAACGCGACTTCGGGTTCTAGCATCCAGAATTCAGCCAAATGGCGGCTGGTGTTGGAGTTCTCGGCGCGAAAGGTGGGGCCAAACGTATAAACTTTGGATAATCCCAAGGCATAAGTTTCTGCATTTAGCTGGCCAGAAACAGTGAGATAGGCTTCGCGACCAAAGAAATCTTGGCTGAAATCGACTTTGCCTTCTTTGGTTTTGGGTAGGTTCATTAAGTCCAGGGTTGAGACACGGAACAATTCTCCTGCGCCTTCGCAGTCGCTGGCGGTAATGATCGGCGTATTAACCCAAAAAAAACCTTGTTGATGGAAAAAATCATGAATCGCATGTGCCACGCAATGGCGCATGCGTGACACCGCGCCCATCAAGTTTGTGCGCACGCGTAGGTGTGCATATTCACGCAAATGCTCGACGGTATGGCGTTTCGGCGACATTGGATAAGTTTCTGGGTCTTCAATCCAACCGAATACATTAATGTCGGTAGCTTGAATTTCTACCGATTGACCTTGGCCTTGTGAGGCGATTAATTTCCCGGTCACTGCGATGGAGCAGTCTTTGGTAAGTTTTAATACTTCGCTGTCATAATTCGCCAACGTGCTCGGTACCACCGCTTGAATGGTTGCCATGCAGGAACCGTCAGAAATGGCGACAAACGAAATGCCGGCTTTGGAATCGCGGCGGGTGCGCACCCAGCCTTTGACCGTTACGGTTTGGTTAATGAGTGTGGCATCGGTTAACAGGGTATGAATACTGAAAGACATAAGCGGTATCAACCTCTCGCGCTAGTAAGACAAATAGACAACGTAGCCAAAGCAGAAAATATACAGCAACCCGAAAATAAATGGTAGGAATAATTCCATGCGGCGTAGGGGGTTGTAAGATTTGTCTTGGTTCAATGCTTTGGTTTCAGCAAAACCAATAGCTTTGCACGGTAAGCGTTTTTCTAATTCATTGATTACCAAGTTTTTGGCAGTGCTTAAGTGACGATAGTATTGCACCACACGCCACCAGGCGTAACACATGACCAGAACGCCCAGCAGTGTAATCAACAGTAAGCCAAACTGGTTGACCACTGGCGCGCGGCTCAATGACAACCCTAGAATTCCTAAAATAGCGGTGTGCAAAGTCAGGAAAAACACATTGGCCAATACGCGACGGGCGTTGATCCGGTCATTCATTTCAACGTAAATTTTGTATTGTTCCATCAGTAAGTGATGAAAAGTCTCATTGCTGAATGATTCGGTATCGTTTTCGTTCCAAAGGACTTTGCTGATATCCGGTTCTGTGCCTCGAGCCATGGTGAGTTCCTATGCTGTGGTTAGGTTAAGGATCATCATATCACAAAATTGATTCATTCGCCCAGTCTCGGATGGGTAAAAAATCTGTGTATAATTCCTGTTCGGGAGTTCCTGGCGCTGGTTGCCAGTTGTAACGCCAATTAACGATGGGTGGCAGCGACATTAAAATTGATTCAGTGCGGCCACCAGACTGTAATCCAAATAGGGTGCCGCGGTCATACACCAAGTTAAATTCGACATAGCGACCACGACGATACAGTTGAAAATCGCGTTCGCGCTGTGTATACGGTGTATTTTTGCGTTGTTGCATAATGGCGCAATAGGCTTTGCAATAGTGTGCACTGACGCTTTGTAGAAATGCCAGGGATTGCTCCAAGCCGAGTTCGTTAAAGTCATCAAAAAAAATGCCGCCAATGCCGCGGGCTTCTTGACGGTGTTTAAGGTAAAAATATTCATCACACCATTTTTTGAATTTGGGATGCAGCGCTTTGCCAAAAGGGTCGCAAGCCGCTTGTGCAGCCTTATGCCAAGCGATACAGTCTTCATTAAACCCGTAGTAAGGGGTTAAGTCAAATCCACCACCACACCACCAGGTGCTGATTTCGCCGTTAGGTTTTTTGGCGAAGAATAAACGCACGTTGAAATGTGAGGTGGGCACGTAGGGGTTTTTTGGATGCATTACAATGGAAACGCCCATTGCTTCGAAGCCACAACCGGCGAGTTCTGGACGTTGCGCGGTGGCGCTGGCGGGTAATGATTTACCCATGACATGGGAAAAATTAACACCGCCTTGTTCGATCACGCTGCCGTTTTGCAGTAAGCGGGTAATACCGCCGCCACCATGATCATGTTGCCAGGTGTCGGTGACAAACTGACCGCTGCCATTTTCGGTTTCAATGGCTTGGCAGATCTGCCGTTGTAGATCGGTCAATGCTTGCTTGGCTTTGGCGTAAAAGAGTTGCATGGTTATATCTCTTAGGGGATGTAATACATGAAATTGGGGTATTTAAAAGTTTGCTCGCTATACCCGCCAGCCAGGTCGCTGTATTGGTCGCCGACATTTATCACAATGTCATAACCGGCGTCAGCAATTTTGCTGCGCATGCTACTCTTAAAGGGAATGGCTGAGGTGTGTAGAAATTTACCATCGCGTAAGAACAGCACACAAGTATTGCTGAACGTTTTATTTTCACAATTCTGTGTTGAATTTGCGGCGGTTGTGTAACCGGCGTTGACCAGATTTTTTACGGTATAAGAACGCTGGTTTTCAGATCTACCGGAAATGAAAAATACGGTAACACCATGGTTAATGGCGTATTGATATAAATGTAAGGAGGGCTCTATCACCGGATCATGGGCTTTCGCTTGACCCACGACAAAATCAGCAGATGCGCCACCAAATCCTTCTGCGACCATGTCTTGGTAATTAGAAAGTGCGGTTTCGTCAATGTCAAACACCATGGCGAGCTTTTTTTGCGGAGCCAGTTTTTGGTTTTGCTTGACCCGTTGTGCCAAATATTGTTGTGCGTTATTTTCTATTTTTTGAATATCATAAAGATAAGCGCCATCCTCATGGTATTTAACAATTTCAGCTTTCAAGGTGTCTAGATTCATAGGTGGGGTGATATCATCTGCAAAAGCGGCAGTTGAAATAAATAATGCTGCTGCGATGGTGGTGGTGAGTAATTTTATCATTCTGGTTTCTCCTGAGTCGTGGATAGATGAAAGCGTTGCAATAACTTGCTACAATGTTACCTGAATTCAAATCATTGTTCCAAGGGAATCCATGACTAAAATCAAGATTTGTGGCATTACGCGTCCGCAAGATGCATTAGCTGTCGCTGCTGCCGGTGCGGATGCGATGGGGTTGGTATTCTACGCCAACAGTTCGCGTTATGTGTCGGTCGAACAAGCACAAGCAATCGTTCAAGTCTTGCCACCGTTTATCAGCAGCGTTGGATTGTTTGTTAATCCAGCCCCCGAATATGTTAAGCAAGTCTTAGCGCAAGTGCCATTGAGTTGTCTGCAGTTTCATGGCCAAGAAACCGATGAATTCTGTCAGCAATTTGGCAAGCCGTATCTGAAAGCGATTCATGTGCGCGAAGATTCTGATGTTGCCGCAATGATCGCGCATTACCCCAAGTGTTGTGGTATCTTGCTCGACACGTATGTTGAAGGCTCAGCGGGGGGTAATGGGCTGAAGTTTAATTGGCATAAAATGCCGCAACAGTCTACCAAACCCATTATCTTGGCCGGTGGTTTAACATCGGAAAATGTAGCAGAAGCCATTGCTTTAACCAGGCCTTACGCGGTGGATGTCAGCAGCGGAGTGGAAAGCGCGCCGGGGATTAAATCCGTCGAAAAAATTAATGCATTTTGTCAGCAGGTAAAAACATGTCAGTAGCAGCAGACCATATTCAACGTTTTATGTTTGATAACCATGCCGTACGCGGGCAGATTGTGCGCTTGTCGCATAGCTTTCAGCAAATTATGGAGCAGCATCATTATCCCAAAGAAATTCATCGTTTGTTGGGAGAATCGTTATTGGCAGTAACGTTATTGCATGGTATGTCTAAAACTCCGGGGCGCTTGACCTTACAATTCCAAGGCGATGGTGATTTGCAATTGTTGTCAGTGCGTTGTACCCATGACTTCACCATTCGGGGGGTTGCGAAATGGACCGGCATTTTGCCCAGTACGCAGAAATTATCAGACGCCTTAGGTCAAGGCCATTTAGTGATTACCTTTGAACCAGAGCATCAAGGTCAGCGCTATCAAAGTATTATCGCGGCAGAAAGTGGTTCAATTGCTGAAACGCTAGAGTCGTATTTTGCACAATCCGAGCAATTGCCGACGCGATTGATTTTCGCCATTGACGATTCCTCTGCGGTTGGTATGATGCTGCAAGTATTGCCCGATAACCAAGAACAGCGTGATTTGAGTTGGGATCATGTGGTTGCGCTGGCCAATACGCTGAAACCCGAAGAATTACTAACCACCGATAATGCAACTCTGTTGCATCGGTTATATCATCAAGAGGACGTGCGTGTGTTTGAAGAAAGTCAGATTCGGTTTGGTTGTGGCTGCTCGGTTGAAAAAATGGAAAATGCTATTGCCCTGTCAGATCGTGAAGAAATTGAATCGTTGCTCGATGAAAATGCCTATGTCGAAGTCATCTGTGATTTCTGTGGTAATCAATATCGCTTTGATGAAGAAGAAGTGGATGATATTTTGGGTCGCGGTGAATCAGGCTTTGGGTCTAATGCCATTCATTAATGCTAATATTGCCACGCTCACAAAAATCCAGGGGATCCACCCTAGGCCACTCAAATAAGCGACGGTGTTAAGTGCGTGGTTGTGTTGATAGCCGACTTCTACCAAATAACCAATGGCGGTATGGGTAATCGCGACAATACCCATAATGACCATATTTGTTGCAGCAATGCCAACGCCGCTTAAATTCGGTGGGCAGAGTGTATTAAATTGTTTCCATACCATGACTTGTGCGCTGGAGCATAAACCAAATAACAAGGCAGCAATAAATAAGCCGTGCTGTAGCCAGGTGCTGTCAAGCAGCATCAGTGCCGAAATTCCTGCCGCAAGTATTGCAGGCAGTGCTGTTAGTAAGCGAGTGTGGTGTAATCGACCACCAAAAAAACCAATCATTGGAGCGCCAATTGCCCAGCCTAAAAAAATCAAGAAAATGACGCTGGAAGCCTGTGGCGTCGAGAGGTGATAGCTGCTTTTGAAAAACGAAATACCCCAGACGGCAGTAAGCAGCGAAGTGGGTAAATAAAATAAACCCCCAATTACGCCATTCATTAAAAAACGCCAGCGTAACAGCAATTGCAGCAGTTGTTTGATGAGTGTCCAATAGGAGTGGCGTTGATACAATAGGGGGCGATGTGTCGATAATTGACTGGGCATCATTAGTAACAAACCCGCAACGATAAATCCCCAAATGCTGAACAAACCAATCACGGTTTGCCAGGAAAGCCATTGAATCAGCCAGGCATTGAGGGTTTGAATAATCGATGCTGCCAAGGTACCGGCTGCAATGGTAATGCCAGAGACCATGCTGAACCATTTATCATCCAAGTACATGCGCGCAATGTACAACACCGCAATAAATGAACAGGCGGAAGTGGCGCCCAAGATAAAGCGTAGCAAGATACCCAGCCAAAATTGATCGGCAATAATAAACCCCAAAAATGATAAGGTGCATAATGTTATCAAAATAATAACCGGGTATTTAATTTCATGTCGGTCGAGCAATACGCCACAGGGGAGTTGAAATATCACGTAACCTATGTAAAACACCGATGCGAATAAACCGATGCCCATTGGGTCAGTATGGTACTGCGCCATCAACTGCGGCAAAATCAAGCTGGGGCTGATGCGAAAGAAATAGTCGAGGCAATAAAACCCGATGGTGAGCAATAAAGTGAAATAAATAATGAAGCGTTGATAAGTCATAAAGTCTCTGCCATCTGCTTTTGATAACACCTTATCAGGGCTAAGCAAAAAAGCAAATATTCTTTGCTGCGAAAAAACTTAAATATATAAAAATGTTTTATAATTTTATATCTATTGTGTATGATTGTATGTAATATTTAATTTTTATTGAGGAGTGGGGTGATGATGTCCGGAAGTGGGCGTTTAGAAATGACTTATGCAAAATGGAGCGAAGAAGGTAAGCCTTGCGAAACACCAATGCAAAAGCAACGGGTTGGTTTATTAATGATTTTGGCGATTGATGCTGGAAATAATAATATCATTGCAGATGTTGTTGAAGCAGATCCTAGCGTTTTAGAGCGGCCAACCAGTATCTATTGGTGTACGCCTTTTGAATATGCTGGGCGCCAGGGTAAGCAAGATCAGCAGCAATTGTTGGTTTCATATCGAACCACTGTGCCAGCGCCTGCTGGATAAAAAATTTCTTGAACGCTTAACCAGTATCCACTTGGCATTTTCATTCAATTGCAGTACGCTATGCTGGCCTTTTACAGGAGTTTTTTATGGCACAGCGTACGGCTTTATATCAACAACATCTGGATGCTCAGGCTAAAATCGTCGATTTTGCCGGCTGGGACATGCCCTTGCATTATGGTTCTCAGTTAAATGAACATCATATCGTACGCACATCCGCAGGCATGTTTGATGTGTCGCATATGGTCGTGGTTGATGTTGAAGGCGCGCAGGCACAAGCGTTTCTTTGCTATTTATTGGCAAATGATGTGAGCAAGCTTAAATTAGGCCAGGCCTTGTACGGTTGTATGCTTAAGCCTGATGGTGGCATTATCGATGATTTAATTACCTATTTTTGCGCCGAAAACCGTTATCGTGTGGTGGTGAATGCCGGCACCCGTGACAAAGATTTAGCGTGGATTAATCAGCATGCTAAAGCCTTTGAGGTCAAGATTACTCAGCGTAGTGATTTGTCGATTGTGGCAGTACAAGGTCCTGAGGCGCGAGCCAAAGTTGCTGCGCTGTTGCCTGCAGAATGTCGTGATGCTGCACTCGCATTGAAGCCCTTTTACGCCGTGGCACACCAGGATTATTTTATCGGTCGTACGGGATATACCGGCGAAGATGGATTTGAAATCATAGTGCCACATGCGGTTGCATTAACCTTGTGGGAAAAACTACTCGAGCAGGGCGTTAAACCCTGCGGCTTGGGTGCGCGCGATACCCTGCGTTTGGAGGCCGGTATGAATTTGTACGGCACTGATATGGATGAATCGATATCCCCATTAGAGTGTGGGTTAACGTGGACCGTTGATTTTAAAAATCCATCCCGCGATTTTATCGGCCGCAAAGCATTGGAGCAACAATTGGCTAATGGCTTAAAATGGCAGATGGTTGGCTTGGTAATGACCGAAAAAGGTGTGTTGCGCGGCCATCAAACCGTGATGACTAACCAAGGCGAAGGCATCACCACCAGCGGTACGTTTTCACCGACGTTGGGTTATGCGGTTGCCTTGGCGAAAATTCCCGTAAATGTCAGCGGTGATGTTACCGTCGATATTCGCGGCAAAGCGATGCCGGTGAAGATCGTCAAACCACCGTTTGTGCGTCACGGCAAAAAAGTATTTGAATAACAGTTAATAAAGGAGATCCCATGAGCGAAGTCAATCAAACCGTTAAATATCTACCCAGCCACGAATGGGCGCGCCAAGAAGGCAACCTGATCGTCGTCGGCATTTCCGATCACGCCCAAAGCTTATTGGGTGATTTGGTCTATGTTGAATTACCGGCGGTTGGCAAAAAAGTCACCAAAGGCGGGGAAGTCAGCGTTGTCGAGTCCGTTAAAGCCGCATCTGATGTCTATTCACCCGTGACTGGCGAAGTGGTTGAAGTGAATAAAGCCTTAGAAGGCTCACCAGAATTGGTCAACGCTGAACCTTATGGCCAAGGCTGGATTTGCAAAATTAAACCGAGTGATGTTACAGAATTGGCGACGTTGTTAACACCAGCACAGTATCAAAAAGAAATCGACGGCTAGGAGTCTTTCATGTCATTCACCCCGCACACCCAAACCGAAATCAAAGCGATGCTCGACACCATCGGCGTGAGTTCTGTCGATCAACTGTTTGAAGAAATCCCTGCCAATGTCCGCGCCAAAGAGATGACGGGCATTCCTCAAGGTATCAACGAAGCCGCGATGAGTCGTTTGATGCAAGCCCTGGCGAAACAAGATGAAGTGAAGTTAAACTTTATCGGCGCCGGGTGTTATCAGCATCATATCCCTGCGGCGGTGTGGGACGTGGTCAGCCGTGGTGAATTTATGACGGCCTATACGCCTTATCAAGCCGAAGCCAGTCAGGGTACGCTGCAGTTGATTTATGAATATCAAACCATGATGACCAGCTTGATGTCGATGGATGTGTCCAATGCGTCGCTGTATGAAGGCGCCAGCAGTTTGGCCGAAGCCGTACTGATGGCGGTGCGGGCGAACAAAGATTCACAGTCTAAGCGCGTATTGATCGCCGGTGAAATATCGCCGGTGTATGTGGACACGGTTAATACCATTGTCAAAAATCAAGGTGTAACGTTGGAGTCTGTGCGTTTTGGTATGACCTCTGATGAGGCGTGTCTGAAAAAATTTTCTGTCTATGATGGGCAAGATTTTGCGGCAGTGATTATCGCCCAACCCAATTTCTTGGGGCGTATTCAAACCGTCGACGCGTTGACCGACTGGGCGCATCAACAAAAAGCCCTGGTGATTGGTCTGGTCAATCCGATGGCAATGGCATTATTAAAACCGCCAGGTCAATGGGGTGCGAAGGGCGCAGATATTGCCTGTGGTGAAGGGCAACCGTTGGGCATTCCGATGGCTTCCGGTGGTCCCTATTTTGGCTTTATGTGTTGCAAACAAGAAATTGTGCGCCAAATGCCCGGTCGGATTATTGGTCGCACGGTGGATCAAGACGGCAAAACCGGATTTTGCTTGACGCTGCAAGCGCGTGAGCAGCATATTCGCCGTGCCAAAGCGACCTCTAATATTTGCACCAATCAAGGCCTGTTGGCTACCGCGGCAACCATTTACATGAGCTTGATGGGGCCTGAAGGGTTGAAAAGGGTGGCGGCACAGTCTCATGCCAATACGCGTTTATTGGCGCAAAAATTGGCCAAAATCAGTGGCGTGAAAGTATTATCAACCCAGCCGTATTTTCATGAAATCGTGGTGCAGCTGTCCAAACCTGTATCAACGGTATTAGATAAACTTGCGGAACAAGGCATTCAAGCGGGGTATGATTTGACGACAAGATTTCCTGAGTTGGATAATGCGTTATTAATCTGCGCAACAGAAATTCACACCGAAGAAGATATGGATCAATTGGTACAAGGATTGGCATCATGTTAATTTTCGAAAAATCTCACGCTGGTTGTTATGCTTTTGCGCAAGCGCCACAAACCATGGCAGATGTCAGCGACTTGCCCGCAGCGCAGTTACGTCAAGACAAACCGTTGTTGCCCGAAGTGTCTGAGCTCGAAGTGATTCGTCACTACACGCGACTGTCGCAAAAGAATTTTTCGATCGATACCCATTTTTATCCGCTGGGCTCTTGTACCATGAAGTATAATCCACGCGGAGCGCATCGGTTGGCGTCATTGCCAGGGTTGCTTCAGCGTCATCCGTACGCGCATATTCGTAACAGCCAAGGGTTTTTGCATTGCCTGTATGAGTTGCAAGAATTAATCAAACATTTGACAGGGATGCGTGGCGTCTCTCTTTCTCCGATGGCGGGCGCGCAAGGCGAATTTGCCGGTGTGGCAATGATTCGTGCGTACCATCAGGCGCGGGGCGATCATGAGCGTACTGAAATCATTGCCCCCGATGCGGCGCATGGCACCAACCCGGCCACTGCCGCAATGTGTGGCTGTACGGTAAAAGAAATTCCCACCAAACCCGATGGTGATATCGATATGGACGCGTTAAAGGCCGCATTAGGCCCCAAAACGGCGGGCATTATGTTGACCAACCCCTGTACGCTGGGTGTGTTTGAGCGCAACATCAAAGTGGTTGCGGATATGGTGCATGAAGCGGGTGGCTTATTGTATTACGACGGTGCAAATTTAAATGCCATTATGGGCAAAGCGCGTCCGGGTGATATGGGTTTTGATGTGTTGCATATGAATTTGCATAAAACCTTCGCCACGCCGCATGGTGGCGGTGGGCCTGGTGCAGGGCCAGTGGCAGTAGGCGAGCGCCTGTTGCCTTATTTGCCGGTACCGTTTGTGCAACAGCACAATAACCAATATCAGTGGGTCACTGAAAAAGAATTGCCCACGACAATGGGGCGCTTGTCAGCCTTTATGGGCAACGCGGGTATCCTGGTGCGCGCGTTTATTTATGGTCGCATGCTCGGTCGTCAAGGTTTGGTTAATGCCTCCGAAATGGCGGTTCTTAATGCCAACTATTTGATGAAGCGCTTGGAAAAAGTAGGGTATAGCTTAGCCATTCCCAGTCGCCGCGCCAGTCACGAATTTATTGTGACGTTGAAAAAAGAACATCATGATTACCATATCAGTGCGTTAGACGTGGCCAAGTCTTTGTTGGATTATGGTATTCACGCGCCGACCATGTACTTCCCGCTGATCGTGCCAGAGTGTTTGCTGATTGAGCCCACTGAAACAGAGTCCAAACAAACGTTGGATCATTTTGTTGAAGTGATGGCAAAGATTTTGGAAACCGCAAAAACAGATCCTGCTCAATTAAAAGCAGCGCCAGTGACCATGCCGGTGAAGCGATTGGACGACGTCAAAGCCGCGCGGGATTTGGATTTAAAGTATAAAATGGGTTAGGATTTTACCGGGATCATCATGTCTGCGTTTTGCACTTTGTCCGACACGGTGTCTGATTTTTTAGTCACTGCTGGCTGTGCGGGAGTGCCTGGGATAGAGCTGACTACGACGGTTTTGGTTTGACCAGGCGCGGTTTCCCAGGCGCGGCTATAGGTTAGTTGCACGGAAGTTTGTTGTGGTGCCGCAAACATGGAAGGGTTGGCGGTAAATACAAATATCGCCACACCAGGAGCGCCCATCAATTTAGGGTTGCCGGGTTGAAAGTGGTAATTCACCAATTGCAGCAATTGATGGTCGTATTGAGTTACATACCATTGATATCCGGTGGTAGGGTTGCTGGGTAATTGAATGGTGAATTGGGGTTCGTTGGCAGACAAAATTACCACCGAGGGGTCTTTGGCTTTGTCGGCAAAGCCACTGGTGGAAAGGCCAATCAGACCGATCGATAGTAGGGTAGATAATAATAGTTTCATGAGTATGTTCCTCTTGGGTTAGGTCATTAGTATAGGTCACTTTTTGCTAAGCGACTAGAGGGGTTAGGCAATTTTTCAAAAATCAGCTATACTCCTTCCGTTGCTTGGGTAAGCAACACTAACCAAAGGAGATTTTAATATGAAATGCGTTTCTAAAGTGCTGTGCCCGGTATTCGCTGCTATTGGTATTTTTATCGGAACGATGTACATTCACGGTGCAACGGCTGATACCACTGCTAATTGGTTAATCTTGGCTTATGGCTTGATTGGCTTTGCGGTTGGTGCGGTTATTGCTGGCATTATCAGAAATTGTTGCAAGGGCAAATGTCCTGCCAGCAAATGTGATGATGCGAGCAAAAATTGTGACACCAAAAAAGGCTGTGACGATAATAAAGGTGCCTGCCATTAATTGTACTGCTTGATTTAATCGCAGTAATTGCATAAACTCCTGTTGCGTTTCTTAACAACAGGAGTTTTTTTATGTCTGATATTATTGCTACTCTGCATACCAGCAAAGGCGACATTCGCGTTACCTTGTTTGCAGATAAAACCCCCTACACCGTTGCCAACTTCATTAACCTAGCACAACAGGGGTTCTATAAAAACAATCAATTTCATCGCGTGATTAATGATTTTATGATTCAAGGTGGTTGCCCACTAGGCACTGGAACCGGTGGCCCTGGTTATCGTTTTGCCGATGAGTTTCACCCAGAATTAACACACAGCAAAGCTGGGATTCTCTCGATGGCCAATGCTGGTAAAAATACTAACGGCAGTCAGTTTTTTATTACGCATGGCCCTACGCCGCATTTAAACAATGCACACACGGTGTTCGGTGAAGTCGTTGATGCCAAAGACTTGGCCGTGGTTAATGCCATTAAAAAAGGCGATAAAATTACGGATATTACGGTGACGGGTGATACCAAAACCTTATTTGCCGAAACTGCCGATGCGATTGCGGAGTGGAATAAGTTTTTGAAGAAGTAGCGATCAAGTTTTCTTTTGAGAGAAGAAATTCCCTCCTCCCTTGCGGAGGAGGGTTAGGGTGGAGGGTAATTACCCCAACGTCTTATGCGGCAAGCTTTCAATTCTGGAAGCTGCCGTAACACGCGTATAGTTCAACTTGCGTTGTAGTTCGCGAATCGTCGCTGAACCGCCATAGGTCAAACCAGAGCGTAAGCCACCGATAATATCTGCGATCAGTGCTTCCTCGTCTTCACGATAAGGCACTTCAGTAGAAACACCTTCAGAGGTTTTCCAGCCGGGCATTTCGCCCATAAAGTCTGCTTGTGCCTCTTGGCTCGCCATGCCACGATATGCTTTGACTCTTCGACCGTCGGGTTTGGTAATGACTTCACCTGGCGTAGGACGGGTGCCAGCAAACATACCGCCGAGCATGACAAAGTCGGCACCGAAGGCAATGGCTTTTACGATATCCCCTGGGTTGCGCATGCCACCATCTGCGACAATCGAGCGGTCTACTCGCGCACATTCTTGTATGGAAGTGAGGGTGGGTACGCCAAACCCGGTTTTAATCCGGGTGCTACACACTGAGCCGCCACCAATGCCTACCTTGAGGATATCAGCACCACAAGCTGCCAAAAAGTCAGCGCCAGCGTAGGTGGCAACGTTACCCGCCAAAATACAATCTTCCGGCAACAGTTTGCGTAATTGTTTTAAGGTGCGTCCAACATATTTGGCGTGGGCATGAGCAACGTCGATGCAGAAGTACTGGGCGCCAGCATCTTTTAACGCTTCGGCACGTTCTAATTCAGCATTGGAGCAGCCGATGGACACGAATACTTTATGTTTACATTTCTTATATTCAGCGATATTTTCTTCAATACTTAAAAACCGATGTAACACGCCCATACCACCTTTGTCGCCGATAAAATTGGCCATGGCATGTTCGGTCACGGTGTCCATATTAGAAGTCAAAATCGGCAGCGTTAGCGTCAATTTGCCGCTGCGATCAGTGACCGTGGTGTCGACTAAACGACGGGATTCATAATGATTGTAGGAGGGGATTAATAACACATCATCAAAGGTAAAGGCTTCGTGGGAAAAACTCATAAATGCTCCTTGGTGTACAGTTGTCGTTACAAAATGTAGCGGCTTAGATCTTCATCCTTTGCCAGATCTTTGAGTGCTTTATCAACATAGGCTGCGTCGATCTCAACTGCATCCCCGCTGCGTTCGCTGGCTTCAAATGACAAGGTCTCCAGTAAGCGTTCAAGGACGGTGTGCAGCCGTCTGGCACCAATATTTTCCAAGCTTTCGTTGACCTGCCAGGCAATTTCTGCCAAGCGTTTGATGGCTTCTGGTTTAAACGAGAGGGTAACGCCTTCACTACCCAGCAGCGCGATATATTGCTCGGTGAGCGAGGCGTGTGGGTCGGTTAGAATTGCCATAAAGTCTTCAACGCTCAGCGCTTTTAATTCGACGCGAATTGGTAAGCGGCCTTGTAACTCGGGCATCAAGTCTGATGGTTTGGTCATATGGAACGCACCGGAGGCAATAAATAAAATGTGGTCGGTTTTGACCATGCCGTATTTGGTGGTGACGGTACAGCCTTCAATCAATGGCAACAAATCGCGTTGTACGCCTTCACGCGACACTTCGCCGCCACCGCCATGGCTATCGCTGCGTTTGCAGATTTTGTCGATCTCATCAAGAAACACGATGCCGTTTTGCTCGACATTTTCAATGGCGTTACGTTTGGTGTCTTCATCGCTGATGATGCGGCTGGCTTCTTCTTCTTGTAGGGTTTTTAGCGCTTCTTTGATGCGGACTTTACGCTTGGCGGTTTTAACTTTGCCAATGTGTTGGAACATTTCCTGCAATTGGTGTGTCATGTCTTCCATGCCAGGAGGGCCCATGATTTCCATATTAATGCCGCTGGTGACCGGCACATCCATTTCGACTTCTTTGTCATCCAGCTCGCCAGCGCGTAGTTTTTTGCGATAATTTTTACGTGCGGTGGTGTCTTTAGGTCTTTCTTCAAGGGGTGCTTCAGGTGCGGGCAACTCAATGACCAAGGGGTTTTTTTCAGCAGTGGGTTCATTAGCAAAGCCAATGGGATTGGCTGCTTTTTCTTTCAGCGGTGGAGGCAATAAAATATCGAGCACGCGTTCTTCTGCGGCCTCTTTGGCGCGTTCTTGTACCTGCTCTTTGGCGGTTTGACGGGCCATTTTGACGGAAATTTCCACCAGATCGCGCACAATTGATTCTACATCACGGCCGACATAACCGACTTCAGTAAATTTGGTCGCTTCGATTTTGATAAACGGCGCGTTTGCCAATTTCGCCAAACGGCGCGCGATTTCGGTTTTACCCACACCCGTCGGTCCAATCATCAGGATGTTTTTTGGCGTGACTTCGGCGCGCATGGCGTCATCCAGCTGCATGCGGCGCCAGCGGTTGCGCAGAGCAATGGCCACCGCGCGTTTGGCATCGTGCTGGCCAACGATGTGTTTATCGAGTTCTTTAACGATTTCGCGGGGAGTCATCTGTGACATAGTAAAACCTTATTTCTCTGAATCTAATTCTTGGTAAGTGACGTTGTGGTTGGTGTAAATGCAAATATCCGCAGCGATTTTCATGCTGCGTTCGGCGATTTGACGCGCACCCAGTTCGGTATTTTCCACCAACGCACGTGCGGCGGCTTTGGCAAAGGCGGAGCCAGAGCCAATGGACATAACGCCATTAGGGTCTTCGCCCATGACGTCGCCCGTGCCCGAGATCAACAGGGTGGTATTTTTATCCGCGACCAGGAGCATTGCTTCAAGTTGTCGTAACATTTTGTCGGTGCGCCATTCGCGTACCAGCTCAACCGCAGCACGTTCCAGGTGGCCTTGGTATAAATCTAATTTGGCTTCGAAACGTTCGAATAAGGTAAAGGCATCAGCAGTGGCGCCTGCAAACCCGGCAATGATTTTGTCATGATGGATTTTGCGTACTTTGCAGATGTTGTCTTTGGCGACCATATTGCCCATGGTAGCTTGACCGTCGCCGGCAATGATCACTTTGTTGTTGCGGCGCACAGCCAGAATGGTGGTGCCAATAATGCTTTCCATCACGGTATTCCTAAAGTATAAAAAGATGACTGGTGTAGCATATGGGGTTTGTGGTGTTGATTTCAAGAGCAGAATGAAAGTTTTTGTGTTTTCTTGAGTGGAATCCGCTATGATATGGTCATGAGAATCAACCTGGGTGAGCCGTAGGCGATGAAAAAAATTTCGTTAGAAGGACGTAAAAGAATTGGTGAGCTTGGTACCGTAGATGCAGTTTCTGAGAAAAAAGCGCAATTAATGGCGATGCAGCAAGAGCACCACAAGTATCACGTTGAACCTGTGGTTCCTGTAAAATCACAACCCCTTGTGGTGCAGCAATCGGAATTGCCATTGCAGCAACCTACGCAGCATCCTATTCGTCAGGGTTTAACCGTTGAATTTGTGGTTGCACAGTTGACCGCTATGCATCAAAAACTGGGTAAGCTGGGTACTCGTTCAACGCGTCATTATTCAGCGCAAATGGTATCGAATCATCTGGTGAAAGAACTGCGCGAAGTGTTGCGCCAAAAGGCGAAAGAAGGCGTTGCTGTGCGGTTGTCTGATGTTGATAATATGGCAGCCTGTCAGGCGTTTATTGATGAGGTTACGGGGCAGTTACTACAGCGTGGAATTCGCTTGAATCATCTGAGGGTGGTGCCGTTAAATTGCTGATTCAATCAATTGTTGTAGTGCTTTTAACTCAATGATTTTGATTAATTTTCCTTCGGTTTTGATTCGTTTTTTATCCTGGAAATTTTTAAACAATCGGCTGACAGTTTCACTGGCCAAGTCTAAATAATCAGCAATGTCTTTGCGAGACATCGGTAATTGAAACTCATGAGCAGAGTAGCCGCGTTCACCATAATGTTTCGACAGGTCTAGTAAGAAAATCGCCAGGCGTTGTTCTGCAGTGTGGTGCTGAGTGGGGCGTTGCAAGTCGTTAGAACAACGTTTGCTAACAATATCCATCAAGTAGCGTTGCAACGTGGGGATCTTGCTGGACATTTTCATCAGTTCATCAAACGCTATCACACATACTGAACTGTCGATTAACGCTTGTGCGGTGGCTGGATGTTTCTCGTTGTGTACTGCATCCAAGCCAAAAAATTCACCGGGCAAATAAAATGCAATGATATGATTTTCTTGCCCTGGGGTGCTGTGAACGTATTTAAAGGCACCGGAGCGTACCACACAGAAACCGTTGAATTTATCACCTTGTTTGAACAGTTGTTCGTTGCGTTTGACGATTTTTTGTTGACTGATCAGCGCATCGAGTAACGATAATTCTTCTGGTGATAAACCCACCGGAAAACACAACTGACGCACACTGCAATGTTGGCAGGAGAATTTGAGGGTGTGCTTGCTGAAGGGCGAGGCGACCATGGTTGATTTTGATTTTTGTTAAGGCGGGTCATCTTAAGCTATTTGTAAGTCCATAACAAGAAAATACTCAAGCGTAATCAAATCTTGCTGGTGATGAGTGTTGAATAGATTTTCACGTTATTATTATAATATTTAATTAAATAAATTAATAAATTTATATTGAAATGCACAAGAAATGAGTGTACAGTTTTTCGGGATAGGCGGGAGAAGAAATGTTAAGTCCAGATCCATTGGTTTTTGAGAAAAAAGATACTATAGGCTTTTCTCTGACATTAAAGCCTCTCAGTTGAGGGTGTTTTTTTCGGACGCTGAGACCACGTTGGAAAAACTTGCAGAGGAAGGCGTTTTTTTTGAGAACCTGCAAGAATTATGTAAACATTTGCATGATGAAAGAGCGAAATCCGATGCTTTCGTGCCTGCATGTATTGTGCAAATAGAAGAAAATGAATCTGTACCAAAAGGATTTATCTATCGTATTTATTCGGATGTGGTAGAAATTTTATTTTAACGCCTTTACGCCTCTTACGCATGTTTGCGTGATTGGGTCGATGATCATTACCCACTTAAAGATTTAATTGGTTTTCTGAAAGCACAGCCAGAGGAAGTTCCTTTTTACAGTGAACGAGAGCGAATTGAATTTTTAGCGCAATTAACCAGAGAGTTTGAAGATACTGAAGTAGTGACTATTTTAGCGCTTACTCTTTTGAAAATAGAAGCAATAAAGCTCTCGGACGATCCTTTTAAACAAATGAAAGTGGACTTGCTCACTCAAATTCAAAACTACCTTGGAGTTTTTGAAAACCGGCAGGAACGTGTGAGACTTGATTATAAAGATACAAAGTTGACGCCAGGAAAAATGTATCGAGATTCGGAGACTTCTTGTTTATATGTGCAGTCTGACTTAAATGCGGTTCCATTGATTCGAGTAGATGTTCAAGAGGATGTCTCGAGTTATGCGCTTACCTGCTTTATCCCCTTTGAGGATGGTGCGGGCTCAGCAATGATTCCATTCCGGATTGAAAAAATCAGTGATTTATTAGACTATTTTTTGAAAAAAGTACAGGAAGGTGCATGGACCGGTAGTAAACGAAATCCCCTTGCCGAGGCGATAACAAATATTATAGGTGTTATCTTAAAAAGGGATGCCGATCGATTGCCGTATCGTGATAATGAATTAAAGGTGCTGCTGGATTTGTGGACAGTCGTATCGGTTCTGTCGCACGGTATTCTTAAGTATCGAGAAACATCTTCAGATGATGAATTTAGCTTGAGCGCTATTTCTGATGCATTGTTGTGGCAGTTGGAAAATGCAGAGCAAACCTTTCTTCAGGGCATTCAAGCATTGCGCGATCGGGTGAGTGATGTTGCTGCTGCTCTCAATCGTTTGACAGTAGTGATAGAAGCACAAAAGGAATTTGGGGATAATTTTTTTGTTGGGGTTGATCGTGGTGATTTATCAGTTAGTGATTTATTGAATGCATTAATAACGCAAGTTTGGCAGCTACAACCGGAGTGGTATGATCGATATGGACCCTTTATGGAAACTTTTGAGTTAGAGGTGGTGCGAGCAGGAAGCGAACGGGTATTAAGGCACAGAGAAGATTACGATGTAGACTGGGTGTTAAATCCCTTAGATGCTAGGCGTAAGCAGTTATATCAACTTCATGTGGTCACTTCAGCTTTAAGCAGATCTTCTCGGCCATCAACACCTGGTGCCTATTCTGCCGGTACTAGAACGCCCTGTATTTTTAAAGATACAGCGCCTTCCTCTTTGAGGCATGTTCCAGGGATTTTTCCAGCGCCTGGTCTATATGTCGACACGAGCGCGCCACGAGATAGGACGGCTGTTTGTGCAAATTCTCTTAAAACTCCAGCGGTTTCACCGATTTTAGCCGCTCTGGGGGGTGGGTATAGAAGCGGTCTTTCGCATACTGTTCCCAGTCGAAATTTAAGTCCGTAAGCTATTTATCAGAGTAAAAATATGGTATCGTGTCAGCCTCTGAAATGACTGAGAGTCTGCCATGCACCCTTTAAAAACATTACTCAAACAGCGCATCTTAATCATCGATGGCGCCATGGGTACCATGATTCAACGCGAAAAACTCGATGAAGCAGCGTTTCGCGGTGAGCAATTTAAAAATCACACCCATGATTTAAAAGGCAATAATGACCTGTTGGTATTGACCCAACCGCATATTATCCAGAGGATTCATGAGCAATTTTTAGCAGCCGGTGCGGATATTTTAGAAACCAACAGTTTTAATGCGAATCGTATTTCACAGGCGGATTATGCGCTGGAAGATCAGTCTTATGCACTCAACGTGGCAGCGGCCAAAGTGGCGCGCGCAGCGGCGCATAAATACACTAAGCTCACACCGGATAAGCCGCGTTTTGTGGCAGGTGTGCTTGGACCCACCAACCGTACCGCATCATTATCACCAGACGTGAATCGCCCTGGATTTCGAAATGTTGGGTTTGACCAGTTGGTAGAAGCCTATACTGAGGCGCTCAAAGGGTTGATTGATGGTGGGGTGGATTTGATTTTGGTGGAAACCATTTTTGATACCCTCAATGCCAAAGCGGCGTTATTTGCGATTGAGCGCTATTTTGAAACGCATAATATTTCTTTGCCCGTTTCCATTTCCGGTACCATTACCGATGCTTCAGGCAGAACTTTGTCGGGTCAAACGGCCGAAGCGTTTTGGTATTCCGTGCGCCATGTCAAACCCTTGTCGATTGGGTTTAACTGTGCGCTCGGCGCCAAAGATTTGCGGCCACATTTGGCGGATATTGCTGCCATTGCCGAATGTTATGTCAGTGTCTATCCCAATGCCGGCTTGCCTAATGCCTTTGGTGAATATGATGATACCCCTCGACAAATGTCAGAAGTATTACGTGAATTTGCTGAGTCAGGCTTGTTGAATATGGTCGGCGGTTGCTGCGGCACCACACCGGAGCATATTGCCGCGATTGCCAAAGCCATGGAAGGCGTGAAACCGCGTCAATCTAAACCTATGCCTAAACACTGTTGCTTAAGTGGTTTGGAGCCATTGGTGATTCGCCCAGAAAGTAATTTTATCAACGTCGGTGAGCGCACCAACGTCACGGGGTCGATTCGCTTTGCACGCTTGATTAAAGAAAAACAATACGAAGCAGCACTGGCAGTGGCGCGTGAGCAAGTGGAAAGTGGCGCACAGATCATTGACATCAATATGGATGAAGGCATGCTCGATGCCGAGGCTGAGATGAAAATATTTTTAAATCTTATCGCCAGTGAGCCTGATATTGCTCGTGTGCCGGTGATGATCGACTCGTCAAAATGGTCGGTGATTGAAGCGGGGTTGAAATGCTTGCAAGGTAAAGGCATTGTCAATTCGATTAGTATGAAAGAAGGTGAGGCAGTATTTATTGCCCATGCTAAGCGTGTATTGCAATACGGTGCGGCGGTGGTGGTGATGGCGTTTGATGAACAAGGTCAAGCCGACACTTGCGAACGTAAAGTAGCGATCTGTCAACGTGCCTATAAAATTTTGACGGAACAAGTAGGGTTTCCGCCGCAAGACATTATTTTTGACCCGAATATTTTCGCGGTCGCTACGGGGATTGAAGAACATGCGCGTTATGGGTTGGATTTTATCGAAGCGGTGCGTGAGATCAAGCGCACCTGCCCGCATGTGATGATCAGTGGTGGTGTTAGCAACTTTTCGTTTTCATTCCGCGGCAATAACGCCGTGCGTGAAGCGATGCATTCGGTGTTTTTGTACCATGCCTGCCAAGCCGGCATGGATATGGGTATTGTCAACGCTGGCCAATTGGTGGTGTACGATGAAATTGCCAAACCCTTGCGTGATGCGATTGAAGATGTTTTGTTTAACCGCTCTGAAAGCGCCACCGAGCAATTATTGAAACTCGCCAATGAATTTAAAGGCGAAGGCAAAGTTCAAGTGGAAGACCTTGAGTGGCGCAGCTGGCCAGTGCAAAAGCGTTTGGAGCATGCCTTGGTCAAAGGGATTGTTGAGTATATTGACGAAGACACCGAAGCCGCACGGCATTTGTTTACGAAAACCATTGAGGTCATTGAAGGGCCGTTGATGGATGGCATGAACGTCGTTGGCGATTTATTTGGCGCTGGCAAAATGTTTTTGCCACAGGTGGTGAAAAGCGCACGCGTGATGAAAAAAGCCGTGGCGTATTTGTTGCCGCACTTGGAAAAAGAAAAAGCTGCGGCAGCGGATAATCGCTCCAAAGGCAAAATTTTAATGGCAACGGTGAAGGGCGATGTGCATGACATTGGCAAAAACATTGTCGGTGTGGTGTTGCAATGTAATAACTATGACGTGATCGATTTGGGTGTGATGGTGTCCTGTCAGAAAATTTTGGAAGTGGCGATTGCAGAAAAGGTCGATATTATTGGCTTGTCAGGGTTAATTACCCCCTCATTGGATGAAATGGTGCACGTTGCGCAAGAAATGCAGCGTCAAGGCTTTAAGATTCCCTTATTGATTGGTGGTGCGACTACTTCAAAGATGCATACGGCGGTGAAAATCGAACCGGCATATCATAACGGTCCAGTCATTCATGTGCTCGACGCTTCTCGCGCCGTCGGTGTGGTCGGTCGGTTGTTGAGTGATACGCTGGCAATGGCGTTAGTAGCGGAAACCAAGGCCGAATACGTACAGTTACGTGAGCGTCATGCCAATCGTCAACAACAGGTTGAGTTTGTGTCGCTGGAAATGGCGCGGCAGAAAAAATATACCATCGATTGGAAAATGTATGCACCACCAAAACCGAAGGCATTAGGCATTCAGGTATTGAATAATTACGATTTGGCAACGTTAACAAGCTATATTGATTGGACACCATTTTTCCAAACTTGGGAAATGAAGGGCAGCTTCCCTAAAATTTTGCAAGATGTGCACGTCGGCGTTGAAGCTACGCGGGTATATGAAGACGCACAAGCGATGTTAAAACGTATTGTTGATGAAAAATTATTAACCGCGCGTGCCGTGTTTGGTTTGTTCCCGGCCAATAGTGTTGGTGATGATGATATTGAGATTTACAGCGATGAAGCCCGTACTCATGAAATTGCACGCTTCTGTAATTTGCGTCAACAAACGTTGCGTCCGGAGAATAACCCGTATACATCATTGGCAGATTTCGTTGCACCCAGAAGCAGTGGCGTGCATGATTATATCGGCGCGTTTGTGGTGACGACAGGCTTAAATATTGAACCGATTTTGAAGGAACTCGAAAAAGACCATAACGATTACTTATCCATTATGGTTAAAGCCCTGGCAGATCGCCTGGCTGAAGCGTTTGCCGAACACTTGCATGAAAAAATTCGCAAAGAATACTGGAGTTATGCGCCGACTGAGCGGTTGTCGAATGAACAATTGATTCGCTGCAAATACCAGGGTATTCGCCCAGCTCATGGCTATCCAGCCTGCCCCGATCATACCGAAAAAACAATACTCTTTAATTTGCTCGATGCACAGAAAAATGCTGGTGTTGAGTTAACCGAAAGCATGGCGATGCTGCCAGCAGCGTCGGTCAGTGGTTTGTATTTTTCCCATCCCGAAGCGCATTATTTGGGGATTGGTAAAATCGATGAAGATCAGCTACACGACTACGCCAAGCGCAAAGGCTTAGCGGTAGAAGTAATGCGTAAATGGCTGTCGCCGGTTATGGGGTAATTTGTTCTTTATTCAGCGCCTGCAATTTTTTGATGTCCAGTTTAATGGATGCCTGAAAGCCTCCTCCTTCGACGTTATTGAGCGTGATCTCACCTTTATGCAGCGCAACGATTTTTTTGACAATGGAAAGTCCCAGTCCCGTGCCACCAGTATTGCTGGAGCGGGCTTGGTCGACACGAAAATAAGGGATGCCCAAGAGGTGTAAAAATTTATCCGGTACGCCAGGGCCATTGTCTTCGAAGGTTAAGTAAACCGTCGCTTCATTCGGTTTATTGAGTGTGATAGTGCAGCGAGTGGCATATTTTTTGGCGTTTTCAATCAAATTGGTGACCATGCGTTTAAACAGTTCCAGCTCGATCGGTAAATCGCATTGCGCGATGTTGCTGCTAAAAGTTGTCACAAAGTCAGATCTCGTATAATGCTCTACCAGTGATTCCAGTAAGGACACCACATCGACTTCGGTGGTTTTAATGCGATTAGGTTGTTTGGCGTAGGCCAATGAGCTGGTGACGATTTTATTGATTTTATTTAAATTATTGCGGATGGCTTCGCTGCCACTCTGGTCGTCCAGCAGTTCTACATTCAATAATGCTTCGGTGAGGGGGGTTTTAATATCATGCGCCAATGCGCTGAGCATTAAATTTTTTTCATCAATATAGGTTTGTAATTGTTGTTGTAAGTGTTGAATGACTGGTTTTGAAGATTTTTCATCTGAGTTGAGTACGTCATTGAGCATTTTTTGTGGAAGGGTATGTCGGTAATAGATCAAGAGCGATGACCACAACATAATAATGACGATGGTGTTGTAAATGAGGTAACCGATTGTTCTGGCGTGGATTTCCTGGTAGTTATCAAAGAAACTCGCAATGGTTTCTAAAATCAACAGCGCCATGGATAAAATTAAAATATGTTTGACACGTATTTTGGGTAGTTTAACTTTACGCATGAATTACCTGGTGGTGACCACTCTGTGGGTGAGATTGTAGTGCAATAGTGGCCTGATGTCGATTTTTCCGAGCAACCAACTGTGTAATAATCTTATTCATTCAAATGAGTCGATGGTTTTATTTAAGTTTATTTTTTATTAAATTAGTTATATTATATTGAGTTTTATTTATTTTTTTAGCATAAATTAACGGGGTTATTTGTAATATTTGTTACTATTTTTTTTTATATTTATCAGTATATTAAAATATTTTTAAAGGGTGAAAATCACCGCTTGTTACATTTCATCTTTTGCATTATGAGCGAAAATTCGGTAAAATTGCTGCAGGTTTTGGTGTGATGTTAGATTTGGAAAGGGGGCGACATGCAGTCAGATTATGCTCATTATGCGCAGCAACTGCTGACAACCGCATTAGACCCTATCCTAACCACCATTACGATTGTTGCTCGTTTTATGGGCATTGGATTTGTGATTGTGGGCTTGACCAGGTTATATAAAATGGGGCATCAGGATATGATGCACAAAGTATCACCCATGTCGACCGTCATGTATCTGGTTGTAGGCGTTATTTTTGCAGCGTATACCCCATTTTTAGCGGCATTGAGTACGGCGTTGTTTACCAGTAATGCTGGCGTGAGTCCATTGTCATCGTCAACCTATCTTGGATTTGGTGGTAGTACTAGCGTGTGCTCTAATTATCAGTCGGTGGCGCTTTACAATGACCCCAATCCATTATGTCCGATGATGGCGTATGCACAAAATATTGGCGCCGCGGGGGCGACGGCTAGTTACGGTTTTTTGGTGAGCACGGTCACCTATGCGTTGTTATTTGTGGTTGGGGTTATTGCATTTTTACGGGGCGTGTCATTATTGATTAAGGTTGGTGACGGTGCTCAGCAAGGGACATTGCCTAAGGCGGCAACTCATATTATCGGCGGGTTGGTGGGGATTAATGCAGAAACCCTTTATGATGTGGTTAGTGGTGTGGTTGATGGATTAAAATGAGTTAAGGTATGCTTAAGGATTAAGATGTATAATCTGAGGCGCTAAGTGTTAAATGTTAGTATAAAGTGTTAAGTATAAAAATAAGGAGTGAGTAATGAATATTGTTAATATGTTAAAGAAAAAAGCGGTACAGAAAGTTGTTGTCGCTGGCGCGGCATTGCTGTCAATGGGTTTTGCAGGCACCGCATTGGCGGCTCCGGTTACCCTGACGCTTGCTGGTATGCAGGGTAATATTGCCAATACTTCCGGGTACATTTTGAAAATCATTATGACCTTGATTACGTTGGCAGGCGTTATCCTGGTGATTAAAGGGATTGTGCATTTGAAACAAAACTACACCGGTACCGGGCAAGAGAAACATTTGTCAAAAGGCCTGGCGTGTTTAGGCTTTGGTGCTGCGTTGTTTATTGCCGTGCCGATTACCCATGTTTTGATCGGCGGCTTGATTGGCAGTGATACTACTGCTACTTCGGCTTATAATAGTTGGAGTTCAGTAGATAGCGCAGTCGATATTAACGTAAATAGCTGAGGCTCATGATGGGTAATGAAACCATTGCGTGGAATGCTCTGGTCGTGGTAATGAATAGATTAATCAAAATTGGTAGCAATTTATGAATAAGGTTTTATTGAAAAGTGCGCTTTGTGTGATGGTCTTATGTTTGACGGGGTGTAGTGCTCCCGTCGAGCCGAGCCAGCCTGATGCCCAAACCGCGGCAATTGAGACCAGCCTGAACCAGGCGGCGCAATCAGCAACGGTTTCTCTGGCACAGTTGTCAGCGATTCAAATGGCTCAGAACCCGGGTATGGATGGGTTGCCTTTTGCCAGTGTGCACGACAAAGCGTTGAGCCAGTTGATTTTTGTAAAATGGTATGGGCCTATTGAGCCGTTGCTGCAAATGGTCGCCGTGAAAGCCGGTTATCAATTGCAGGTATACGGTAAAGCGCCCTCATTGCCGGTTTTGGTGAATATCGATGATACCAATAGCCTGGTTCCTGCGTTGGATGTGGTGCGTAATGCCGCATTGCAGGCGGGTACCAAGGTGACCATTGAGATTTATGAAAAACGTCATGTCATCAGTTTGAGGTATCGCTAATATGGCAGCGCCAGGGTATACCATTGCAGAGTTGCAGAACCTGCAAACCGATTCTGCGTATTATCAAGCACATATTCCGAGTACCAATATTCGGCTTAAAGCGGTGCAAGAAGCCGCGGAACAGTTGGGTATGCAAACTGGTTTAGCCGATGAATCTGAAGTGATCGATCATGTTTTGCAAATCCATGATGCACAATTGAATCAAATTTTTAATTTTCGCTTGTTGATGTATAAAGACAGCGTGTTGCCTCCGGTGATTATCTCGGCAAATAATAGGTTGCATATCGATAACGCGGGCGATAATATCCGTATCGGTGGGCAAAGTTATCAGATTATTCAGCAGGTGCGTTTTGTGACGGCACCGCCAACGTGGCGCGATTATTTGTGGATGGACTATCCTTATCCAGCTTACCCGAATCAGGCGGTTTTGCCTAAAACTGCAGAGGAGCGTGCTGTCTGGAAAGAAGCGCTGTCCAAAGGGTGGGGCGAAGGGATTAAACAGGCTATCACCATTTATAACATTAATTTGGATCATCTCGGTCGCGATTTTAATGGCATGGTGTTATACAGTAAACTGTTGGCGCAAAATATGGTTAGTCCATTCTATGTGGTTAAACATGACGACGGTATTACCGGCGATGCCAACCATGTGACGTTGGATGATCAAACCTGGCAGATTACCGCACAACCGCAGTTGCAACTTCACAGCAAGTTATGGCAACCGGTGTTGATGTCGGGTCCGACGGAAGGGGGTAGTTAGTGTGTTATTTCCCAATGAGCCCACTTATTTCACCCCAGATTATTTAGATAAATTGCTGGTGTTTTGCCACCAGAATGGTGCTTCTGATATCAGCATTCAAAGTGGTGAAGAGGTATTTTGTGAAGTGGAAGGGCGTCAGTTGCGAGTGACGCGTCGCAAATTAACTTTGCAAGAAACGTCTGATCTCAGCAACCATGTTTATGGTCCTAATGCGACTGCGATGATTTTTGGCGGTCATGACATTGACACCAATTATCGCGTTAAAGTGAGTGAAGATGAGCATTACCGCTATCGCGTCAATATTACCGCCTGCTATTTTGATGGCTACCAGGGCTTGCAATTAACCATGCGTACCATCTCCAGTGAGCCGCCGTTATTGGCGAATTTGCAGTTGGAGCAAAATCTGTTAGAGAATCTCAATATTCCTCAGGGAATTTTAGTCGTCAGTGGCGCCACTGGTTCTGGTAAAAGTACCTTGTTGGCGTCTATTGTCGCGGATTTAGCGAGTCAACCCGACAGTCATTTAAAAATTTTAACGTATGAGTCACCGATTGAGTATGTGTACGATCAAGTTTCTAAACCCAGTGCCATCATCAGTCAGACTGAGATTCCGCGTTACTTGCCGACGTTTGCCGCTGGTGTGCGTAATGCCTTGCGTCGCAAACCCGGCTTGATTTTGGTAGGAGAGGCGCGCGACCGTGAAACCATCGAAGCCGTAATTGATGCAGCACTAACTGGGCATCCGGTGTATACTACGGTACATAGCAATGGGGTTGCCGATACGTTGCGGCGGATGGTGACCATTTTTCCGCAGGTTGAGCGTGATATGCGGATGTATGATTTGCTGGAAAGCGTGCGGGTTATTATTTGGCAGGCATTGGTTCCTACGGTGACCGGTAAGCGTACGGCGATTCGTGAATATTTGGTGATGAATGCGACGGTGCGTGATGCGCTAGAAGCGACGCCAACGGAGCAAATGATCGCTAAAATTCGTGAACTATTGCCTGAGCATGGACAACCGATTTATCGTGCGGCGCTGCAGAAATTTGAAGCTGGAATTATTTCGCAAGCGGTATTAGATCGGTTTAAAAAAATGGAGCAGATCACATGAAGCAGGATGACACAGGTGCCCATTGGCGTGACTCCGCTCATACGCCGAAATTTTTTGTGGTGGATGCCAGGGCAGCATTTGCGGTATTATTGGTATTGTTCCGGCCCCATTGGTGGACGTTGGGTGTTGCGGTTGCATTTGTTTGTTTTTTAATGTTTTTAAATTATTTGGGTTTGTCTATTTCAGTGGCGGGTAGAATTGTCAGAAGTTGGATCTCGGGGCCTAAAAAAATGTTGGTGTATCGACGATGAGCAAATTATTTCGAGGGATTACAAAAGGTCAGGAAATTGCCCCCACACAGGCGATGCGGGATATACGCCCGTTTTGGCAGCAAATTCGCGATTTGCTGCAGGGGCGCATTGGTGCCTCCATTGTTACCTTGACCTTTATGCTGTTTATTTATTTATTTCCCTCAAGTTCTGATATTTGGTTTTTGTTTATTATATTGATCTTCTGGTATTCTTTTTTCTCCATGCATAAATTGCCGTTCAAGCTACCGGTGTTTTGTAATAAGCCAGATCCGAATAACCCATTGCCGGGCAACAATAAACCAGGGAAGGCTTCTGGCATTTATTTTTTTGGTAATGACATCGTCACCAAAGAGCATCTCTGGTTCAATGATTCCGATATGCGTACTCACGTTTTGATCTTTGGATCGACTGGTGCGGGTAAAACTGAGGCTCTATTATCCATTGCCTACAATGCGCTGGCACAGGGTAGCGGTTTTATTTATGTTGATGGTAAGGGTGATAACTCTTTGTTTGCCAAGATATTTTCAATGGTTCGCACCAGCGGCCGTGAAGATGATCTGTTGTTGATTAACTTTATGACCGGTGCTGCCGATATTATTGGTCCACAAGAGCATATGCTGTCTAATACCATGAACCCCTTTGCTGCAGGTTCTTCAAGCATGTTGTCGCAGTTGGTGGTGAGTTTGATGGATTCCGGTGGTGGCCCCGGTGGTGGCGATGGTGATATGTGGAAGGGCCGAGCCATTTCCTTTGTGCAGGCGATTATGCCGCCGCTGGTGTGGTTGCGCGATAAAGGGTATCTGTTGTTGGATGCTGGTTTGATCCGTCGTTATTTCGTGTTGGATGTGTTAGAAGAATTACTCTATGACAACAAAATTGTCGATCAGGACAACAACACTAAAATTATTACCGAAAAAATGCCCTTTGACGTTTACGATCCGTTAGAAAACTATCTGGCGACGTTGCCCGGTTACCAAAAAGCCGAAAAAGGCAAGCAAAGCGGTAAAGCCTATGAGCAGCATGGCTATATTACCATGCAGTTAACGCGTATTTTCGGTTCGTTAGCCAACGTATATAGCCATATTATTCGAACTAACCTGGCAGAAGTAGATTTTCGTGATGTGGTATTGAACCGTCGTATTTTGGTGGTGTTATTACCTGCGTTAGAAAAAGCGCCGGATGAATTGGCCAGCTTGGGTAAATTGATTATCGCCTCGTTGCGTGCCATGTTGGCGGAAGGCTTGGGCAGTAAGGTTGAGGGTGACTATGCGGATGTGATCGACACCAAGCCCACCAACTCCAAAACGCCATATTTATGCGTGCTCGATGAGTATGGATATTATGCCGTAAAAGGTTTTGCCGTAGTGCCCGCACAGGCCCGTTCGTTAGGGTTCTCCGTGGTGTTTGCGGGGCAGGATTTACCGGCGTTCCAAAAAGCGTCGAAAGAAGAAGCCGCGTCGATTTGCGCCAACACCAACATTAAAATTTGTATGAAACTCGAGGATCCAGTCGAAACCTGGGATTTCTTTAACAAAACCGCCGGTGAGGCCTATGTGTCGGTGACACGTAGTTTTTCTCGCGGCAGTGGTACCGGTGGATTGGATTATCGGGACTCGATGGAAGCGCAGTTTGATAAACGCAGTCGCTTGAGTTTGCTAGACTTGAAAGATCAGCGGGAAGGAGAAGCGCATATCTTCTTTAAATCAGCAATTATCCGCGCTTCGATGTTTTATGCCAGCCCAGCGAAAGTGAAAAAAATTAAGTTAAATCAATTTCTAAAAGTGAAGCCACCTTCGGATTCGGTTGTGGCTAATTTAACCAGGTTGCGCGGCGCCACCTTTACCGTAGCGACGTTCAAGCGCGATGAGCAAGCGGAAGCCTTGGCGAATCTATTCGCGCTGTTTAAAAGCGAAACCAGTAAAGAGCGGACGCCAGACATTATTAAATCGATCATCCATTTTGTCGATGGCCATGTTGATGAAGAAAAAGTCGACTTTGGCAGTCAGGCCAGTAACCCGTCAATTTTTATGCAAATCCCGATTGACCAGCGCCTGGCCAGTACTTATTTCGATGTCGAAATTTCCAGCTTGCAAGACAGTTTGCTGACTAAAGAAAAATTGTATGAAGTGGTTAAGAAGTTGAACATTTTAGAAGGTAAGAGTGAAAGTGTTTCCAAAAAAGAATCAATGGATATCATCACTCGTATTGAAAAAGAAACCAGTTATCAAGGCTGCTTGCCAAGCCGTCAAGGCAGTTTGGCAACGGTGATTGATACATTATTACAGAAGGTGGCGTAGGTTATGGTTGCAACAAAACAAAATACACAACGAGAAGAATTGGTTGGTACAAAGGAAATTCCTCATCCAGAGCTCAAGGCTTTGCTGGTTAGCGATTCCGCTAAGCAGTTGACTGGTGCAGAAGGTATGTTGTTGGAGCGAATGGCCAAGCGTGTGGAAAAATTTAGTCAGTTACCAGAGTACACGCAAAAATTATTAGACCAAAAGACAAAAGAACAATATGGAATGAATTATCTAGACCTGCAAGCCAGATGCGCCAAAGAATTGATTGGTGGTGTTGCGGTTATTGCCAGTGAACAAACGGCAACGTGGAACATCAGCAGTGGCGATTTACCAGCAGCAGTGGTGAGAGCAGATACTGTCGCACAAGCATTAGGGCGTATGTTGGCGAGTCAAGAATTATTCCAGGGTGAAGAATTGTTAATGGAGTTTGAGGAAGATGCGGATTAGCAAAGGAAAAAAAGATGTCTACAAAAGAACAAGAACCGGAAGAACCAATCGCCATTAAGTCAGTGGAGCGTGAGTCAGCGCCTCTGAGGTCAGAAGCATCAGGCATCACTAAGTCGATGGTGAATGACTCAGAGCCTTTGAGTTCAAGAACGCGGTCTATTGATTTAATGTACGCAATGCAGGGGCAGTTGCAGCCCTTTAGATCCAACCCTGTTGTGGCTCAAAGATTGCTAACAGTGGCGGTTCAATTGCAATCTTTAAAAGACCCCAATAAAAAAATAAGTGAACCAGCCGCTGAGCAGCTTGCCACTCGTTTGGAGCGGGAAACAAGCGAAATTGATCGTCTGATTGCTGCAGGCGTTTTTGCCGAGCGAACCATTACGCCTTCTGAGCGAGATGACAGTAAAGTAAATGTGAGTTTAATGGGCGCCGTTTCTGCTGAAGTGATTCAGCAAATGATGCAGCAATATCAGCAAAACCAAACGCCCGATGTAAAGTTAAGTGTTGCTACACTTCCCAGGCAATCAAATCAAGATCCTAATGATCAGTTTTATAAAGTTGAGCTTCTTGGCAATCCTGATGGAGTCTCCGAAATGTTGGCTGGAGATAAATCGGCCATACGTGACCTTGAAATAGCGGGTGATAGCACTAGCTTGATTGGCACCGCTGCTGGCAATGCAATACAAGATGACTTAGATGAATTGGCGACGAAACAGGGTGACGAGAAGGCGGCAGAAGCCATGAAGCAGCTGCAAGAGAGTGAAAGTTTTAGCCCAAGCCATCCTTAAAGATAACAGTGGAGTAACGGTATGTCAGACGCACTAGAACGAGTGGTACTACGCAACGATTTTTACAAAGACGGGTTTCGCCGTATGGTGACGGTGTTGTTGATCAGTTTAGTGGTCAATGTCATCTTGCTCGGTTCATTGTTTTTTCTGGGCAGCCGACACCCGGATCCGGTTTACTTTGCCACCACGCAAGATGGCCAATTGATTCAATTGAACGGGGCGCAGCAGCCATTGCTGAATGATCAGGCGATTTTGGCCTGGGTTAACCGTAATATCCCTCAACTTTACCAGTTTGATTATGTGAATTATCGTAGCAGCTTGCAACGCAGCAGGCAGTACTTTACCTCGTCAGGTTGGCAGCAATTTATGCAAGAATTTGCGCCAGTGGTGAGTCAGGTAACCAATGGGGGGTTGGTGGTTTCGGCAGCATTGTATGATACCCCTGTCATTGTTAAATCGGGCGTTTTTGGCGGCATACCCAGTTGGGGTGTGCAAGTACCGTTGTTGGTCTCGTATCAAAAAGACGGTAAAGTGCAAACCCAACACATTATTATGCAGGTGTTGTTGCAAAAAGCAGATCCGAATGACAGCACGCAGTTGCTTAATATTACGCAAGTGATTGAGAAGAAAATGGATGACAGCCAATGAGCATGAATATTTCGCAAATCTTGATAAAATTGGCAGCTTCGCATAACAAGAAAGTGATGCATCGCAACCAGGAAATCACGTTGGAAAAAACTTTTGCGTTGGATGGTGGTTTACCAATACTGGTCAGACGTGCGAATTTATTGTATGACTTTTTATTTGGTGAGAAATTACAAGTGTCGTTTCGCACCGATCCCGGTTCTTTGGCCGGTGAAGCGGTAGTGATTAACCCAGCACAGCAGAGTTTTATTCTGGTGATGATGCTGTATGACGTTTTTGAAGAATTAGTGGTGAATGCAGGGAAGGGGAGTATTACCTTGTCGTAATCCACCCTACAATTAACGTTACCCACCTTCCTGCAACACCCTCAATACTTTTTCCATACGGTTGGTCGAAAAAATCCGTCCCAGCAGTTGTGATTTTTCAAACACCATGTTGCGTTGAAAGAATTTTTTCACTTCTGGCTCGGTTTCTTTATGTTTCTGGGCATAGGAAATAATTTTCATCACCAATTCAGAATTAAGGGTTTGTAACTTGTGTACCATAAACAACATATAAGCCGCAGGAAATTGGTTTAATGTTTGGATGAATTCCAGTTCGTTGACTTTCGCGGTTTTCATGGTTTTACAGGCTTCCAAGAATTTTTCGATACTGGCATTTTCTGCTTCCGTCAGTTCTGGCAGCTCCTTTTCCAGCTTTTCCAGGTTGATCAAAATATCATTAATAAGGGGGTTTTTAAAAGATTGCCAATGGCGGACGATGTCATTTTTAATGGACATGGGAACCTCGCTATGTTTTATTTTATGTTACTTCACTGAGAAAATTTACACTTTTACTTAATGTTATTATACTATATTTTTGACCTAATAAATTATTAATTTTTGTTTCTTTTTTTTGTTATAAAAATCATCCGGTTAGGTATTTTTATAAGTCTTATGTAACGTGGCGTTGCGATAATCAAATTTACAAGTAGCACATTACCCTTTAGAATGTATCCATATTTTTACCCTTTCCGGCAATCTTTAGGATGACTATGAAACAGTATTCAATCATTAGGTTTTTGTTCGGTGCCGCCTGTCTTTCTATGTTAGCAGGATCGGTGGCGTTTGCACAAGATAATCCCGTGCGTCAGGCGGCTTTTAATAATGTAGTCAATAACGCATTTCCTATGACGCCAGATGAAATTCAACAATTTAAAAATATTGCAGCGAAACAAGCAGAAGCCAATGCACAGCCACCGGGTGAAACCCCTCCGGTTGGAACTTCCAATATTATTCCGGTGAGTTTGAAGCCGGGTGCGTTGATGCCGATTATTCGCGTGGGTCAGGGCATGATCACGTCAGTAGTGTTTACTGATGCGGCGGGTAATGTGTGGCCAATTACTTCCTATAACATCGGCGATGCCAGTTCGTTTAACGTTAACTGGGACAAAAAAAGTGGTGTATTGATGATTCAAGGTCAAAAGCTTTATGCGCAGACCAATATAGGTGTTTTATTGGAAGGCATGGAAGTGCCCATTATGATCAATTTGTTGATTGGTCAAAATAAATGGGATTACCTGGATTATGTGCGGGTTTCTCAAAATGAATTGATGGGTAATGGTCAGGTGCAGCGGGTGGCAGAGGCGCCTTCATATCTCAATAACGTTTTGATGGGCATTGCTCCAGAGGGTAGTACGCTGTTGCAAACGTCGGGCGCAGACGCGCAAGTATGGTCTTATCAGGGTAATTATGTGTTGCTAACTCGAGCCACTTTGCTTTCGCCCGCCTGGAAGTCACAGATGTCTTCTGCAGGCAATGATCCTTATAATGCCTATGTATTGCCAAAAGCACCGGTGATTATTCTTTCTAACCAGGGCGTTGTTGAAAATGTAAAAGTGTCCGAGGAGTCTGATAATGATTAAAAAATGGTTAAATCTCTTATCACGTTATCCAAGATTGAGAGTGTTGTTGGTCGTCATTGTGGCGATTGTCGTGTTGGTTGCGCTGGTGAATATGTTGTCCGGTAAATCTCAACCTGCCAAGCAAGGGATGGCGCCTCCTTCACAAATCGTTTCTGGGCGGGTTAATCCTAATCAAGCAAGAACGGTTGGTACTGCACTTGCTGTAGATCAGGCAGCTACAACGGTACCTGCTGCGCCGGTTGCTACGCCTCCGCCTGCACCGGTGACACCTCCTAACCAGTCGGGCTTTTTTTCTGGATTATTTGACAGCAAAGCACCTGCTCCCCCTGCATTGAATCAAAATCAAGCCTCTGCTGTAGTGCCTGCTGTAACAGGTCAATCATCAGATCTTGCCGTTGCTAATACCGCCTATGTGAATAATAGATCAACCTCTGAGGTAAAGGCTTCTGCTCCGGTATCCCAACCCTTAACCGCCAGCCAAATTGAAATGGCCAAGCAGTTGTCGAGCAGCATGCAATCTTCCTTGAGTGGCTCGACGGGGCAATGGTCACTACCAACGCAACAAACGGTTGTTGGAAGTGGACCAAGTGCAAACTCAGCTGGAACTGGTGTAGGGCCTGGGGGTATTCAAGGGCCAATTTCGCTTAAAGCGGGTAGTATTTTGTTTGCCGTATTGGATGTGGGGCTGAACAGTGATCAACCGGGTACGCCCGTGTTGGCAGAGATTGCTGCGGGTAAATATAATGGCGCTAAGTTGATGGGGACTTTTACCCTGGAAGGCGAAAAACTGGTGGTGAAATTCACCATGATGTCGATGCCAAAATGGCCCAGTACGGTTGCGATTAATGCCTATGGTATTGATCCGGATACCGGCGCTAATGCATTGGCCAGTGATGTAAATAATCATTACTTGGTACGTTATGGCAGCCTGTTGGCCGCAGGATTTTTGCAAGGGTACGGTAATGCGTACACAACGGCTTCTACCAGCAGTGGTTGTATTTCCGCCCCTGGGTTACCGCCTTGCGTGATCACCACCAGCAGTAATGGCACGGTACCTGTACCTACGGCTAAATCCGCGATGTTCCAAGGCTTGGGACAAGTCGGTACTAATTTGGGTACGGCAGCAGCCAATAATTTTAATATGCCGCCGACCGTGACGTTGGATCAAGGATCAGGGATGGGTATTTTATTTATGCAAGATACCACGCTTCCAAAAGTTTAAGTTCACTAAAAAAGGTAAATGACTATGCAACATGAAACCGATACAAATTATGATTTTGATCAGGAGCAAATCGATTCCGCGAGTTCGGCTCAGTCGGGAGAGGCTGTTGAAGCAGAAGCGGCTCCTGTTATGAAGCAAAAAAAGGCGTTAAACGCTGCCGGATTGATTGACTTAGCCAAACAGAACTGGCTGTATGCCTTGATTGGCCTGGTGGGGCTTGTGGTGGTGTGGTATTTGTTTACCACCATTTTATTCCCTTCAGAACCAGCACCAGCAGTGCCTGTAAAGCATCAAGTGGCGCCCAGTGTGCCACAACAACAGTGGATTGACACTTCAAAACCAGCTGTTGCAAAAGCTCCTGTGGCAACTGCGGCACCGGTTGTTAATACAGTTGCCAGCAATAGTGTGATGTTGTCCAAAGAGGATATGCGCACCTTGGTTCAAGGATTCCAGGGCGTTGTTACGCAACAGATGACCGGTGTGTCACAACATATGGATCAGTCGATTGCGCAATTGCAACAAGCTACTCAAGCGGGTCAGTTGGTGATTGCAAAAAATCAGCAGACCGCAGCACAAGAAGTACAGGTGGCGCAAGAACAGGTAACGTTGTTAAAACAGCAAGTAGCAGATATTAATACTAAATTTGACCAATATAATCAGAATTTACTGAAAATGGGTCAGGCGCTCACTGCTACGCAAGAGCAATTAAAATTGCTGGTGGCTGAGAAAGCACAGGATGCAGAGCAGCTAACGCTGCGAGCAGTAGTCCCTGGTCGCGCTTGGTTGGTGAATGCGGATGGTCATACGGTTACGGTAACCAAAGGAACTAACTTGCCACATTACGGTACAGTGACTAAGATAGACAGTGACGAAGGTAAAGTTTATACGAGTTCCGGTTATGTCTTTAATTGATAAGTTCTACAATAACGTTGAAAGCATGTTTGCCTGGATCAGTTCCAGCATTAAGCAAAATGCGTTAGCGTATTGCGATTTAGAAACCTCAGACAGTCAGCAGGTTTTGGTGAGCAAGGATGGTTCCTTGCTTTCCATTATCAAGCTGCATGGCTATAAACGTTTTGTGGGTGCTAATGAGTACGCTTATTTGTGTGAGCGTTTATCCGAAATGTTCCAACCGGTGTTTTCCGGTAAGGGTCATTTAATGCAATTCTTTTTTAACTATGAATCTGAAACGGTTAAGGATTCATTGGAAAAAGCGCTGCTGTCTGCGCGTCGTACTGCCAAGCGTTTGGAGTTAGAAATTGATGATATTTTCGATTCTCGTGTCACCAAATTGGCAGAGTTCTGTGCGGATGAATCCGTGTTTATTGTGTTGTGGACCACGCCTCAAGCCATGGAAAAATCGCATTTAAAAAATGCGCATAAAAATCAGGCGGCTCAGGTCAAGCAATTTGCACCAGGGTTCAAACCAATGAACAATGCACAAAATATTTTTAATGTTTTGCCTGAGTTACGCAATATGCATGAGTCTTTTATTAATACCATTATTGAAGACCTGCAGCACGCTGGATATTATGCGGATGTATTGGAAGTGCATAAGGCACTGAATGAAGTACGCCAAACCATTGACCCACATGTGACGGATGAATCGTGGTCACCATTTTTGCCAGGAGATCGTATCCCGGTACGTATGTCGGTAAACGCGACTCACGATGTGTCGAGTTTGTTGTGGCCACCGTTGGATTCACAATTAATTCCGCGGGATGCTGAAAATCTTGATCTTAAAACGGCACGCATTGGGGACCGTATTTTTGCCCCGATTTTTATTGAGTTATTCCCCAAGGACATCAAGCCTTTTTACGAATTATTTCGCCGCATGATTCAAAGCAGCATGCCTTGGCGTATTTCCTTTTTTATGGCGCCAGGTGGTATCGATATTACCCGCTCAAAAACCTGGTTGGCACAATTTTTAACGTTCAGCTCACACTACAATAAATTGTTGGTGGATTCGCATCGTATGCTTAAATATATGCACGAGCGTAGTGATAACCCGATTATTAAGCTCTATGTGTGTTTAGCGACGTGGGCGCCCGAAGGTCAACGAGAATTATTAAAGGAACGTGCGGCTAAATTAATCAAAGGCGTGCAAAGTTGGGGCAGCTGCGAAGTTCGTGAGATTTCCGGAGATGCCTTTGCATCCACCATTTCCAGTGCCTTGGCGGTGACCAGTAAAGTACAGGCAACGGCTTCTGCAGCACCTTTAAGTGAGGCCATCAGCATGATGCCGTTCGTCCGTCCCGCTTCACCTTGGATGCAAGGTGCCATGTTATTTCGTACGCCGGATGGCAAGATCTGGCCCTATCAGCCCGGCTCTAACCATCAGGTCAGCTGGATTGATATTATTTATGCGCGTTCCGGTTCGGGTAAATCAGTATTGTTGAGCACGCTTAACCTTGGATTGTGTTTGTTGCCTGGATTGTCGAATTTACCCCGCGTAGCGATTATTGATATTGGGCCATCCAGTAAAGGTTTTATTTCTTTGCTGCAAGGTGGTTTGCCCAAAGAAAAACAAAATCAGGTGCGCTATCAACGGTTGACGCTGGAAGAAAAGGATGCCATTAATCCTTTTGACACCCAAGTCGGGTCGCGGGTTCCAACGCAATTACATCGTGCGTTTTTGATTAACTTCCTCAGCTTGTTATTGGTAGATAATGTCGCCGATCGTCCGCCAGAAGGCATGGGCAGCATGTTGAGTATGGTCGTCGATGAAACCTATAAGCGTTTTGGCGATGATGCACAACCAAAAGTATTCGTTCCCGACAGCGATGCGGAAATTCAAGAAGCAATGGAGCGTCATCAAATTCAATTTACCAGTAAGCGCCAAGCAACTTGGTGGCAGGTGTCGGACGCTTTGTTTGAGAAAAAAGAACCGTACCTGGCATTAAAGGCACAGCGCTACGCTATGCCAACACTAGCGGATACCATTTCCATTGCGCATGTAAATAGCATTAAAGATTTGTTTTCGGATGTGAAAACCTCAACCGGAGAAGGTTACGTCGAAGCTTACAGTCGCATTATGTCGGGGGTGATTCGCAACTACCCCACATTGACCTCGGTCAGCCGATTAAATCTGGAAGGTGCACGTGTGGTTGCTCTCGACTTGGATGAAGTCGCGAAAGCCGGTAGTGCCGCTGCAGAAAAACAAACTGCGATGATGTATATGCTTGCGCGTCATGTCTTGGCGCAAGACTTTTTCTTGAGTGCTGAGGAAATTGAGCGCTTCCCTGCGCGCTATCACGAGCATCATCGTTCGCGCTTAAAAGAAATTATGGAAGAACCCAAGCGAGTCGTGTTTGACGAGTTCCACCGCACCTCTAATAGTCCAGCGGTACGCGATCAGATTTTGCAGGACATGCGTGAAGGGCGGAAGTGGAAAATCCATGTGGCGCTGTCTTCCCAATCATTACGTGACTTTGATAAATTAATGGTCGAGTTTGCTACCTCAATCTTTATTTTGGATTCGGGTTCTTCGATGTCGATTGATGCAACGTGTGAAACCTTTGGCTTGACCGACACTGAAAAAGTCGCTCTGTCGACGCGGGTACATGGCCCTACCTCTGTCGGGTCAACTTTTATTGCGCAGTTTGTGACGAAGAAAGGGACCAATACGCAGTTGCTGACCAGCACCATCAGTCCGGTAGAGTTGTGGGCATTTAATACTACCACAGAAGATGTGCGAATTCGCGATGCATTGTACCAAGATCTGGGTCCTGTGGCGGCACGTCGACTGTTGGCTAGTCGTTTCCCGAAAGGTTCGGCAACCGATGAAATTGAGCAAGAGTTGAAGCGTGATCCAACCGCAACCATTAGTAAAGTATGTCAACAGTATATTGATCAGTTACGCACTGAATATAAACGGCAGCAGCGGCAAAATCTGGTGAGTAAAGAGGATTAAGCAGTATGAGTGGTGGTCAACGACAAGGAAATGATGGCAATGAGATGGACATCATCTACATTGCCGGTGGTATTTTGGTGGTCGTGGCGATTTTGGTGTTTTTCTTTCATATCCAAATTGTACGGGCAATCTTTTTTATCAAATATTATGAACTGTTGTTGGTCGGATTATTTTCACCGCAATATCAATCCTGGGCACAATGGGTACATGATGTTCCGCGCGATCAGGTTACACTACTTAATGTGGTCTACGTGTCGCAATTGGTAGGCGATGTGATGCGTTATCCAATGATGATCATTGGCGCTGTATTGGTGATGGTGTTGTATTTCTTTCATTCTGACAATACCTATCGGGGCATTGAAAGTATGAGCTCTTTGTCCGATAAATTGCGAGCGATATTTCCCGCATCACAGGTGGTTGCTGGTTTGGATTTGGTTCATACGCCGATTGATCGGGGGCCATGGGCGATGGCGCAAACGCCGATTGAATTTGCTAAAGCGCATAAATTATTGTATCGCGATGCCACACATCAAGTCTGTGTTGATCGCATTAAAGCGAAAGTTGTATTCAGTGAACAACTCGGGCGTCATTGGGCGGGCGTAAAAAATTTACAGCCACATGAACGTGCCATTTTTGGTGCGTTGGCCGCCTATATCAATTATAACCGTAAAGATGCAGAAGCTGCGCTGGAGCAAATTTCTGCCTCCGCAACGCAAGAAAAAATCGCTAAGAAAACGTTGGATTTTACCGCCGCAGAAAGATTGTTGTCGCAGTATGGTGACAGCAAGCCGATTAAAGCCATTATGTCTAAACACGCTTACGTATTGACGATATTTATTGAAATGTTGGTTGAGGCACGTAAAACGGGTATCGTGGCCAATTCAAGTTTTCTCTGGGTGAAGCCAATGAATCGTCCTCTGTGGTACACATTAAATAATGTTGGCCGTAAGGCGGTATTTAGCGAAACCGCGGCGGTTCATGGACACTGGTTAACTGAGAAAAAAGTAGGGTTTGCGATTTATCAACCGATGATTGATGAGGCCATTTCTGGTATTGTCGAGGCAGTCAAATCACGTGTTATTAAAGGGGATGTCTAATGAAATTGACCCTTAAAACCGGAACCAATAACTGGGAACGTTTTGAACAGCGTAAGAAAAATCCACTGTTTAAAAAAATTCGGGCGGATGTGCTTTATCGCGACCATTTTACCTGTCAATATTGTTATCATGAAAGTCAGGAATTGGAGGTCGTTAATATTGATAATGATTATCATAACAATAAGTCTGCCAATTTAGCCAGTGCCTGTGAATTATGCGCTAAGTGTACCTTGTTGGATGGTTATTCATTGGACTATACCGGCGCTGATAAAATGATTTATCTACCGGAAATGTTGCAAGAACAAGTTAATCAGCTGTGCCGGGTGTTGTTTTGTAAAATGACTGAAGAAGGTGAGGGCGCTTATAACGCTAAAATGATTCTCGCACAATTGCAAGATCGCGCTACCTGGTTGGATGAAAAAGCAGGTTGTGCGTTGAGCCAACCGGCCATTTACAGCTTGTATTGTCATCAGCAAAACAAAGACCCACAATTGATTCAGCAACTGCGCTGGTTGCCAGCACCTGAATCATTCAAAGACAGCGTCGAACGTTGGAAGGTAGAGTTAGAAGCGATGGTCGATTAATACTTAATGTACACGTTTTAGGGCACCTCTAAAAATCAGAGATTTTAGGATGGCCGCTTAAAAATACAGGGATTGACAGGTGTTTTCGGGTTAGCATATACAGAACAATGAGCGGTGGAGATGTAGCCATGCTAAACATGGCTTGAATGAGCGCAACGAGTCACAAATAGAGACCTTGCTGGTGGTCTGCGAGGTGGAAAAGAGAGGGGGGAGCGAGGATGTCGGGTGGTGGGGTTTGCGGGAGTGCCAAAAAAGGGGTGCATCAATCGGTTATTATTGGAGATGTTCACTGCAAAGCTGGCGCATACGAGCTGGTGTATGAAAACTACGAAATACTTCGGATACTTGGATACTCCAACTTCATACTGGAAAGAGCGAGAGCCAAGGATAGCATAGATCTCGATATATCAGATGTATCTATTCAATACCGCAATGCGATCGCAGCACGGGAGTTCTGCAAAACATTGAACCTGACCGGACTATGGGACTGGTCCACCCTTCCTGCGCAACTGGCCAAACTTGAAGAAACGTATTCTGAAAAATTAAATGCAACTGCGAAAGTCTGGGGATGCACAGCGCAAGAGATCATGCACTACGCAGGGCGCGTGGAAGCATTCGCTGGACAACTTAAGCTGCTTCAAGCAATCAAAGGGGACGGCGGGGCCATAGCTCATTTCGCTCAGGCTTTGAAGAGTGGACTAATAGAAGCTGTAACCGAGGAGTATATGCTAAGGACCGAGGATAATTACGCGAACATACTTGCCGCGCGCCCTAGCGTCGCCGTCGTAGGATGCCTGCATGTACCCGGGATAAAAAAATACTTATGCGAAAAGGGCGTAGCTGAAATAACCGTAATGCCACGGGAGGTTACTCTCCATTACAAAGAACTACGTGTGGGGATGGTGTGCTCAATAGATGATGGGTTTGATGCACTATTAAAGCATCTACGTATGAAAGATCAGGGTTATCTAAACGCGTGCGCGCTTGGGAGAGTCGACGTAGTGCTGCGGCTGATCGCAGCGGGGGCAGATACTCATGTGGTGGATGAAAAAGGGAGGAACGCGTCACATTACGTGGCGATGAGGCGGGGGCGGCTGGGGAGTGGGCTGCTGCTGGATAAATATTTGAGTTGTGTGGGGCGTGATCTCGAAGATGCAGACATGGAAGCACTCCTGGCTGGCCGTTTGAGTGTGATGTCTGTCTTGCTCGAACATAACGTGGATTTTGACGCTAAAAACACTAACGGAAACACTGCCCGGCAGTTACTTAAAAGACAAGCAAGAGAACCTGGGTCGCTGGCAGAAAAAAAAGATCAATTAGGGTATGGAGTGCTGGTAGAACTACTCAGTTTGCATGTGCCACGTACCGGAAATCTAGGCTTTGCATGTGATGAACTAACTCCATTAATCGATAAAATAGAAAATACTACAACCTTAGTGCAGACGGAGGAGTTGCCTATTTTTTCATTGTCAACATCAACAAGGAGCGCGGGCAGGATTTTGCCTCCCATCACTGATGCCACTACATTTTTGGGTGCGCCGGAACCCCGCTGTCAACCATTAAGGTATGCTCTGTTGGGTTCTTTATGCACAACGACTACCGATACCGAACAACTGGCAGCTTCTCTCTTCGGAATGGCGAGTCCCTAAGTCAAAAAAATAAATTATCAGTGTGAACTCTGGGCAACTCGTGGGGAGTCACACAAATATGCCGAAGCTTCACGGGGGCAGGTCAGCGTGATAGTATCTTGTTACATTTCGGTGATGGCGGTAAATCCCCAATCCGCAATCAGGATCAGCAAACTGGCAATGACAATTGACCAGGTGATGGTTTTGGGGACATCACGGGGTTGCAATTGTGCTTTGCAACGTCCGCAGATTTCTGAAACCGCCAGGATGATCAGCATAAAACCCAGGCTGCGGTAGCTGGAAATCACCAGAGGCAAATGCCAAAAGGCCAGCTTTGGAAAAATATGTGGTTCAATGGCGTTCCAATAAGCGGCCATTGATGGGTAAATCACATGAACACCATGAACGCTGACCAAGCCGGCCATCAGTAGGGCAACGGCAGAGCCTGCCACGGTTAGCAGCGGCGCAGCGATAAATGCAGCAATGGCTGTGGGGAGTAAAGTCCAGCGGCGTGGCGATAATCCTAGCGTGCGTAACAGGGCATTTTGCTGGGTGGCTTGCATCATCGCAATTTCGCCGGTATAACTACCGCCGATTCGGCCTACGAGCAACAATGCGGTGAGCATGGGGCCTAGTTGTGTTAAGAAGGTTTTACCCAGCACCAATGCATACAATTTGGCGTGGATGATTGGCATATATTGGGTATTGATGGTTTTTGCTTCGGCTTTCACTACATGCAACATTAGATGTTGTGTCCATGATAAGTTTGTGGCTTTGGTAAAGGCGCTGACAATTTGGGTTAAATCAACAGAAGTGAGTAATTGACAAAACAGCGTACTGATGGCCAAGCCAGTCGCGATAAATGCGCAGACAATCAAGGGTAAAGAAATACCCAAATAATCAACCAAACGCTGGCTTAAGCGTATCGGGAAGCGCCAGCGTAAGCGTTTTGTGGTATAGCGTTGTGGTGATCGTTTTTGTGCCACTAGCTTGGTGCTGAAACCCTCGGTAGCAAGCTGTTTGGCGTAGGCGGCATCATGGGAAATCAGTAAAAATGCCTGACCAGCATCGCGTAATTCGATCAGCGTTTCAACAATTTCCTGCGCAGTACTTTCATCTAATCCAACAAATGGTTCATCGAGGATGATCAGTTGTTTTTTTTGAGAGAGGATTTGTGCTAATGCAGCACGCCGCAACATACCGCCGCTGAGCTGTCCTGGCATTTTGTGGCCATCTTCTGGGCGCAGTTTAACCGACGCTAAGCATGCATTAATGTGAGCAGAGTCATAGGGCATGCCAGCGACTTTGCAGCTTAAAGCAAGATTTTCATTTACCGATAAGGTATCGAGCAACACACCCTGCTGAAATAATACACCTACGCCTTGTTTAGTATCGATGCCTTCTGCCCACTGTGTTTCCACGGTGGCGCCAGGAATTTTGGCTAAGCCTGCCAAGTGGCGAATTAAGGTGGTTTTGCCGGCGCCAGATTGCCCTTCCAGCCAAAAGCATTGGCCTTTATTAATTACAATATTGACTTGTTTATTGATAAATGGACAGGTTTTGTTGATGGGGGTGATGGTGGCGCCAAACAGGAGGGTGGACATGTCAATCATCCTATGTTTTAGATTCTTGCATCTGCTGTTGGGTGATGACTTGGACTTTCTGTTCTGCTTCTATCAGGGCTTTTTGGCAGGCTTTGATCAATGCTACACCTTGTTCAAAATGGCTGAGCGACTCTTCCAGTGGCAATGTTTCGTTTTCCATATTACTGACTAATGCTTCCAATTTTTTGAGCGCGGTTTCGAATTGAAAGGGCTCGGCTATTTTGGTCATGTTGTTTCCTCGTAAAGATCCGATTAATTGTGTCTCTATGATTGTAGCGATTTCTACAGAACAGGTATAGCCTGATCTGCGACAATCAGGTATCCTAAGATTATAGGAAGTTTAGATCGAATAATTCTGATGATTGATCAAGATGGGTATCGATACAACGTTGCGATTGTGATGGCGAATCAGCGTGGTCAGGTGTTTTGGGCTAGGCGTATTAAGCAGAATTCGTGGCAATTTCCACAGGGGGGTGTCAATGTCGGTGAAACGGCACTGGCGGCTTTGTATCGTGAATTGTATGAAGAAGCGGGGTTGTATCCGCAAGATGTTCGCGTCCTTGCGGCTACGCCTGGTTGGCTGCGTTATCAATTGCCAGATCGCATGCAGCGTCATGATGGGGTAGGTTGCATCGGTCAAAAACAAAAATGGTTTTTATTGCAATTGGTGGCGCCGGAGAATGTGGTTAATTTGCGCGCGACGCAACATCCAGAGTTTGATCGCTGGCGTTGGGTGGATTATTTCTACCCGTTGGAGCAAGTCATTCCCTTTAAACGCCATGTCTATCGTAAAGCCTTAGAGCGTTTTTTTGCGGTGGTGCAAGCGTTGCGTTCACAAGCCAAGCAAGATAAAAGTTTAACCATGGCTTCCCCTAATAGTGAGGCGCAAGATGATTGAAGTCGTCCTATTGTTATTAATTTTAGGTGTTTTCGCAGGCTTGATGTCTGGGTTGCTTGGTGTGGGTGGTGGCATTGTGGTGGTGCCGGGCTTGGTATTTATTTTGCGAATGGTCGATACCCCCAATGAAGTGATTATGCATGTGGCTTCAGGTACTTCCCTCTGCATTATGATTTTGACCACGTTAGTCTCTGGCTATTCGCATTATAAACGAGGTAATGTCGTCAAATCTGTGTTTAAAAAGATGCTGCCGTTTGTATTAATCAGTGCGGTGATTGGCGCAATATTGGCGAATATCCTGTCGGTGAATTTTCTGGCACTCCTGTTCGGTTTGTTTTTGCTTTTTGTGAGCGTAAAGTTATTGTTGCCGAAAAAGAAAGGGGTGCAAGAAGTTCATGAAATTCGGGAGATTTCCACTCAAAAATTGAGCATTATCGGCAGTTTAATGGGGGTGTTGTCAGGGTTGCTGGGGGTGGGTGGGGGTACCGTTACCGTGCCTTTGTTATTGCAATGCCGTCTGGGTATTAAGCAAGCTGCAGGAACCTCGGTGGCGCTTACCGTTCCGGTTAGTATTGTTGGCACTATCGCGGTGATGATTTTGGGTCTGTCCGCGGTGCACATGCCGTGGTCGACGGGTTATGTGTATTGGCCAGCGGTATTGTGGGTGGGTGTTAGCAGTATGGTTTTTGCGCTGGTGGGTGCCAAGTTGACGGATGTCTTGCCTGCCAGTACGTTGCGTATTGCTTTTGCGGTGTTGATGCTGTTGATTGCCGGTCGAATGTTATGGGGGTTTGTGTAAATGCTGCAGTATCCACACATTGACCCCATCGCGCTGTCGCTGGGGCCTTTGAAAATTCATTGGTATGGCATTATGTATCTGGTGGGTTTTGCCGCAGTGTGGTTATTGGGCGTGTATCGCAGCAAAAAACCATGGAGCCCTGTTAAATCAGAACAAGTAGGGGATGTGATTTTCTACGCCGCACTTGGTGTGGTGCTGGGTGGTCGCATTGGTTATATGTTGTTTTATGATTTCAGTAATTTCATCCATCAGCCGTGGATTATTGTGCAAGTGTGGGATGGCGGCATGTCATTCCATGGTGGCTTGATCGGTGTCATCTTGGCGATGTGGGTTTACGCGCGGCGTATCAAAGTGCATATGATCGATATTCTTGATTTCTTTGCACCAATGACGCCAATTGGCTTAGGTGCAGGGCGTCTGGGTAATTTTATCAATGGTGAATTGTGGGGCAGGGTGACCGACTCACCGATTGGTATGGTTTTTCCGACTGGTGGGCCATTGCCGCGGTATCCCTCGCAGTTAATTGAGTTCTGCTTGGAGGGGGTATTGTTTTTTATTATTCTGTGGGCTTTATCGATAAAACCCAAACCGCGTTATTTTATTTCCGCGATGTTTTTACTGTGCTACGGTTGCTTTAGATTTATCGTTGAATTTTTCCGTGAACCCGATCCGCAGCTCGGTTTTATTGCATTTGGTTGGATGACGCAAGGTCAACGTTTATGTATTCCAATGATTGTGATTGGGGTGGGTATGTTGATTTGGCTCTGGGTTAAGCGTAAGAGGGTAAAGCATGAAACCATATCTTAATTTACTCCAAGATATTTTAGATCACGGTACCCCAAAGGATGATCGCACCGGCACTGGTACGTTTAGCGTATTTGGTCGGCAATTGCGTTTTGATTTAAGCCAAGGCTTCCCACTGGTCACCACCAAAAAATTACATCTGCGCTCGATTATTCACGAGCTGTTGTGGTTTCTCACCGGTAATACCAATATCCAATATCTGAAAGATCATAACGTCAGTATTTGGGATGAATGGGCAGATGCGCAGGGTAATTTAGGGCCGGTGTATGGTCAGCAATGGCGCTCGTGGCAAGCAGCAGATGGTCGCACCATTGATCAGGTCAGCGATGTCATTCAGCAAATCAGAGCCAATCCCAATAGCCGTCGTTTGATTGTCTCCGCTTGGAACGTCGGCGAGCTCGATCAAATGGCGCTGATGCCTTGTCATGCCTTGTTTCAGTTTTATGTCGCCGAGGGCAAGCTCTCCTGTCAACTATATCAACGCAGCTGTGATGTGTTTTTGGGGCTGCCGTTTAATATCGCGAGCTATGCCTTGCTCACCCATATGATCGCGCAGCAATGCAACTTACAAGTCGGCGAATTTGTCTGGACTGGAGGTGATACCCATTTGTATTCCAATCATCTTGAACAAGCAAAGTTACAGTTAAATCGTGAGCCATTTCCGTTGCCGCAATTGAAAATTATTCGCCAACCGGCGTCGATTTTTGAGTATCGCTTTGAAGATTTTGTGATTGAAAATTATCAGTCACATCCGTCAATTAAAGCGCCGATTGCGATTTAACACAACCTGCCAATGCCTCTGAGGAGTTGAATCACTAGCTTTTTGGAGGTCTCGATCGGCAGTTCGTCTTCAATTAAATTCAGATCGCCGTCATAAATCCTTAGGGTAAGGCGCGTGAAAGGTGCCCGTTTGGATGGATCTACTTCATAGCGGTAGCGTTCGGAATCAACGCCGTTATTGTTCTGATTAGAGTCAGTAGAGAAAAAATCTTTGCTCACAAAGGCACCGTATTGTATTTTTGTGTCTAATTATTTCACAGTAAGTGTATGCGTGCAAGCAGAAAACAACGATCGTCTCACATAAGCTTTTTAACGGAACGTTTTCATCATCATTCGAACCACACCGATTATTTTAATTGAATCCTGCATTTCAGTTAGAGGATATCTTAGATTTAGTGGTTTTAAGAACTGTTTTCCGGAATCGATAATTAGTTGTTTAAAGGTCGGTGCGTTATTAATGTGCGCAATTACATAATCATGGTTGATGGGTGTCAGTGAGGGGTCAATAACAATAGTGCAGCCACTGGAAAAACTATCTCCTTGTGGGGATTCCATGCCGTCCCCTTCAACAGTGAGGGCAAAGCTCTTGCTGCTCTCAATGTTGCTGATGGGTAACATGTCTTTGATTTGCACAGGTTCGCCCCTCAAGTGTGCGGAGATCTGATCCCAGCGTAGCAGCGGAATGTATTTAATCGATTGGTAACTGGCAATGGACTCACGCACTTCCATCGGCTGGCTGGAGCCGTAATCCCGATAGAGCCAATCTACACTGATATTGAGTGTTTGGGCGAGTTTAATTAAATCATCGCTTTTGGGTTCCCGTATTCCTCTTTCATAGTTCGAGATTCTGCTGGGATAACTGCTCCAGCCACAGAGCTGCGAAAGCTCTGCTTGACTCACTTTTTTTCTGCGTCGCGCTAGTCTGATATTTTGTCCAATGGTAGTCACTTGTTTTTCTTCTTATGTTTTATATTGGCCTCATAATTATAACGCGTCACATTTATTTTACAATATTTATACAAAAATACACTAATCGTGTATGGCAGTGAATTTTTTTGTTTACTAATGTATCTGATGGCAGTGGCATTGCATCTTGGTGTTAAGCTCGTTATGCTGTACGTTAAAATTTAGGCTTAGAGAGGTACTTTTGCTGAGCGCGCACGTTAAAACTTTTTTTGTCGATGGGCGAAATTTGGTATCGGACAGTCGCCAGGTGATGCCAGGAGATGTGTTTGTTGCCTGTCGGGGTGCTCATGTCGATGGACGGCATTATATTGATCAAGCGGTACAGAGGGGTGCGGGGCTTATTTTGTACGACCCTGCAGATAATTTTATACCACCCCCTGATCTAAAAACTCCCATGGAATCGATTGACGTACTGGAACAGAAAGTGGCGTCACTGGCAGAGCAATTTTATGAATATCCCAGCACTGGATTGAAACTGGTTGGTGTTACGGGTACCAACGGTAAGACGTCGGTCACGCAGTTATTGGCGCAAGCGTTACATGCCTTGAGAAAACCTTGTGGTGTACTGGGTACTATTGGCAATGGTGTGTGGCCACAATTAGTGCCCTCTGGATTAACCACTTTAGACCCGTGCGCACTGCAAAAAATATTTCACCAGTTTCGCCGTGAGCACTGTGATACCGTTGCGATGGAAGTGTCTTCGCATGGTTTGGATCAAAATCGTCTTGGTTCAACCCAGCTTGATATTGGCGTGTTTACCAATTTTTCACAAGATCATTTGGATTATCACCATACGATGGCAGAGTACGGCCTGGCCAAAGCAAAAATGTTTGACCAGTATGTGGGGCGTGTGGCTATGCTTAATGCCGATGATGCCCAGATGGCCTTGATGCGTAGCCATTGTGCGGCTCATTTGACGGTGATGACCTTTGGCATTGCACACTCAGCGGATATTCAGTTACAACATCATCAAGCCTTGCCAGAAGGCTTTGCGATTAGGGTTGCTACACCGTGGGGGAGTCTCAAAGCAACGGTTGCTTTACTGGGGACGTTTAATTTATCGAATATTTTAGCCGTGATTGGCATTTTGGGTAATTGGGGCTATTCCGTTGGTGATATCACAACTGCTTTATCACAGTGTCATGGCGTAACGGGACGCATGGAGTTTATTCATCAACAACCGCTAGTGATTATTGATTATTCGCATACGCCCGATGCGTTGCAGAAAGCATTGCAAGCCGCTCGCGTGCATTGTAAGGGTAAGTTGATGGTGGTTTTGGGTTGTGGGGGCGATCGGGATCGGGGTAAGCGTCCAATGATGGCAAGGATTGCTGAGCAATATGCCGATGTGGTGATGGTAACGGAAGATAACCCCAGGACCGAAGATCCTTTGCAGATTGTTGCCGATATGATCACAGGGTTTCACAGTCCTAAGTCTATTTTGTTTGAACCCAATCGTGTGCAAGCGATTGCGCGAATATTATCACAAGCGACTACGCATGATACTGTTTTGCTGGCTGGTAAAGGTCATGAATGTTATATTATCCGTGGTGGCACCAAAGAACCCTTTAGTGAACATGAGGTGGTGCGAAGTTTTTATAGGAGATAGTTTTACATGCTGATGTCCTTGGCGCAGTTGGCGCATCAAATTGGCGCGGAATATCGGGGCAATGATCTGCCTTTTTCCGGTGTGAGTATTGATTCACGTTCGATGAACCCCGGCGAGTTGTTTGTGGCTATTAAAGGCGAGCATTTTGATGGACACCTTTACGTAGAAAAAGCCATAGCCTCTGGTGCGGCGGCGGTTATGGTTGATCATCCTCTGGTGGTCAATGTGCCGCAGATTATTGTGCGTGATACCACCGTTGGGCTTGGAAAATTGGCGCAAGCGTGGCGTTTGCAATTTCATGTCCCCGTGATTGCCTTAACCGGTAGTTGTGGTAAAACCGGCACCAAAGAAATGATTGCCTCGATTTTGCGCCAACGTGGGAATACATTGGCGACCGTTGGTAATAAAAATAATTTTTACGGCTTGCCCTTGACCTTGTTGCAATTGCGCTCAGAGCATCAATTTGCCGTGATTGAAATGGGTACCAATCATGTTGGTGAAATTGCTTATTTGACCGATATTACCCGTCCCACCGTGGCGTTGGTTACTAATATTCGTGCTTCACACTTGGAAGGGTTTGGTTCATTTGAAGCACTGTCCAATGAGAAATCGGATATTTTTAAAGGGTTAAGCGCTGGGGGTATTGCGGTCATCAACCATGATGAAAAATTTGCGCGTACCTGGCAGGAGAAAGTTGATGTGCGGCATCGTGTCAGTTTTGGCTTGCATACCCCTTCTGATGTGTCAGCAACGAATGCGCATTTTGGTTCTGCCGGGGCAACTTTTGATTTACATACGCCTTTAGGTGATGCGGTAGTCACAGTGCCTTTATTGGGGGAGCACGTTTTATATAATGCCTTAGCTGCCGCCGCGGCAACCCTGGCAGTAGGGGCTGATTTGGCACAAGTGGTCAAAGGCTTGGCCATGGTAGAAGCGGTGACTGGTCGGTTCAAGCCATATCGTTTGGCCGATGATGTGTTATTGATTGACGATACCTACAATGCCAGCGCGTCTTCGGTGCAAAACGCGATTCAGACGCTCTCACATCACTCGGGTAAAAAAATCTTTGTGATGAGTAATATGGGAGAGTTAGGCAATTTCTCGGGAGAATTTCATCGTAAAATGGGTGAGTGGGCATTGACGGCACATATTGATCAACTGTTTTTAACCGGTAATTATACTATGCTGGAGGCGACGATTGATGCTTGTCCCAGTGCGCGTTACTTTGCGGATAAGCAAACGTTGATTCATGCATTGCAAGCTGAGTTAACGCCAAAAACTATGGTGGTGATCAAAGGGTCGCGCAGTAATCGCATGGAAGAAGTGGTTAACGCCTTGGTTCCTAATTTGACAGAGGAGTTGCATTGATGTTGGTGTGGTTAATACATTCTTTATTGCTGCGTTGTTTTTTGGCAGCGATGACTTCGCTGATCTTGAGTTTGATGTTTGGTAAACCGGCGATTCGCTTGTTGCAACAATTACAGATGGGGCAGGTGATTCGTCAGGTTGGTCCGCAATCGCATTTGAAAAAAGCGGGCACACCAACGATGGGTGGTGTATTGATTGTCTTAAGCATTGTGATTTCGACGTTACTTTGGGCAGATTTAACCAATGTTTATGTGTGGGTTGCATTGTTGGTTTTGGTTGGTTTTGCCGCAATTGGTTGGGCGGATGATTATCTTAAAGTGGTGTTGAAAAATAACCGTGGTTTGCGGTCACGTTGGAAATATTGTTGGCAATCAGTGTTGGGTATCGTGGCAGGGGTTGTGCTGTATTACTTGCTCAAACAAACCGGTGATGTGGTGTTGACCATTCCCTATGTGCACTATGCCCCTTATCTTGGTATCGGCAGTCTCTTGCTTAGCTATCTGGTCATAGTGGGAGGGAGCAATGCCGTCAACTTAACCGATGGTCTGGATGGTCTGGTTATTGTGCCAGTGATGCTGGTGGCGCTCGGACTAGGGGTTTTTGCCATTAATGATTCGACCGTGTATCTGGTGAGCCATGTTTATTTGCCTCATGCCACGGGTGCTGGTGATATGGCAGTGATTTGTGCCGCAGTGTTTGGTGCTGGTTTGGGCTTTTTGTGGTTCAATGCTCACCCTGCACAAGTCTTTATGGGTGACGTTGGTGCATTAGCGCTGGGCGCCCTGCTGGGTGTCATTGCCATTGTGATTCATCAGGAAATTATCTTGGCGATCATGGGGGGTGTTTTTGTGCTGGAAACGGTTTCGGTGATTTTACAGGTCGGTTCATTTCGTTTACGCAAAGGTAAGCGTATTTTTAAAATGGCACCGATTCACCATCACTTTGAGTTGAGTGGCTGGGCAGAAACCAAAGTGGTTGCACGGTTTTGGATCATTACCATTATTTTGGTGATGATTGGCTTGGCGAGTTTGCTGTAAAACACTCTTTAGGGTTTATCAACTCATCCTGCGCCGCGATCATTTGAATTTCTCGTGTGCCTGCTGTATGCGTTTTCTTAAACAGTGCATAAATAGCGGCGGCAGTGTGTTCCAATGATTTTTTCATATCATGCGTTTGTAAGTATTTACCCAGGAAAATCGCCGCAGTGGCGTCACCTGCCCCACTGGAGGGATGTTCAAAGTGAAAGCGGGGGGTTGATACCAACCAATTTTCTTCAGCAGAATTCGCCAGCATTTGGATATGATCAGCGGGTGTAGATTCGCTTACCAAGCTGGTCACCAAAATAATTTTCGGGCCCAGCGCGCGCACTTCTTGGCAGGCGCATTCAATATCTGTCAATGTGTGAAGTTCTCGATTAACCAATAGGCTCAGTTCGAATAGATTGGGCGTGAGAATATCCACCTCTGCCAAGATGGATTTGAAAAACGGTAGAATATCGGATTTTACAAACACACCAATATCCACATCGCCCATTACTGGGTCGCAACAATAAAGCGCAGCGGGATTGGCTTGCTTTATTCGCTTGACGGTATTGGCAATGACTTGACCGACTTCGGCATTGCCCAGATATCCTGATAGTACAGCACTATGCTGTTTTAACAGATCTAATGTGTGCAGTCCTTCGATCAATTCCGCAATATGTGCTGCGGAAAATGCTTGGCCTTTAAACGTGGGGTAACCGGTATGATTAGAAAACTGCACGGTGTTAATCACGTTGACGTCAAACCCCATGCGTTGCAAAGGAAAAACGGCAGCACGATTTCCAACATGGCCATAAACGACATGGGATTGTAGGGACAAAATCATATTTTTTTGAGGGGCCATGAACACACTAACCACTATTGAAGGGGTTGCATTATAACTTTTTTATCGATTTTTGAATATGATTCAAATAATTTAAGATTTCGCTAATATTAATTTGTTATTTTAACTCCTGGATGAAGGGAAAAAAGAGGAATTCTTTATGAAGTGGTCTATCAACAAAAAAACAAGTCGCTTGTCGGCTTTGGTCTTAATGGGTTGTTTAGGAATTACCCCCGCAGCATTTGCCGGGTATTATGCGCCCAGTAATGTGATGTCTTTTGCTGCCAAGGGCGCGTCAGATAATACTATGTTTAGTGATAAAACCTTGCCACTGCAATCATTGTCAACTACTGGTCCTGGGTTGCCGCCTTATGGTGTCGGTCGTGCTTACAATACACAATTTGCTAATAATGGTATGGCGGGCTGTGGCGTGGGTTATCCGATGATGCAGGCTATTTATAAAAATGCACCTCAGGGTAGCGATTATTCTGCCAATTATGTGGCGTTGAATGTGTATAGTCATTTAATGGGTTATGACCCGAACGCTCCAGCTTGGGGTTCTAGTTCTGGGGAAGGGGATGTTAAAGGTTATGTTACTTTTGCACCTGGTCAATTGGGCTATCCCTATCGTCAATATTTACGCAGTATGCCCGCACTTTATCCTGCCTATGAAGGCTTGTACGATGATGGTTTAAGTTGCGGTCGTTGGGTTTCAGCGAATACGAGTTCAAGCGTATGCCAAGATCAAAGTGGGCCGTCTGTGGCCGGCGCCAGTAAGGCTTGCACATTACCTGCCGCTCAGACTTATAATAGTACGCCGTTAATGGGTTATGTGTTTGACAGCTGTGAAGATAATAATGGCTGGTGTCGGGATGATGATGCACATATCGATATCGACCAAGCTGTGGTTAATGATAACTATTCGTTGAAATGGAACTTTATTGCTAACCCTTATTATACAAATCCTAATGCACCTGCGAATTTGAAAGACGTTTGGTTGGCCTGGAATGGTGCGGGCGTGAGCAAATATTGGTCTTATCTGGTGGTGGCAAATTTACAAGATGGTATCAGCATGTTGCAATATAACGTAGGTACGCATGCTCAGCCTATTTGGATTAACTCACACTTTTTGGCAGGTGGTAACGACGTTACTTGGTCAGACAGTTCGAGCAATGGTCAAGTATGGGAGTTGCAACCGATGGGTTCGGTTGCCCAAGATATCTATACCATGACTGACCCTACTTATGAGGTTCGTTTGTTTGATGTTAATGGCTATCCAGTAAAAAATGGTCAAATTTATCAGTTTGACTTAAACACGACGTTAGCCAATGCAGCGACCTTTCCTGATGACAGCTCTCAGTTGTTTTATCGGGGTGGCGTGTCGGCAAGCCCAGGCACCAGTATCGCCGTTGCACCTACCGGCACTGCCAGCTTGACGTTAAAGGGAACCAACAGTGCAGTATCGTTGAGTCAAATCAAACCGGTGTTGATTGACAATAATGGATTTTCCTACAGCCCAAATAGTTGTAGTGGTAATAGCTGCACCTTTAATAATTTGCCTGTGAACACTGCATTTACCTTGTATGGGGTGTATGAAAATGACGTCTCCAATGACTTGGTGGTGCGTGATATTCAAAAATTGGTGGTGAACCAATCAGGTTTTACCTCGGGTTCAGGCGCCAGCACCGTGAGTGTTGACAGCTCGAAGTGGGATTTTACTACACAATATACCGGTGCGGTAACAGTGCCTGTGGACTTGGGTGCTTCAGCCGCTACATCAGTAAACGCTAACTTGCAGGCATTGTTCGTGCCGAGTAATACCAGCATGCTCACCGCCAGTACGCAAGGGTGTTTCTTGAATAACTATTATGTGCAAGCAGGCAAAGTACCTACGCCAACCACTTGTTATCTCTACTATACGGAACATCATAACGGTGACTTTAACAGTAGTGCAATTCCTACGATGAACTTTACTCTACAGTTACCAGAATATGTGGGTGCTGATGCAGGCAGTGATTTGCAGTTGGCCAGCGGTAATAATGCTAGCGTAGTGGTGCAAGGTTATAACCCTGTGAACAACCCGTTGGTGGTGCCACAAAACCTGCCAACCGTGACGTATCAGGTTTCAAGCAATAGTAATCGTTCCGTGTTTTTGATGCTGGATTCGCGTTCTGATGCGGCTTGTTTGACGGGATTAAGTGCAGTGAATGTCACCGTGGGCTCAACCACGCAATCATTGACCTTGCAACAGTTGGATCAACCGGTGGTGATCAACATTCCCTTTAATGGTGGTGCGGCAGCTGCTGTTTCTGGTATTGCCACGATGAAAGCGGGTGCGCCTAATTGTCGAGTAAACTTGGGCAGTGCTTCGGTAACACCGGGTACCGATGTGGTTGAAATGGTGGAACTGAATACCCTGGCAACGGCACCAACACCGCCGCCACCGCCCGTGCAAAAGCAAGGCGTCGCTGTAATCGCCACTGCTGACAGTGCCAGTTGTTTGAATCAAAGTGATAGATTGAGTTTTGGTGCAGTCCCACCCGTAGCTTATACCGTGAGTACAAGTCAGACGAAGATTGGTTTACCCGTGGGTAACTATCCGGTTTCTGATCAGCCATTCAAAGTGCCGGGGGGAATTTGTCAAGTGAAACCAACCACAGTAGCAGTAGTGGCTAACGTCTATACCAACCTGGCGTTGAGTTATCACTTTACCCCAGGTACCAGTTTGTCCTGCAGTGCAGTGGCTAATGTGGTAACGTCGAATGGTTGGAATGGCTGTAACGTTACTTTTGATGTCACCAATACCGGTGCCAGCAATATTTCAGCAGTTGCCTTGCGCTGGAATGGCACCAATAATGCTATGCAACCCTGGGGTGGTGTGGCAGTGGCCAGTGCAGCTGGACAAGTGACGGCAACGTTACCTCTGTACAACCCCATTGCCGCCGGTGCGACCGTGCTGGGTAATTCAAAGGGCTGGGGCATGACCATTCAAGATGGTGCGGTGTGCTCAGGGTTGGCCAGTGCGGCGATTCAGTGCCAAGGCAGTTAATCGCTTCCCAAAATAATATAAATCCCGCGGATCATTTCGATCCGCGGGATTTTTTTTGCTTGGTTCGTCCGTATATCTCCATGCTATAATGCTCAGCGTATTGAATGGGAGATTTTTGATGTTTGCAATTGTGATGATGATGGCGATCTTGAGTTTGATGGCCACCGATTTGTTTGTACCTTCACTGCCTGCGTTGGGACATGCGATGAACCAGCCCGTAAATACCATTCAGTTAACCGTAACGTTATTTTTATTGGGTTTTGCAGTGTCTCAGCTTTTTTATGGTGCCGTTTCCGATCGATTGGGTCGTAGACCACCAATTATAGTGGGAACGAGTTTATTCGTGATTGGGTCTTTGGTGTGCCTGTTGGCGCAAGATTTTAACTGGCTGTGTATCGGACGGATTATTCAAGGTATTGGCGCGGGTGCTGGGTTGTCTTTGAGCCGGGTGATTCTGCGCGACAGTTATCAAGGTACTGAGCTGGCGGTAAAAAACTCACACTTGTCGATTTTCTTTTCTATTTCCCCAGCAATCGCGCCGTGTTTGGGCGGTTTTTTACAAAGCTGGTTTGGCTATCGAGCATCGTTTGTATTTATGTTTGTATATGGTGTGGTGCTGTTGTTTCTGGTTACCTTTTACCTGAAGGAAAGCATTCAGCACAAACACCATACGTTGTCGTTCATTGAAGTGGTGAAAACCTATGGCGAATTCCTCACAAACTTTATGTTTATGCGCTATGTGTTAAATGCAGGTATGGCGTTTGGAGCCATCATTTTATACGCGTGTATTGTGCCGTTTATTGTGCAAGATCAGCTGCACTTAACTGCGGTAGACAGTGGTTATATTTTACTGATGAGTACGTTGGGGTTGACGGTGACTGCCTTGGTGGCGAGTAAATTGGTACATCGTTTTCATTGTTACCTATTAAGCAAGGTTGGGTTGTTGATGTTGATCAGCAGTGGAATTTTGTTGATTATTACTCAACTTTGTTTTGGCACGCATTTGGGGATAGTGGTGCCATTGTTATTTTTGGCATCAATGTCTTGTGGGTTGTTGTTTCCCAGTTCGCTTACTTTGGCCTTTGCTCAAATTCATACTAAGATTGGCATTGCGGGTGCTGTTTATGGTTCGATTCAAATCACGATTTCCGTCTTGATTAACCTTGTATTGAATCGAATTACCGATCAAGGTCAGGCGGTGTTGGGTATCTTTTATGTGGTGATGGGCTTGATTGGATTAGCGCTGCTATTATCCAAAAATAATGTTGATGGTTGAAGGGGGCGCATATGCAAATGGTATTAATCGCAATTTTTGGAGCCCTGGGGTGTTTGTTGCGATATTTTTTATCGCTCAAAATTACTCAGTGGTTCGGCAGTGCCTATCCTTATGGTATTTTATTGGTCAACATACTGGGTTGCTTTTTGATTGGGTTGTTGGCGATGTTGTTGATTCATAAGTGGCAAGCCGATATTATCTGGCGTACCGCCATCATGATTGGGTTTTTGGGTGGGTTTACCACCTTTTCCAGTTTTAGTTTTGATGCCATTCAGATGCTGGAGCATGGCGCTTGGTTGAAAGCAGGGAGCTATATTTTGTTGAGTGTGGTGCTGTGCTTGATCGCCACATTCTTGGGCATTCTCATTGGTAAGGGGTTGCAATAATGGCTCGATTTCTTTACGCGGTCGCCAAAGCCATTTTGTTTTGGAAACCTTTAAAAAGCTATATGGACATGACCAACCCCTGGCGTATTCAACAACTACCGCAATTATCCATCCATTGGTTGGCGTTGCAGGGCGTGCGTCATCTGGTGTTGGATTTTGATGGCGTGATGGCGCCGCATGGCGATGCTGAGCCATTGCCGGAAGTGTTGGCGTGGTTAAAGCGCAGTCTTGAAACCTTCGAGGGCAAGATTTATATTTTATCTAACAAACCATTGCCCGTACGTATTGATTATTTTAAACAACATTTTCCCGGCGTTATTTTTGTGGTGAGTCCACGCAAAAAGCCCTATCCTGATGGTTTGTTAAAAATCATCGAATCTTCGGGTGCCAAGCCTAATGAAGTCTGCCTGGTCGATGACCGTCTGCTGACCGGTGTGCTTGCCACGCAACTTGCAGGGGCCTCTGCAGTGTATATTACTCAGCCCTACGCTTCATTTAAAAAACGTTTCTGGCAGGAAAGTTTTTTTGCCCTCCTGCGGAACCTCGAACGGTTTTTTTTAGCATAGCCTGTTTCTACATCACGAATTAAGATACTTTTGCCCTGGTGAAAGAGAGACTTTGTTGTGTTTTCAGAAACGCAGGTTATCAAGAATTGCCAGAAGCTGGTGCGATTGAGTTACCGCGAACGCCAGTGTCCTAGCTCACTTTTCTGACAAACTCTGATTTTAAACTCATCGCGCCGACCCCGGGGATTTTGCAATCGATATCATGATCGCCATCCACCAGTCGGATGTTTTTGACTTTAGTGCCCACTTTTACGACCAATGAAGTGCCTTTAACTTTTAAGTCCTTGATTACGGTTACATCATCGCCATCAAGCAGAACTGTGCCATTACTGTCTTTAATCACTTTTACAACATCAGCGTCAGTTTTTGCAGCATCTTGGGACCACTCATGCGCGCACTCGGGGCAGATAAAAAGGGTGTTTTCTTGATAGGTATATACAGAACTACATTTTGGGCATGCTGGCAAAAGATTCATTTTTAATATGTTCCCGTTTTATTTATTTCAATCTTGATAGTATAATGTACAATAAAGCAACCTGTAAAACAACGAATGGAAATTACCATGGAAGACGCCGCCGCAGTAAAAATGACCAAAACCATTTATGTGCTTTATTTGATAGGATTTATTTTTCCCATCTGTACCATCATTGGGGTGGTGTTTGCTTATATTTATCAAGATGACGCCAAAGATTTCTTAAAAAGCCATTTTCAATATCAAATCCGTGGTTTTTGGATGTACGTATTGTATTACGTGATTTCCTTGGTGTTGTGCCTAGTCATTATCGGCTGGTTCTTGCTGTTGTTAACCGCGCTGTGGTGGATCATCCGCAATGCCAAAGGGTTAAGATCGGTGATGAAAGCGCAACCGATTACTAATCCCAGCGCTTGGTTTTTTTAAACACGCCATTTACATCACCACAGCAAATGTTAAAAATATATTGGTATTGCGTTCACTGCATTTCATGGCAGCATTGTGCAAGCCGGTTCTCTGGATGTTAAACAGTCGTTGGTAACAGTACCAAGTACGATTTGAGCGTCAACCAGCCGTTGTATGTGTCGACCGCCCAGCGTTTAACAGCATGCCAACGCCATCGATTGCTGGAGCTAAATCGAATTTTGTGCGCTTTAACTTAACCACCTCGGAGATCCATTATTTTACCCAAAGCATCAGCATGGCATTGGGTTCGCAGTTCCAGTTAACCCCGAATACCTTGGTGTCATCCGAACAAATCGCTTACGGAGGTTCAGCCTTTGGCCAAGGTTTTATTCCCAACATTATTTCAGGCGACAATGGCGCCTTTGGCGAATCTGCTGGGGTGGGGGTTAATGTCACCTTGATCAACCACCTGGAAGTTGGATTGACCCTGGCCAAACCATTGAAAGTCACCCAAACCACCGGCGTAGGCATGGGCTGGCAAGGGTTCTTTAATGTGACGGGAACGTTGTAATCTGGTAGATCGATTCCACCATAACATTTTCACTTTCGATAAGGTTGTCATACCGCGGCTTGTCCGCGGTATCCAGTCCAAAAACATAAGCATTTGAAAAATAAGTAAAATATAAGATATATTTTGTTGCTCCTGCGATTAAGAAAAAATAGCTTATATATGTTATATTATGCAATAAGAAACAGGAACCAAAAGGAGCGTGAGTTATATGAAATCGCTAAAAAAAATTCCTAAATACGCTTCTCTAGAAGTAGAATCAAAATTTTGGCAAGAACAGGATTCTACTGAATATGTGGATTGGACTCACGCTAAGCTGGCGCGTTTTCCTAACCTTAAACCGTCTACTAAAAATATTTCCTTTAATTGAGTAAGGGTTGTTCATGGCGTATTTTATGATTATTCTGGTGATGCTCACCGCGGCTTCTGGAGTGGTGTCACTGATTGATATTCTTTGTTTTGCCAAGGCGCGAAAGCAAGTGGTGATGCAACAAACGGATTTTGCGGCGTTGAACAAAAAAGCCCAAAAACTCCGTTTGAAAGCACCATTAGTTGCTGATTATGCGAGGTCATTATTTCCCGTATTTTTGCTGGTGTTGATCGTGCGTTCGTTTCTTGGTGGCATGTATGACGTGCCGACGGCTTCACTGTTGCCGACGGTACAATTGAATGAGTATTTGCTGGTGAATCAATTTGCTTATGGCTTGCGTTTGCCGGTGATTAATAAATTGATCGTGCCCATTGGCACACCGCAGCGTGGAGATATTGCGGTGTTTCATTATCCCGTCGATACTCATGTTGATTTTATCAAAACCGTGATCGGCTTGCCGGGGGACAAAATCAGCTATCTCAATAAAAAATTGTATATCAATGGCCAAGCGGTGTCGCAGCAGTTTGTGCAAAATACCATGGAACCTGCCAATGCCAACTTGAGTGGTGCGAATCCCTCTTCAACCGTGTCACCGATGCTGGTGCAAGAATATCGCGAAACCATCGGTGGGCATATGCATGATATTTACAACAGCCCGATTCTACCCGCGGTAGATTTTACCAACGTCGTGGTACCGCCCGGTGAATATTTTGTGATGGGCGATAACCGTGATAACAGTGGCGACAGCCGTTTCTGGGGCTTTGTGCCGGATAAATACCTCGTCGGCAAAGCCGAATTCGTGGTATTTAGTTGGGACAAAACCACCGACAGCGTGCGCTGGAATCGTATGGGGACGGTGTTGCCCTAAATGGTTTGGTGACAAACGCCTTAGCTAATAGTGTCCCAGATCGTACAAAAAAAATCACGCCTCGTGAGATCTGTCAACAGGCTATAAACTTTAAAATATCGCAGAGATCTTTTTAATTACATCCATGGCAAACCCTCGTGATTGTAAAAACCGATAGCGTTTGGCTTTTTCTGATGAAGTTGTAGCGGGGGTATCGCGATACTTTTTGCGATAGACGGTTTTCGCCAGTTCCAGCCAATCGATATGAGCTTCTTCCAAACAACGCTGACAGAGTTCAGGATCGAGTTTTTGTTGTTGCAATGATTGTTGAATATAGACAGAACCGTAGCCTTTGTTGACGCGTGATCGGATCAGACTTTCAATATAGCGCCGATCATCTTGCTGGTGGTCTTGTTGCAAAGACGCGAGGACAGTATTGATTGCTTCGGTATGCTCAGGAAACTTGCGCGTGAGTTTTTGTTTCAGCTGCAGCTGCGTATGTTCGCGTTGCGCGAGGTAGCGAAGGGCGGAGGCTTGGATATTTTGAAGGGGAGTCATTGGTTATTTAATTTGTAATGGAAGTAATTTTAAGCGGGCACGACCTGGTTCTATGGTTAGCAAAGCACCCGCCGTTAGTTCAGTGGCCACTTGTTTCAATGCGATGATTACCTTTTTGCCAATGGCTTCTGGATTGAGATTGTCCGCGCGAATTTGCACCACGCTAGGTTTTTCTCCGTGGGTTGCTGCCAGGATCGCTCCAAAATCGAGATCATGTGTTAAAATGATGCAGTTGTGTCTTGCTGCATAATTGAAAATTTCCATATCAGTTGCATTGGCTTTTCCCAATGAAGACCAGTGTGTGGCATCTATTCCTTCTGCATTAAAAACAGAAACCCATCGTGGGGAAAGATTCATGTCAATAATCAGTTTCATGCAGATGCCAGTAAAATTTCTCTTTCTTCTGAGCGCCATGCCGCATATTGCAGTGCTTGCATGATATCTTCATGCTCTAAATAAGGATAATCGTGAAGCACGTCTTCGATGCTACGACCAGCACCGATTTGGCTGACAATCATGCCAACAGTTACGCGCAAACCGCGAATACACGCTTTACCACCCATAATGTCAGATTGTTGAGTAATACGATTAAGATGTTCCATTTTTATTCCTCCACTTCTGCTTTTTCTTGCGAGACTACTACTGCTTTCGCACCGGTAGCGCGAATCTTGGTTTCAATTTCTGCTGCCATCGCGGGGTGTTCTTTCAGGTATTGTTTGACGTTTTCTTTACCTTGGCCGATGCGGTCTTTGCCATAGCTGTACCAGGCCCCGGATTTTTCGATCAGACCCAGTTTGGCGCCTAACTCTACCAGTTCGCCTTCATGAGAAATGCCTTCACCGTACATGATTTCAAAGTTGGCTTCTTTGAACGGAGGAGCCACTTTGTTTTTAACCACTTTGACGCGTGTTTCATTGCCAATAACGGCTTCGTCTTTTTTGATGGCACCGGTGCGGCGAATGTCTAAGCGTACCGACGCGTAGAATTTTAAGGCGTTACCGCCGGTAGTGGTCTCTGGGTTGCCAAACATCACGCCAATTTTCATGCGTATCTGGTTGATAAATACGACCAATGTATTGGCACGTTTGATGTTGGCGGTTAATTTACGCAGTGCTTGTGACATCAAGCGTGCTTGCAAACCCATATGCGAATCGCCCATCTCGCCTTCGATTTCAGCTTTGGGCGTTAATGCCGCAACGGAGTCCACCACGACGACGTCAACTGCGCCGGAGCGTACCAACATATCGGCAATTTCTAACGCTTGTTCACCGGTGTCTGGTTGGGATACCAATAAATCTTCTAATTTAACCCCTAATGCTTGAGCGTAAGCAGGGTCGAGAGCGTGTTCCGCATCGATAAACGCGGCTACTCCACCGGTTTTTTGACATTGTGCAATGACCTGTAGTGTCAGCGTGGTTTTTCCGGAAGATTCTGGGCCATAAATTTCAACGATACGGCCTTTGGGTAAGCCACCGACACCGAGTGCCAAATCCAAGCCTAATGAGCCGGTAGAAATTACATCAATGCCTGCCGGGATACTGGCGTCACCTAGGCGCATAACGGAGCCTTTGCCGAATTGTTTTTCAATTTGCCCCAGGGCGGCAGCCAGTGCTTTCTTTTTATTATCGTCCATTTGCGGTTTCCTCGTGTTAAATTTTGGTTACTATAGCATAAAATAAATACAGTTCAAGCATATCATTCGCTCATCGCGCTGATTACGGTGGGTGATAAACAGGATAACATGAATTCAATCATATCGTGCATCTCATTATTTTGATAAAACGCGAGCATTTTTTGGTTAAATTCCAGTTGTCGTTTGGCAGGCAAGTTGATGGCAGGGTAGCCGGCGTTTAACAAAATGCCATTCATCATAAAACGCCCCATGCGTTTGTTGACGTCGTAGAAAAATTGATGGCGTGCCATTTGTAAAAATAGCGCAATGGCGCGGGCGTAAAGGTCAGGAATCGATTCGATCTGTTCAATCATTCGATCCCACAGTAACTGTAATTGTTCGGCTTTAGGCGGTAAATAGGCGCTGCCTGCAATGGTTACCTGGCCGCTGCGAAATTGACCCCATTCAAGCGCTTCATCTTTAGCGGCAATGGCGTGCAGTTCACAAACAAATGTTTGGGTAAGTGTAAAGGTATTGTCCTTAATCGCTTGAAACAGAAATCTCCAGGCATCAGCTTGATTCAAGGTAATGGTTTGATCCGACAACTTGTGACCACCAATGGAAACGCCTTCCAGTAAAGTTTGTACTTCGGGTAGGGTGTAATGAATGCCTTCTAAATTAACTGCATCGCAAACAAACTCGGGGAGTTGCCGCTTGGCGAAAAATAACGCTTTTTTGCGGTTGGGTTTGATGTGTTGCAAGGAGTTCATGGGAGTGCATTCACTATTGTTTATTTGATGGTACTATCATACGCGTATGGCGCTCAAATCTAAAGGACTTTACTGTTTTTTTCAGGTAAACTTGAGCAAACGATTGAAGAGAGTATTGTTCATGTTAATTGTGATGCAAAACACCGCCACACCAGAGGAAATTGATTTGGTCTGTGCCGCCGTAAAAGGGTTGGGATTTGAAGCGCATAAAATGCCCGGAGCGCAGCGTACCGCGGTGTGTGTTACCGGTAATGATGGCAGTGTTTCAGAGCGCCATTTTTCTGGATTGGCGGGCATTCGTCAGATTATTCGGGTCTCGAAACCGTATAAGTTAACGTCCAATGAAACCAAAACCAAGCCGACTATAGTGACCGTCAATGGGGTACAATTTGGTGAAGGTCAGCAAGGTATTATTACAGGGCCAGCATGTGTGGAAACCGGTGAGGCGACGCTGCGTATCGCTGAAAAATTGGCCGGCCTGGGGGTCAAATTATTTCATGCCAGTGCGTATCGCCCGCGTAACAGTCCCTATCATTTTCAGGGTATTGGTGAGATGGCGTTGCCGGTGTTGCAAGAGGTGAAGCAACGATTTGGTTTGGGTATTGTCACCGAAGTAGTGGATGTTTCGACGGTTGATGCCATTGCTGAAGTCGCGGATATTTTGGTGGTGGATTCTTACAATATGCAGAATTTTGCGCTGCTGCGTAAATTGAGCAAATGCAAAAATCCAGTGATATTGAAGCGTGCCTTGTCAGCAACGGTGGAAGATTTGTTGATGTCAGCCGAGTATATTTTGGCGGGTGGTAATCAACAGGTGATGCTATGTGATGCAGGCATGCGTGCCTTTGGGGATCATAGTGCTTATGCCTTAGATATAACCTTTGTGCCAGCGTTGCGCAAGTTAACACATTTGCCGATCATCGTTGACCCAAGCCAGGCTTCTGGCACGGCGGATATGGTGCCAGCGTTGGTGAAAGCGTTGTTGGCATTGGGAACGGATGGGGTGATGATTGAATGCCATGACCAGCCGGCGAAATCAGCGACCGGTGGCGCGCAGGCAATTACGCCAGAGGCATTGGCTTTATTATTGAAGTGGAATTAGAAATGTCACAACAAACCATCACGCCTGTTACGCATTCGATTCACGCCACCACTGCGGTGCCTGGCTCCAAAAGCATTACCAACCGCGCGTTGTTGCTGGCGGCATTGGCGCGCGGAAAATCCGTGCTTACGGGTGTCTTGTTCAGCGATGATTCAGAAGTGATGCTGGAGGCGTTAACACAATTGGGTTTTCAGCTGGAGATTGATCGATCACGCCATCAGGTTTCCTTGGTTGGCTCAGCGGGGCAGTTTCCTAACGCAGATGCCAAGTTGTATTGCCGCGATGCGGGTACCGCGACGCGGTTTTTAATTGCCGCCTGTGCCGCCATGAAAAACGGTAATTATCATTTTTCCGCGTCTGAACGCATGATGCAGCGCCCGAGTGGGCCTTTATTGACTGCCTTACAACAACAGGGTACACAATTTCAGTTTGAACATGAATCCGGTCGGATGCCATTTATTTTGCAGGCACGTGGATTGCTAGGTGGGCGTGTGCAGGTGGATATTAACCACAGTAGCCAGTTTTTGTCGGGGTTAATGATGGCAGGTCCTTACGCGCATCAGCCCTTAACCATCCACGCTGGAGATTTGGCAAAAAAATCCTATGTGCGCATGACCAGCGCGATGATGCATGATTTTGGTATTGAGGTTGATTATGGTGTTGGTGTTACGCCACAATTGGGCTGCTATCAAGGGTGCCATTATGCCATTGAACCGGATGCGTCAACCGCTTCCTATTTCTTTGCAGTAGCGGCGTTAACGGCGGGTGAAGTGACGCTAACGGAATTGTCGCGCCGGAGTTTGCAAGGTGATATCAAATTCTTAACGGTGTTGGAACAGATGGGTTGCATGGTAACGGAAACCACGCAAGGTATTACCGTCAAAGGGCCGCGGCAATTGAAAGGTGTTGATGTCGATATGGCCGGTTTTTCCGATACCTTTATGACGGTGGCGGCATTGGCGGTATTTGCCGATCGCCCCACAACTTTATCCAGTTTGGCGCATACGCGTTTACAAGAATCGGATCGCGTCGCGGCCATGGAAGCGGGGTTAAATCGTTTGGGAATTCGCACCACCAGCACCGAGTCAACTCTAACCATTTACCCGGGCACGCCAAAAGGTGCGGTGGTGTCAGGATATAATGATCACCGCATTGCCATGTCATTGGCATTGATTGGCTTGCAAACAGCTGGCGTGGTGATTGATGGCGCAGAATGTGTTGCGAAAACCTGCCCGGATTATTTTGAGCGGTTGCAAAAAATAATCAGTTGAGGTAAAGTTTCCTTGGCTACTATAACTTTGGAGAAAACCATGAAATTACGTTCAAAAATTGCGATGTTGTTGGTGTGTGTACCTGTTTTAGCTTCTGCAATGCCAGCGCCTAAGTATTTGTCAGTGCCTAGTTTTAAACAATGTTTAAGCACTTATTCCGATGGTTCTGCGACATTTTTGTGCTTGCCAGCAGCGCAATTGAAGAGCTGCCCCAATGCATCTTGGAAACAATTGAATGCATTGACCGGTAAAGATGCAATAGCGGCTTGCCCAGTGCAAAAAGTAGCGCCTGCAGTGACTGCTGGATCTTAATTACTTCCCAAACGCTTCTCGGTTGTGTGCAACCGTGAGCGCTTCTGAACGCTCGATTTTATTATCGTTGACCAGGTGCTGTAGGGCCTGGTCAAGCGTTTGCATGCCCATCGCTTGACTGGTTTGTAGGGTTGAGTGCATCTTGTGCAGTCAAGCTGCCGATTGTAGCAACTTTGGTTCAACCTCTCGCTGCAACCATGCAAATCCACGCCGGCGAATTTTGTGTTGGATTGCCAACAATTTTTTCCTAAAAGCATCGCCGCATTCCGCAAACAGATGTCGCTGTAAAATGCAAAAGCAAATCAAGTCAAACGCTTTACTGACATCTATTGTCATGATTTTCTGCTCAAGCTGCAATTGTTCAACCGCGGCTTCAATGGACCATTCTTGATGAGGAGTGAGATATTCTTCAATGACCTCATCGCGCTTGCTGTGTTGTGCAAATCCCATATTTTTTCCTTAATTCATCGATGTTATCATTAAAGGTGAGATGGTTTTGAATACTATACTGACTCATCGTAATACCTCAGTATTGATTTACGTAGAGATTGAATGAGTGCGGAACTTATTGAAAACACGAGGCATCGTAAAATCAATTTATCCCGCACGTACCATTCAACGCTACAGCGCTTGCGGTTGTTAGACCGCTTTCTCCTCTCTCCCGTAAATACTAAGCAATGACAATCGCAATTAAACAGGATAAAACTAAGTAAAAAAATTTCTATTTTAGCATTCTATTTTAGCATGACAAAATGGAAGGTTTAAATTTAATCACAATCTAACTCGTTCATTTAAATTAAAATATTCACCTTTTTGGCTTTATAAGAAGCTCCGTTTATGACATCAAATTTTGTAACACGAAAAATTTTATTTTGTTATAATCCCAGGAGGCAATCCTTTTGATGCCTATCAAAATTTACAGGTGAGAGATGTTTAAAACTTCAACGCAATTTCTTCAGCAATTCACTCGCCTATTTAGTTCGGCTTCAAATATGCCGGTTCTAGAGGCAACTATTGCTCGACACATAAAAACACAACCTTTAAAAGGCTGTGGGATTTTGTGTATCCAACATTCTTTAGAAACCATGGTTCCGGTGATAGAAGGTCTTAAGCAATTAGGCGCGGAAGATATTTTTGTGATGGGCAAACAATATTCTGAATCTAGTAAGGTAGCAGAGACTTTAAAAAAGATGATTGGTATACGTTATCGCCAGCAAAGTAACCAGGCAGCATTGGGGCAATTTATTCCCACTTTTCAACGCAATTCAGCCTTATTGTGGCATGACTTAGAGAGTGCAATTGCTTCTCAAAAAGAATTACAACCAAAAATAAAAAAAATTCTGGTGTTAGATCATGGTGGATATGCTACTCAAATGATTCCAGATTTTAATGCCTTTCCAGTGATTATGATTGAAAAAACCACTTCTGGAATTAGCCGAAAAGACTCATCCTATCTACCTTTTCCACGAATTGAAATGGCAACAGCTGCTGTTAAAAAAACTTTAGAATCGCCCGCCATTGCAATGGCGGTTACTGACAAACTTTCACGTGAATTATTGCCAGAAATTTATAAATCAGGTTTAGTTTGTAGCGTCATTGGTTATGGCTCTATTGGTGCCGCTATTACGCAACATTTGATATTATTGGGACACAAAGTATTTGTATATGATGTTGATGCTGAAAAAACCAGAAAATTGCCAAAGGGCGCGCAAAGGCTCGTAGATTTCACTCCTGCAATTGCTTATAGTAATGTTATTTTTGGTTGTACTGGAAAAGATATTTCAGAAAAATTAGAAATTTTTGATTACGCGCCTAGTCAAAAAATTTTGGTCAGTTGCTCATCCGACGACGTTGAATTTCAAAGCTTGCTTCGACATATTCAAGTAAAAATGGGCAACAGATTATCTTCTCCAACTAAAGATATTGAATACCATAACGCCATTGGGGGTAGCATTAAAATACTACGAGGGGGCTTTCCGGTAAATTTTGATAATTCTCTGGAGTCCGTACCTGCGCAATATATTCAGTTAACCAGAAGCTTATTGATTGCTGCCTGCGTACAAGCAGCAGCATATAACAACCTTACACCCCCAAGTTTTACTGTCATGCTTGATCCACAAGAGCAACTGATAATTGCGCGTGATTTTGTTGAATTCTTAAAAGAACATGCGTCTGACTATCCAGGACTAGCAGAATTTGATAAGCTTTTCTCAAGACGAGATAATGTTTGTCTGGATTGGATTATTGACCACTCGGGCGGAGTTGTTGATAAAGGTTATGATAAGGAAGCTGGATTAGTACTGGAATAGGCGAACCAAAGCATGATGGAACTGTTGACGGCTGGTGAAGGAATACACTATGTTGAAACCCTCTATCCTGAGTTGGCGGGCTGTTTGGCGGCTGCAAAAAAACATCGTAGCTTGAAGTTAATTAAGCTTTCTTACCCTTATGGCGCGAGTATTGTAGAAGATGGAAAATTTCAATTACCGGCATCAATAACTCAACAATCATTGGCTGCGCTGGGGCTTGATTATTGCGATATTCCTTTAGCGTTGGTGCTCACTAAAGGATGTGAAGTTTCTTTGAGTAATCATCAGCGCAGCATGCCTCTGCACCTACTATATCCTGGAAATTTATTCGGTGTTTTTGAAACGATTTCATGGCTGGTGAAAGACCCTAAAAAAGTTGCCTGGCAGGTTACTGCGGGTAGCCGTTCTGTGTTTATGTTGCCGAGCATTCACGATTCTATTGCGCATCAACGGCTACAGCAAAGCTTTGGCGTGACGACAGACGCACCACAAAATTTGTTGGAACATTCGCCGTTTTTTGCCAAACTCAATGCAAAAAGTGCTGTGCCTTGGCAATGTGAGATCCTATTGTTTCCCAAAAATTGGTTTACAGAACCTGGTATTCAAGAACCGCTATTCCGCTTTATTTTTGAAACTGGTTGGAAACAATCACAACGCATTAGAGATCAAGCCGTTTTAGATCATCTGAATGAACTTTTTAACAGTGTAATGGACAAGCGCAAAACCACCATTCCTCCTGCGATTGTTGAAAAGATAAAACATTTTTTGATGTTGGGTAATGGCTCCTTGCCAGGGTTTGGGCCAGCAATGGATGAAACTTTTCTGCCGGTGTCGACCATCCAGAAAGCCTATCATGAAATTTACCAATTAAAACACTATGCACCGCTGATTACTCAGCCACAGTTTTTAAAACCAGGAGAGCCGATCTATTATTTTTTGAATTTCCCTTATTCTGCCAGTATCTATAAAAGTGGTATCAAAAGTTTGTTGAGTGAGTTGAAATACATCAAAACCACGTTGCATTATTTTTTGACAGAACTTAAAAAATCTCCTAACGCTGAGTTGTTCCAAAATATTGATCGTATTCATTATCAATTTTTTCATCGTGGTGCAGAAGCTGGTGAAATTTTGGCGGCCGCGTCTATGCCAGAGCTTGATAAGCGATGGATGACCCATCTTCATGGTCAAGCATTCCCAAGTCATGCTCCAGTATTAAGTGGTTGTATTCAGCTTAGTATGTAAAGCATAAAATCAAAAATACTACGGGCGAAGAAAGAAGGTAATTTCCCCTGATTTTTTACTTCCCAAACGCCTCTCGGTTGTGTGCAACCGTGAGTGCTTCTGAACGCTCGATTTTATTGTCGTTGACCAGGTGTTGTAGAGCCTGGTCAAGTGTTTGCATGCCCATGGCTTGACTGGTTTGTAGGGTTGAGTACATCTGCGCCACTTTGTCTTCACGAATCAAATTACGAATGGCTGGAGATGCCAGCAAAATTTCATGGGCAGCAATGCGTCCACCATTGCGCTTTTTAATCAAGGTTTGTGCAATCACCGCTTGCAATGATTCTGACAGCATGGTCCGTACCATATCTTTTTCACCTGAAGGAAATACGTCAATCACACGGTCAATAGTTTTGGCGGCAGAAGTGGTATGCAAGGTGGCAAAGACTAAGTGGCCGGTTTCGGCAGCGGTGAGTGCCAAGCGTACAGTTTCCAGGTCACGCATTTCGCCCACCAGAATGTAGTCGGGATCTTCGCGTAACGCGGCGCGTAAGGCCTGACTGAAGCTTTGGGTATCGCGATTTAACTCCCGTTGATTGATCAAACATTTTTTGCTTTCGTGAATAAATTCAATCGGGTCTTCAATGGTTAGAATATGGCCTTGGTGTTGATTGTTGATGTAGTCAATCATGGCAGCCAACGTGGTGGTCTTTCCTGAGCCGGTAGGGCCTGTGACTAAGACCAAGCCACGGGGTAAGTTGGCGATGTCTTTAAAAATTTTCGGTGCCCCTAATTCCTCCAGAGTCGGAACACCCTGAGGGATTACACGAAACACCATAGCAGAGCCACGATATTGTTTAAACGCATTGACCCGAAAACGTGAGTAACCGGGTAATTCATAAGAGTAATCAGACTCAAATGAATTTTCAAAAATAGCTTGTTGTTGTTTGCTCATGGTGCCGTGAATTAACGTCGATAATTCCGCTTCGGAAAGCGCAGGGGTATCAAGATAAAGCAAATCGCCATCAACGCGTAACATCGGGCGTACACCAGCTGATAAGTGTAAATCAGACGCTTTGTTCTCGACACATTGCCTTAAAAGTGATTGAATATCCATAGTACATCTCCTCAACTCATTGCGTAAGCATGGCCACCATGATAAAACATTTTCTCACCAAGTCTAGTAATTCTTTCAGTAACGTAGAGCATTTTCTGGTAGATTTCGACCCAGGCTTGTCGCGTTTGCGCATGGCACTGAAAGCCCTGGTGGTGTGTGTGCTCGTGATGGCATGTGGCATAGGCTGGTTGGATAAAATCAGTACGGTGGTGGCCACGATCTGCGTATTTTTTGGTTTGCTGTGTGTGCAAGGCAAGACCAAGCGTGAACAGCAGGGCACCATGTTATTGTCGATTGGGGTGTTTGTCGTCATGTTTAGCATCGGTATGGCGGTGCATGGCGATGCCTGGTTATTTGATATCGTATTGGTAATCAGTTGTTTTGCAGCCTTTTATTTACGACGGTTTGGTGATCGTTATCTTGTGTTTCCCAATCTGTCGGTGGTGGTATTGCTGTTCACCTCAGCGTTTGCGTTTTCTCAGCCACTGTACTTTCTGGGGTATATGGTGGTGACGATGTTGGGGACGTTTGTGATTTATTTTTATTGTTTCCCGATTGATCCTGTCAAACAAGCTAAGCATCACTATTTTATTCTATTTTATTTTTTTTGGAAGACCGCCAAGCAATTGCAGGATGCTTTGGTCGCAGACGCGTCATTGCAGGCTTTGCCAAAACTGGCGCATCGCTTCGTGCATATTGAGCACATTTTAAAGAAACAAGCATTGCTCACCGTGTCGAGTAAACCCGATTCGCGTGAGCAGCGACAATTGGTAGAGCTTTATGCAGTGTTTCGTATTCTGGAGTTGATTTGGGAGAATCTACGGCAACTGATACAAGGCGACCTGGAAATTTTTCAACAATTAAAACCAGTAATGTTGCCGGTATTGCAGTCGATTGAACAGGTGTTGCTAGAACTTGATCAGATGTATAATGGCCATCAAAAAACCATCGCGGGACGTGAGGCTTTATTGGCAGCCTATCATGCCGCTGCGATTCGAGTTTATGATCCAGGGCAATCGATAGGAACCAGTTTGGTCCATTATTCTAATATTTTATTTGGGGCCAAACGCATCGCCGAGTTGAGCCAAACATTGGAGGCCATGTTATGACCCTCACGTTATTGCCAAGCACGCGCCTTGCGATACGCGCCGCTATTGCTGTTAGCATTGCACTGGTGGTCACTTCCATGGTTCATTTGGGGCACAGTTGGTGGGGTATATTGACGGTATTGCTGTTGCTGGCACCGTCGTGGGGGGAGAGCATTCAGCGCTCGCTCAAACGGTTTTTAATGACCATCATCGGGTGCAGTGTCGGATGGGTGCTGTATATTCTTGCGGGGCATCACGAAATGGTCCATGTCGCCGTGTTGCTGATGTGCATTTTTGGCATTATGTATTGCATGCCCACCTGGTATGCCACGGCGATGTTGTTTGTGGGGATCTTGGTGGTGTTTTTGTTTGGCGCGCTGAGTGTGTGGGATGGTGCGTTGATGTGGCAGCGGGTGGCGCAGACCGGCATGGGGGCAATGATTGTCATTATCGTTTCAGGAATTATTCTGCCAACGTTTTCGGGGCATAACTTCCGACAACAGTTTATTCAGGTGTTGAATGCCATTGAAACCAGCAGTACACAACTGTTGAAACAAAATTTGAGGAGTGGGCATTCAAAACAAAATTTATCCGTGCCTTTACAAACCTTATCTGCAGACTTGGTGGCGATACAGGCATTGTACCAGATGGTACGCTATGAAATGCTGTTTTCTTTGCGCTTTAATAAACGTACGGATCGTGAGTTGGTGGTGGTTGAGATCATAGGGTTTTATTTGGTGGCCTTACATCAAGCCTTTTGCCAATTGCGTGATGATGAGGCTAAACAGTATTTTAAGCCGGTGTTTGATCACGTAGCGACCCATATTCATCGGCGCTTTGAGCAAATTCATGAAAAATTAGAGGGCAAGCCGGTGCAAAATTGCCCACCGTGGGAGGATTTGTATTTGCAGGATGCTCGGGCGCGTTTTCTTGCTGCACGGCAAGCACAACAATTCATGCCGGAAACTTTTATTATTGTTTCTTCTTGTTTGTATTATTGTCGTAGACTGGAGGCAGAATTAAGCAAGTTGGTAGGGTTATTGCGTAATAAAGGAGAATAATATGAATAACGTGGTAGAAGACAGTCGCTCAATTGTAATGGCCGAAGTGATGAGCCCGGATAAAGCGAATTTTTCAGGGCATGTTCATGGTGGTCATTTGATGGAGCTGTTGGATCGCGTGGCTTATGCTTGCGCTGCTCGCTATTCAAGTTGCTATGTGGTAACGCTTTCCGCCGATCAGGTGTTATTTAAACAACCGATTTTTGTGGGTGAGCTGGTAACGTTCTATGCCACGGTCAATTATGTCGGTACCAGTTCGATGGAAATTGGCATCAAAGTGGTGGCAGAAAATTTACTGACGCAGGAACGACGCCATACCAATACGTGTTACTTTACCATGGTAGCGGTGGATAAAGCGGGTAAGCCGGTCCACGTCAAACCGCTAGAATTGCGCAATGATATTGAGAAATATCGCTTTGAAGAAGCGCAGTTGCGCAAACAAAGCCGTATGCAAACGCAGCAAACGCATCATGAGCATAAAGCCAAGACCCGCGGCGCGAGTTTGGGGTAGTGCTTGCTATAAATTTAACAGTATTTTTTTATAACTGTTTTTTAGGGTTTTTGTAACAGAAATTATATTAATTAACAGATTGATTTTTAATGATTTTTTAAAAATTTGATCACATTAAATGATACAATTAATTTAAATTTAAACTTTATATAAATATAAGTATTTGATATAATCTATTCCTATTATCAATGAGGTAGGTTTTATGAAATACTTTCAAAAGAAACTGAATACCCTCCGTCGCATGACGGGTTATTCGGATTTAAAAAGCAATGCAGGCTTTATCAAGCAGTGCGCGCAAGAGCTATGGGCAGAGAAGGGTGATAAACCTGCTGGTGAAACGGTTTCCGTAGCATCACTCAACTTATCTGAAAAACAATTATACGAAACCAAAAAAAGCTGGCATTTGCTGCTGGTATTGTTTTTGACGTGTGCTGGGTTGGCGTTGTTATACGGTATCTTTAGCCTGATTCATGGCAATTTTACCAGTGCGCTGGTTGCAGTGGCCTTGATTTTATTATTTCTGGCGCAGAGTTTTAAATACCATTTTTGGTTGTTTCAACTAAAAAAAGGGAAGTTGGGTTGTACCTGGCAAGAATACCTGCAAGGTGCTTTTAAGCGATAAATGAATCTGAGCAAGCGTTATTAGAAAAAGTGGATGGTGAGCAAGATGAAGATGATCAATAAAAAAATGTTACTGGCGTTCATGGGGCTATTGTTGATGGTCACCACTGGAACGGTGTATGCAAATGCCTGTGACGAAGCAGCGATTAGTTGTGCCATTCCTGGCAATGGGGATTGTCCATCTTTGGCAAATTCTTGTAAGGCGGGTAATGATATACGAGTGGCAGTAGGCAGCCCAGAGTATCACACCTATATGTGTACTTTTGCGTCAGATTTGTCACGATACCCAAATGCACCTGCCTATAGAAAAGTATATGAGATTTATGTTGCTGCTTGTAATGCAGGGGGCGGCTCTTCTACTGATTTTGTGACGCCTACCGCTCCAGTTAAGCCAGCCCAAGAAGGTAAGCTGGGACCCTCAATTAGTCCAGCCACCACCATGAATTTTGTGACAAATACAGATAAGCCAGCCACCACCATGGGTTTTGTAACGCCTGCTACTACTGCTCAAGTTGATGCTGCTGGTGATACCTCCGGCGTTTGCTATGAAGACCTGGTCAGTGGCCACTTCAGGGACGGTATCAACAAAAGTAATGCACATTATTTCAATAGCTTGAATATTTTTAACTTGCCGTGTCTGTCCGATCAATCGGTGTCTATTTTAAAAGAAGTGTTTGGTAACGCCCTCAATACCTTTGAAAATGGGGTGACGGTGCCTAATGGTTATTTAATTCCAGAGTTTTTACGCCATTTCAATGAAATCTTGTTAACCCTGGTTATTGCGATTTACTCGTTTATTATGATGGTGGGTACTTTACACTCGGCACACGAAGGTACCTTTTTAGGAAAAGACTGGTCATCGATCTGGACGCCGATTCGCGCCATTGGTGGGCCATTATTGATCGTACCAGGCAAATATGGCTTATGCGGTGCGCAAATGATCGTGCTGTATTTTCTCTTATTGGGTGTCAATATGGGTACGGCACTCTGGGCCAAGAGCGTGCAGGATGTTGATATCGGGGTATCACCGACGGTTCCTACCGCCATGTTTGGTCAAATTAAAGATGCGGCAGGGCAAAGCATTCTGTCTGCTGCCGTGGCGGATATTTTAAATGGCGGTAATGTTGTCAATGAGAAAGAAGATAATTTTATTGACGTTGCACGACAAGATATACCCTTGGCTAACGTCAAAGACGGCATTTTATTTGACGATGTTAAAAAGAGCATGATGAATTTGTGTATGGCAGCTTATGCGGTATCACCGAAGCTGGACACGGCTTCGTATGGTAATCCAGTCTCTAATGTTGGCCAGTTGCCTGACCAGGAACGTACCGAAGCACAAAGTTGTTTGAACAACGTACAGACCATGTTTGCCCAAGGTCCTTCTGCTTATTCTTCTTCATCGACGATATCCAATATGCCTTATTTTTCGAAAATGGTGGAATCGTATAGTGCTACCGACCATGCGGCTTGGATTGCGCTGATAGGCGATGATATGCGGAATTGGGATACCTCGTGTAGCCAAGACAGTGGCGACACTTGCTTTCCCCCCGTGCGTTTTAAAGCTACGGTTCAGGGGGCAGGGTATGCCTGTCCTCATCTTGATGGTTACGCTGGTACTACGACGTCGTCAAGTGGTGGAATGAAATGTGCTCAGGGTGTCATTCTTGATGGTGGAAATGGCACGTGGAATCGCATACAAAGTTGGGCGTCGTTTGTCATGGCGTGTAATAAGGCTACTAATGGAAAGCCTGATCCTATTGCTGGTAGTAATCAGTTTATGATTGATAAAAACGTAACGTGTAACTATGACGCGACTGTCACGGCTAATGACAGCTCGCATATAGATTTTTTCGTTTGGGGCCATAGTGCCGATTATTCTCCTAAGAAATTAAATGGGTATAGAGAAATTAAAACATATCAAATTCCAGATGCCAGTAGCCCAGAAGTGACGGGCAGTAATCTAAGTACTGCACCATTGACTTGGGGGCACTATGCTGATGCTTCCGGTTTACTATTGAAAGGGATACCAGCGGCGACGAATGGCATGGTTGCTCTGAGTGGCGAGGTCGCCTTTAGCCCACCGGATGGAATTTCTGATCCCAAATCATTAGCATATTCACTCAATGATGCCATGAACACCTTTATTACAAACTACGTCATTAATAATTTGTGTAATATTGGTGTAACTGGAGCGGATCCAAAACAGACTAATAATTGTATGGACATCAGCGCTGTTACTTCTAAGGTGGTAGAGGCGGCTGAACAAGCCATGCAAGATGCTGCCGATAAGAACAACAAGCAGTTGTCGAGTAGCGATAGCAGCGATACTACCAATCAGAATATCGTCCATGTTGATGCCCATTCGACCTTTACCAAAGGCTGTGATGAAAGTTTGATGATCATTAACCCTGACACCGGCAGCGTGACCTTCAAAGACGGCACAACCGATGCGCAAAAAGAAGCGTGTAAATTGGTCAACGTCGGTATTAGTACCAGTACCAGTACCGATGGCAAGTTGTCTGACACCAGTGGCCCTAGCATTGATGCCATTGATACGCGTATGGACAGCAGCTGGTGGTATGCCGGTCAAGTCTATCTGCAGTTAGACCAACAAATGGCGGATAACTTGGGGCAGTTGAATTCAAATCTGCAACAGTTGGATGCGTCTTCTTCCGCGCCACATTTTTTCGTGAACATGACGGCGAAGACTAAATTATTCGTGGCGCATGACCCTATGGGTTATGACCATTTAGGGGGAGACCCTATGCTGGCTGGTGCGGCAAAATTTGCACAGACGGTACCAACGAGCACAATTACCGGATATGATGCGCGCTATAGTGCTACGACAACGGATGATGGCCCACTGTTTGATCACGTTGCATTTGAAGAACCGACTTACCATTATGGCAGCGGCCAAGAGTTAACCGGTTGGGATAGCGATGTCGCTACCTTAACCCATTGTCCAGGGTTTCGCAAGTTAGGTTCGGAGCAACAAAGCGCACTCTTGGGTTATTTGCCAGAAGTGCCCTCCGCAGAACGTTTGCCGCTACAAGTGATGGCAAGATCTCAATTGTATCAATCGGGTGATGCTACGCAGCAGAGTACGGGCTTGCAGTCACTGTACCGGCTGTTAACCATTATGAATTACAATGGCTTTTTACAAGGTCCTTCACAAGCAGCGACCGATTTGCCGGCGAAGACATTGATGGATAAAATGTTGAGTAATCTGCTGGGTGGCAGTGCTGGCCAAACGGGTGCTGACATTGGCGGTATCATGGATGAAGTCTACAGTTTTGGTAATGTCAGCATGAGTGGTGGCAGCAACCTGGTGGGTAAAAACTTAAGTGTGATCACCGGTGCGCAACGTGTCGGTGTGGATACCATTTTAACGGTTATTAGCTCGATGGAATCAATCTATGATCACTTTAAGGTGCAAACTCAGCAGACCGAAGATGAAATCAAGACAAGTCAGGAGATTACTTTAGCCGTAACCGGCTCAATCAGTGTGGCTAATATTGCATTAGGGGCTGCTGACATGGTCGGAAGTACCTTTTACCATGACTCGGGCATGACCAGTGCCTTGGCCGGTGTTTCGCAACTTGCCGTGGGTTTTGAGCAATTTACCGTGGCAGTGAAAGTGTTGGAAGCCACCAATAAAATGTCCCAACAGTTGATGTATTTACCCTTGGTGTTGGTGATTATGACCATGCTGTTTGCGGTGGGCGTGACCTTCGCCTTGATGTTGCCGTTAACCCCCTTCATTTTGTTCTGGGGTGGTCAAATGGCGTGGATTCTAGGCTGTATCGAAGCCATAGTGGCAGCACCGTTATTGGCATTGGCCTTGACCCATCCTGGTGGGCATCAAATGTGGGGGCATTCCATCCAAGGCCTGAAGATGCTGATGGGTGTGGTCTTCCGTCCAGTGTTGATGGTAATGGGTATCTTGATCGCGATGGTATTAACCTACATCTTGATCACCATTTCTGCCCAAGGCTTCCATTTGGTGAGCTCAGCGATCATCGGTGGTGTGGCGTTGGATGGCTCAACCTTGCCTGGGATGATTCCAGATGCGCTCGATCCTAGTCATGAAGTGAAAGGCATTATTTCCTTGTTCTTACTGTTTATTTACAGTCAGTTCATTATGAAAGCCTTTAACAAGTGCTTCTCGGCGATTTACATCCTGCCAGAGAAAGTAATGCAGTATGTCGGTGGCCAGGCAGATCGTGCCGGTGCGGATGACTTGCAAGAGCTTTCGGGTAACGTCAATCAAATGACGCAACAGGTTGGCAGTGCAGGTGGTCAAGGCTTGCAATCGGGTATTCAAGGTAAGCAGCAAAACATGCAAAGCACCGGTCAAACCGGAATGGAGAAACTGGGCTCGGGTGGCGAGTCTATTGGTGGCATGGGTAGTGCCAAAGGTAAGTACAAGAAATTACAGGACAAACAGAAGCAGAAAGAATTAGAAAGAGATGGTGGAGGTAAGTAAGATGAAAATAAGCACAGTAATTATATTAGGCTTGGGGTTGTGTGGTGGCGTCGCGTATGCTGATGATTATTTTGATCCGGCGCCGCGTAGTGATGTGAGATATGGTGTGACCAATCCTACCGCTACCTCCCCGCGATCGTTGGCACAGGTCACGTTTCAGTTATCAACAGAACAGGATCACAAAGCAGATTTTGTGAAACGATATAACGTAGATACTACTTCATGAGGACAATAACAATGAAAAAACAAATCGTAACGGCAGTGTTGACGGCTTTATTGTGTGTGGCTGCCAGCAACAGTTATGCCATCACTTTTGAGCCTGCAGTACCAGCAGCCGCGGGTGGAGACCCCATCGTGGCAGCAGTGAACAGAGCCACAGCGGCAGTGCAGCAGATACCACAGCAAACTGCGGATAAAATAAACCCTACGTTGTCGACCTTACTGACCGGCATTCAAAGCGTACAACAAAACCAAACAGAAGTATGGCATCAATTTGTGCAGATGCAGGCCGATGAGCAGTTTACCGGCCCCGCAGCACAAGGCGTTGACCATTCGGCGTATTCCTTGATTGATGGCGCCTATGCACCCTTGCGGATGAGCATTCAAGGTGGCCTTGGGCAGAGTAACGACGACACCATGGAGCAGTCGTGGATGACGCTAAGACAGACACAAAGTAATTATAATCCTTGTTCCAAAGCCATTCTCAGTCTAAATGGCTCAGATGGGTCGCTGGCCTCAGCGGCGAGCAACGGTTGTTATACCGATGTAAGAGGCTACGGCTATAGCGATGAGTTGGCGCTGACCCATGCCGCGCAATATCAGCAACCCGGCCAAGTATTGGAAATGGCACAAGGAATGGTAGCGAATCTGGGCGTTGGCGAGAGTAATCCCTTATTTGGTGCGTTACCTTACAGTGTTTTGGCGGATATTATTGCTTCGCGTACTGCTGGTGCCAATGGTGCGCCGAGTATGATGCGGGCGTTAAAAAGTACGCTGGATAATCTGTTTACGTCAGAATGGGAAAATGGCTTGGCCAAAGCATCACCGTTGGATGTGATGCGCGCACAAACGCAATTGGCGGCATTGAATGATTATATTGGCTACCAACGTTTATTGGTGGAGCAGCAACAGGCAGCTTTGACGGTGGAACTGATCGCGCAACTGAAGGCGTCGAAATAGGCCATCGTCTAATAGCGTCGGCTATTTGGCTTTGCTGATATCCACCCGTTCGCGCAATTCTTTACCGGGCTTAAAATGTACCGCGTTTTTGGATTGCGTGTATACGGTCTCGCCAGTTTTAGGGTTGCGGGCTTTGCGCGGGGCGCGTTGGCGCGCTTCAAAGCTGCCAAAGCCGCGGATTTCAATGCGGTCGCCGTTGATCAACGCTTTGCTCATTTCATCGAGAATGGTGACGACCACTTGTTCGGCAATAACAGGGGTTAATTTGTTTTTGTCGATCAGCAAGGTAATTAGATCTGAGCGGTTTAAGGTTTGGGTGGTCATGAAAAACTCCTGAAGAATCAATTTTGTTTATTGTAAGATGATTTTGACATTCTGGCAAAGGGTAGATTATCATCGCACATTCTTATGTTAACGTCATCAGGAGTCCGATGCATTCCCCCGAATCACAACAACTGACCTTAAGCTTATCCGCTAAGCCGCAATTTTCGTTTGATAATTTCTTGGTTTCACCGCTGAATCATACCATTGTGGCGCAACTGAAACACTTTGTGGCGCAGCCAGGAGAAGGGTGTTGTTATGTCTATGGTGCCAAAGGATCCGGCAAGTCGCATGTGTTACAAGCGTGTTGTCAATTGGCGACGCAGCAATCGATTAACGCGATGTATTTACCGCTGAACATTGTGCAGCGGTATTCGCCGTCGGTATTAGATAATTTGGAACATTACCAGTTGATTGCCATTGATGATGTGCAAGTGGTAGCAGGCAATGCGGCGTGGGAAGAGGCGTTATTCCATTTGTTCAATCGCGTGATGACGACTGGGCAGAGATTATTGATCAGTGGTAATGAAGCCATTAAAACATTGCCCATCAAGCTACCGGATTTAACCTCGCGTTTGGCCAGTGGGTTGAGTATCCGCTTATTTGCGTTGACCGAGTCGGAAGTGCGGGAAGTGCTGCAACAACGTGCGCAACAGGTAGGGCTGGTGATGTCTGGTGGGGTGATTGAGTTTTTGCTGAAACGCTTGCAACGTGACATGTCGACATTATCAGACATGTTTGCCAAGTTGGATCAAGCGTCACTGTCAGCAAAACGCAAGCTGACAGTGCCGTTTGTGAAGAAAGTGTTAGAATTATAAAGTTTATTCTTCGGATTCATCCATCGCTGCAGCATGCTTGGCTTTTGCCGCACCGCTGTGGTCTTTCAACTTATCTTTATGTTTGATCAATTGACGATCGAGTTTGTCGACCATCATATCAATGGCAGTGTACATATTTTCGGATTCTGCTTCGGCAAACAATTCTGCGCCAGAAGTGTGCATGGTGGCTTCTGCTATTTGACGTTTTTTCTCAACCGTTAAGATCACGTGCACTTGGGTAATATTCTCAAAATGACGTTCCAGTTTTTTGAATTTGGTGCCGACGAACTCACGGATCGCATCGCTGATATCGATTTGACGGCCAGTGATTTTGATTTGCATGGACATACATAACTCCTTTTTGATAATGACTGCTTACCTTTAAATTATAGTCCCTAATTCAAATAAAGAAAGAGGGTAGATTAATATATTAATTAAGACGACAGGGATTTACTCACAATCTCATACACATCCTTCGATAACCCCGGTGCTGCCAAAATCTGCTGCAACGCTTGTTTCATTAGCGCTTGACGGTGTATATCATAGCGTTTGAAGTTAATTAAGCTGCGCACGATTCTGGCTGCTACTTGCGGATTTTTGTCGAGTATGATGACTTGTTGTGCCAACCAATGATAACCGGCACCGTCTTTTTGATGGAAGTGGTGGTGGTTCGCGGCAAAGCCCCCAATCAGTGAATAAACCTTATTGGGATTGCTGGCATGATAGGCGGAATGTTTGATCAGCTGTTGCACGTTGTTTAAGGTGCTGGGCAAATCAGCCGTCGACTGCAATACCAACCATTTGTCGACAACTAGCGCATCTTTTTGATATTGTTGATAAAATTTATTAAGTGCCTGCGTGCGCGCTGCAGCATCATGGCTATTGACCAGCGCGGATAAGGCAGCAATCTGGTCGGTCATATTATTGGCGTTAGTGAATTGTTGTTGCAACAGAGCGGTGATATCAGCGTCCTGCAACCGCAGCAAGTAGGCCAAACAGGTATTTTTCAAGTGACGTTGTACAATATGTTTTTGGTCACGTTGATAAACCCCTTGATGGTGAAAGCGATGATAGGTTTTTAATAAATCATCTTTTAGCTGCGTCGCAATATCGGTCGCCAGGGTTACCCGGGCGTGATGCAATTCATCCGGCCAGATGGTGACCATGTCTTGAATCAACATACTTTCAGAAGGCAGACTAATGGCTTCTGCAATCAACGCGGGGTCGAGGTTGGTGTTGTTGAGAGTATGACGTAAGCCTTGAATAAAAGCGTACGTATCCGGTAGCGGTTGCTGTTGATGCAACGCATCGGTCATCTTCAAAATCAGCTGTGTTGCCAATTTTTGCCCGGCATCCCAACGATTGAATTCATTGGTGTCATGGCTGAACAAATGCTGTAATTGCTGCTCGGTGTACGGATAAATTAGTTTCACCGGTGCGGAAAAATCGCGTAATAGCGAAGGAGTGGGGTGTTCAAGTACGTGTTCAAAGATAAATGTTTGTTTGGGTTCTTTAAGAATAATCACGAATTCAGACGCTGCCTTACCAGAATACTCGGCCGTCAAATCTTTGCCGCTGGCACCGATCAAGCCCAGTTTGACGGGGATATAGAACGGTTCTTTGGCCGAGCCGTCGGCAGAAGGTGCGCAGCTTTGCGATAACATTAGGGTATAGATTTTGCTGGTTGCATCGTAATGATCTTCAGCCGTAATGGTGGGTGTGCCTGCTTGTGAATACCAGCGTTTGAATTGGCTTAGGTCAATCTGGTTGGCATCGGCAATCGCAGCGACGTAATCATCGCAGGTCACGGCTTGGCCATCATGGCGTTGGAAATATAAATCCATGCCTTTGCGGAAACCGCTGACGCCCACCAAAGTGTGCATCATGCGAATCACTTCAGCGCCTTTGTTGTACACAGTGACGGTGTAGAAGTTGTTCATTTGTATGTATGACGCCGGGCGAATCGGATGCGCCATGGGGCTGGCATCTTCGGTAAATTGCGCGCTGCGGATGGTTTTGACATCATCGATGCGTTTCACGGTGGCGGAGTGATGATCGGCGGTAAATTGCTGATCACGAAATACCGTCAGGCCTTCTTTTAAACTCAGTTGAAACCAGTCGCGACAGGTGACGCGGTTGCCAGTCCAGTTGTGAAAATATTCATGACCAATCACGGCTTGAATCTGACGATAATCCGAGTCGGTGGCGGTTTTGTCGCTCGCGAGTACGTATTTGGTGTTAAAGACGTTCAGCCCTTTGTTTTCCATCGCGCCCATGTTGAAATCACCGACGGCAACGATCATATAAACGTCGAGGTCATATTCGCGGCCATAGACTTTTTCATCCCAACGCATGGAGTCTTGCAGGGCTTCAATGGCGTAAATCGATTTATCGTAATCGGGGTGGCGGGTAAAAATATGTAACGCCACATGACGACCCGATTGTGTCGTAAAGCTGCCTTCGCGCATTGCCAAATCGCCGGCCACCAGAGCGAATAGATAGCACGGTTTTTTGAACGGATCTTGCCAGATGACATAATGGCGGTTATGGGTCAAATCACCTTGTGCGACTTTGTTACCATTAGACAAGAGTTGTGGATAATGGGTTTTATCGGCGATGATTTTGGTGGTGAATAATGACATCACGTCCGGGCGGTCAATATAGTAGGTGATTTTGCGAAAGCCATGGGATTCGCATTGGGTGCAAAGCATATCACCAGAACGATACAAACCTTCTAGTGCGGTATTGGCCGCCGGGTTCAAGCGCGAAACTATTGTTAAAGTAAAGTCAGTCGGGAGATTTTGCAATGTGAGGTGTTCGTCATTGCGTTGATAGTGATTAGGCGTCAATGGTGCGCCATTCAAACTGACGCTGATCAGTTCTTGTTGTTCGCCATTTAAGACGAGGGGTGCATTGTCTGGCGTGTTTGGTTCGCGATAGACGTGCATGGTGTTGGTGACTTGCGTGTATTCATCGTGAATATCAAATTCTAAATGGGTTTGATGAATGGAATAATGTGGTTTTTGGTAATCTTTCAGGTAATGCGTGATGGGGGATGGCATATCAATTCCTTTTTAAACAACAATAAATTAAATTTCGGCATCATCCAGCAAGCAGGGTACATCAATAATCTCCGCTAAAGATTGATGGGGTTCGCGCCCAAGATTTTTGAAATCCCACAGTTTGCTGTCCATCAATTGGCTGGGTTGAATGCTGCTGAGCGCATGTAACATATTACTTGGCACCTTCGGGTTTTCTTTGGCCAGTTCGGCAATCAATTTTTTGACGCGTACGCGCATCAGATTTTCCTGTGAACCACACAACGTACAAGGAATGATGGGAAACTCCATAAGTTTGGCAAATTCCGTGATATCGGCTTCCTGGCAGTAGGTGAGCGGACGAATCACGATGTGTTTTTGATTGTCGGTAAGTAGTTTGGGTGGCATCGATTTAATCTGACCACTGTACAAAATCGACATCAATAAGGTATTAATCATATCATCGCGATGATGACCTAAGGCAATGGTGCGGAACTCATGTTCTTCAGCGTAAGTATAGATATTGCCACGACGTAAGCGAGAGCACAGCGAGCAGTAAGTTTTGCCCTCAGGGATCTTTTCTTTGACGATAGAATAGGTGTCGCGTTTCAAGATTTCATAGGGAATCTTTTGATCTTCCATCCAGGCGCGCATGGCAGTGTCATTCCAGCCGGGTTGTGCCTGGTCGAGCGTAAAGGAAAAAATATCAAACTGATGGCGCGACATTTTGCGCATTTTATTGAGCAAATACAACATGGTGTAGGAGTCTTTGCCGCCGGACAGACACACCATGATGCGATCGTTTTTTTGAACCATGCCAAAATCACGAATGGCCTTTTGCATGTAGTGTAATAGCTTTTTTTCGATCGCATCACATTTGTTGGACATAGGCTCTCTTATTTCAAGGTTTGTTTAGACTCAACCACCACGCCGATGATTTTATCATCTTTGGCCATGTTAATCGAGGTAAACCCCTCTGCAGAAGGTACAAGGTGTATATAGTTGTCGCCGACAATGTATTGACGGAACAACACTTCAGAAATTTTATTAATGTACACCAGGACATAATCGCCGTCTTTAACGCTGGAGTTGGGGTCAACTACGATGATGGTGCCAGGTCCAAAGCGTGGTTCCATTGCTTTCCCGGTGACTTCGATGATAAAACTTTCGTCACTGGCTTTGGTTTCAAATGCCATGCGTCGGCCGGAGAAGCTTGCAAGGACGCGCTTATGATCTTTGGCTTCATGTTGAGTAATAACGGGGAATTGCTTCAGATTGTTGCTGTTGCCAGTGGCTGTGCGTGGTTCGCCGTGACCAAACTCAAGCCAATCAAAATTGACTTTCATACGGTTGGCAATTTCTTTACGGCGTGCTTTTGGGGGTAATACTTCGCCATTAACCCAGCGTGCCGCTCCTCGTTGGGTGAGGCCAAACATTTCAGCAACGATTAAGCTTCTACCCTGATTTTTTTGCGGAACACCATATAGGTCTAGTGAGGTATTAAAACGTTTGGCATAAATGAGTTTTTGTTCGGTGGTTGTGGTCATGGCTGACTCCTTTTGTTGATGATCGTGAGTGTCATAAAAGCAAGTCCATTATAGCCAAAGATAAGGACATAAAAAAGCACAATCTTTCTTGAGTCGCAAATATTTCCAAAAAACTTGACTTTTGATTGTTATTGGCTCATAATGACTTATAACAGGCTTTTGTGGGCGTTTTCGGGTCTGTTCTGATAACCAAAAGGGAGTGTGAAATGTCAAAGCAAGCTACTGTGGCCCCCAAAGAGCGGGTCAATATTGTTTATAAACCAGCAGGGGATGCACAGCAAGAGTTAGAGTTACCGTTAAAAATGTTGATGATGGGCGATTATACGCAACGTGCGGATAATCGTTTGTTGGAAGATCGTAAGCCAGTCAGTGTCAACAAAGATAATTTTAATGATGTGATGGCTGCGCATAATTTAGAAATGGCATTGACCGTCCCTAATAAGCTTGCTACCGCCAAAGAAGGCGAGGCAGCAGGGGATTTGGTGGTGAAGTTGAATCCTAAAGATATTCGTGATTTTGAGCCCGATCGTGTGGCCAAACAAGTCCCTGAGCTCAACCGTCTGTTGGAGTTGCGCGAAGCGTTGATCTCATTAAAAGGTCCACTTGGCAATATTCCAGCGTTCCGTAAAAAATTACAGCAAGTGATCAAAGATGATGTGACGCGTAAGCAGTTGTGTCAGGAGCTCAAACTTGAAGTTAAAGAATAAGACATAAGGGGAGTGTTGCAATGAGTACAGCAGTAGCAGAAAAGAATCAAGGTGTGGCAAAGGCAGAAGTCAGTCTGTTAGACAGCCTGCTTGCAGAAACCAACGTTATGCCACAAGATGAGGCCTATGGGATTACCCGTCAGGGTCTTGAGGCATTGGTGAGTCAACTGGCTGCCAGTGGTCAGGCAGTAGATCGTGTTGATAAATTATTGATAGATCGTTTGATTGCCAAGATTGATGAAACGCTGAGTCAACAGATCGATTTAATTTTGCATGATGAAGCTTTTCAAAAAATGGAATCCGCCTGGCGTAGTTTGAAATATGTGGTGGACCAAACTAACTTCCGGGAAAACATTAAGATTGATATTTTAAATGTTTCAAAAGAAGATTTGATGGAAGATTTTACCGATGCACCCGAGTTGCCAAAATCTGGGTTATACAAATTAGTTTATACGGCAGAATATGGTCAATTTGGTGGTGAGCCTTACGGCGCGTTGATTGGTAACTATGCTTTTGATCATACCTCTCCTGATGTCGCATTGCTGCAAAATCTGGCGGCCGTAGCCACCATGTCGCATGCGCCATTCTTGGCCAGTGCTAGCCCGAAAATGTTTGGTATGAGCAGTGTTGAGCAACTGCCTAACATGAAAGATATTAAGTCAATTTTTGAGGGTCAGATCTATGCCAAATGGCGCAGTTTCCGCGAATCCGAAGATTCACGTTATGTAGGGTTAACCTTACCACAATTCTTATTACGTCAGCCGTATGATCCTGAAAACAATCCGGTTAAAGAGTTTCATTACAAAGAAACAGTAGAATCTCATAACGATTATGTTTGGGGTAACTCTGCCTTTGCTTTGGCCAGCCGTGTGGCGGATAGTTTTGCGAAATATCGCTGGTGTCCAAACATCATTGGCCCAACCAGTGGGGGTGCCGTAGAAAATTTGCCGTTGCATCATTTTGAATCGATGGGTGAGGTGGAAACTAAAATTCCTACCGAAGTGTTGGTATCAGATCGTCGTGAATATGAATTGGCGATGGAAGGATTTATTCCCTTAGCATTCCGCAAAGGCAGTGATAATGCGGCATTCTTTTCTGCCAACTCGACGCAAAAGCCAAAATATTTTGGTCAAAGTGAATCCGGTAAAACCTCTGAGTTGAACTATAAGCTTGGTACGCAATTGCCTTACATGTTTATCGTGAGTCGGATTGCGCACTACCTGAAAGTATTGCAACGTGAACAATTAGGTTCATGGAAAGAAGCTTCTGATTTGCAGAGTGAGCTAAATAAATGGATCAGTCAATATGTGGCGGATCAAGAAAATGCACCATCAGAAGTGAGAAGCCGTCGTCCGTTGCGTGCCGCTAAAATTGAAGTTTCGGATGTTGAAGGTGAGCCTGGCTGGTACCGCGTTAGCATGATGATTCGTCCTCATTTTAAATATATGGGTTCCGACATCACGTTGTCCTTAGTTGGTAAATTGGACAAAGCACAAAAATAGAGGTGAAATATTATGCTCCGCGCTCCTTTATTGTCGCGCATTGATGGCTCCAGTCAGTTGTCTGGAGCATTGGATTCCAATGATTATGCCGGTGTGGTGCAGCAGTCGCTTAAAGCACTGCTGAATTCCAAACGTGGTACGGCTGCTATTGGGGATCAATATGGTTTGCCAGATTTCAACAGTGCGAGTCATCATTTTTCTGATGTGATTCGACATTTGGAACACAGTATGTGGCAGACCATTCATCGCTATGAGCCACGGTTAAACCAGGTCAAGATTTCAGGGGAGCGCCCAGCGGATCAACCCGATCGAATTCTGTTTACGGTGACCGCAAGGCTCAAAATGCCGAGTGGCGAGCAGGATGTGTGCTATTTCACCTTGTTGAGTGATGTGGGTAAAATTACCATTCAGCGATAATAGAGGTTGTTATGAATTTCCGTCAATACTATGAAGAGGAACTCAGTCATCTGCGCGATACCGGTCGCCAGTATGCTGAAAAACATCCTAAATTGGCGCCGTTTTTGGGTAAAGCAGCCACTGACCCTGATGTGGAACGATTGCTTGAAGGCTTCGCATTTTTAACGGCAAAATTATGGCACAAGGTTGACGATAGCCTGCCCGAAATTAGCTATGATTTGATGAATATGATTGCGCCGCAGTATATGACTACGCAACCCTCAGCAACGATTCTAGCATTTGAGCCCGCAGAACATTTTCAGCGTTTGGATCAGATTATCAAAAAAGATACGGTCATAGAAGGCAGTAAAAATGGCATGCGTTATTGGTTCAAAACCGTTTATGACACGCAAGTACAGCCGATTAAAATCGTTGATATTGATATGCAGCGCCAAGATCAGCAGTTGAAATTCAATATTCACTTTCAAGCGCATAGTGGTGTGAGCTGTGACCAGTTAGATTTATCAAAGCTGCGCTTATATTTGTCGGGCGACTTGAAACGCAGTTATTTGCTTTATTATGCGTTATTAAATCGTTTGCAAGCCGTGAGTTTAAGTTGTGGCAGTCAGGAGATTCGTTGTCCACAGGTGAATATTAAACCTGTGGGCCTGGCGCAAGATGAGTTACTGTTGTCCTCTTTGCGCTTGCCGTATCGTAAACAGCATTTGCTACAAGAGTTATTTTCTTTTCCTGAAAAATTTATGTTTGTCGATGTAACTGGGTTACCAAATTTGCAAACCTGGAAGGGTAAAAATCAATTTACTTTATCGCTTACCTTGGATTTGCCGCTACACCTCAAGTTTAAAGCTTCATCAGATATGGTACGGTTACATTGCACGCCATTGATCAATCTGTTTGAAATGTCGGCAGTGCCGATTCGCCGTAACCAACAACAGGTGCGTTATCCCGTATTATTAGATGACAAACGTTATGGCTTGTGTGGTGTGGCGCAGGTGAAGCAAGTGACGGGTTGGACCGAAGGATCTGAGCGTGCGCAGGTGTATCATCCAATGGCGTCGTTTCAGCAAAATTCGCAGAAGTTGCAAGATATTTATCAGGTACAAATGCAACCGGGTAAAATTCATAAAATGCCACGTCATTATTTGGTGTTTCCACAGACCTTTCAAGCCAATGCATTGAATCAGTATGAAACAGTTTCCACCGAAGTATTGGCGTATCAGTTGCAGGTTTCAGAGGAGCTGGGAACGGGCGATATTCAATCCCCATTGGATCAGAAGGATACCGCATTACGCTATGTCAATGTCACGGGCTTAAGTTTGCCGGTATTTCCCCCATTAGAAGGACAGTTTCATTGGCAGTTGGTTGCGACCATGGCATCGGCTTTTCAAGGATTGGTGGATGTTGGGCATATTAAGCGCTTGATCAATACCTATCATTTTGCGGCACCAGAGAATTTGCAATCATTGGCCATGGCGCATCAATTGTCTGAGTCGATTAAAGTCCTGGATTTAAAAGCATTGGAGCGCGTACACAAAGGTCATGTGGTGCGGGGTAATAAAACCGTGATCACGCTGCAAGAAAGTGCTTTTGTGAATATTGGTGAAATGTATTTGTTTGGTACGTTGCTCAATGCCATTTTGCAAGAAAGCGCAGCAATGAATAGTTTCAATGAAGTGGAGTTGGTAGGGCTGGAAGCGGGGGGAGGGTTATCATGGCCAACCCAGTTTCCGTAATTGCGGCGCCTGTGGTGGACACGCTGATTTATGTCCGTCAGCAATATAAACGTTTTTCCTTTTTTCAACTCTGTGGTTTGCTTGAAGCGGTGGCGTTGCAGCGCAATAAAAAAGTGCGTTACCAGTTTAAAACCAACCCGGCGCTGGTATCGCAATCCAGCGATATTGAGGCACTGGAAATCACGGAGCATCGTGATGTCATTGACTGTGAATTTACGCTTAATTTTATTGGATTAATGGGGGCGGCATCGCCACTACCGATTCATTATACCGAGCGGTTATTGCATGATGATCAGGATGATAATGCGCTGGCCGCATTCTACGATTTTTTTAATCACCGTTTGATTGAATTGCGTTATCGTATTTGGCAAAAATATCATTATTTACACGCCTATCGTATTGATGGCCAGGAGGTGGTGTCGCAGTATCTGGCTAGCCTCTGTGGTTTAGCGGGATTGCCTGCTGAAATTACGGCATTGCCGATGCATAGTTTGTATCCTTTTATTCCGATGTTATTGGGCAAACAGGTTGATAAACAGCATATTGCGATGATCTTGGAAGCGTATTTTGGCTTTACGCAAGTGCGACTGGAGCAAAATAAACTGCGTCGCACCTTGATTCCGCTCAATAACCGCTTCTTGCTTGGCAAGCAGGGCAGTCATTTGGGTGCCGATACCATTGTCGGTGCGTCATTGTATGATCGACAATATCACTTTACGGTACATATTTACTTAAACAATCCATTGGCATTTTTGCCGTATCAATTGGCGTTTCAACGTTTGGCGGTGTTGGTTCGTTATTTGGTACAGGCGCCGTTGCAGTTTGATGTACGGCTGCATTGTGAAAGCGAGCTACCGCCAGTATTGTCACGTGTGGCGCACAGCTATTTAGGGTGGACGTTACGTCTCTCTAAGCAAGGCAGCAAAATGCCGTTGGTGATCCCATTGTCCGTTAAGTCAATATAATTTACCTGCTTCCGTTTTAAATCTTTTAGTGCCATAATCTTGAGACCATTGAGTAAGGAGACCTAGATCATGAGTCGCAGTCAATTAGCCGAAGATGCATTAGCCTATCACCAATTCCCGCGCCCCGGTAAATTGGGCATTACCATTACCAAACCTACGGAAACCCAGCGTGATTTATCGTTGGCTTATACGCCAGGTGTCGCTGAGCCGGTACTGGCCATTGCCGAAAACCCCGATGCGGCTTATCTGTATACCAACAAAGGTAATCTGGTTGGTGTGATCAGTAACGGTACGGCAATTTTAGGGTTGGGTAATCGCGGCGCTTTAGCCAGTAAACCCGTGATGGAAGGTAAAGCGGTATTGTTCAAAAAATTTGCCGATATCGATGTGTTTGATATTGAAGTCAACGCCGACTCCGTCAATGGTCTGGTGCAAACCATCGCCAATATCGCACCAACGTTTGGTGGCATTAATCTCGAAGACATTAAAGCGCCAGAGTGCTTCCAAGTTGAATATGAATTGAAAAAAATGCTCGATATCCCCGTGTTTCATGATGATCAACATGGTACCGCCATTGTGGTGGCTGCGGGTTTGTTGAATGCGTTAGAAATACAAGGCAAATCCTTGTCGAAAGTTAAAATTGTTTGCTTAGGCGCCGGTGCCGCTGGTTTGGCCACCATGCATTTGTTGGTGCGTATGGGCGTTAACAAAGAACAAATTACCGTGGTCGACAGCCAAGGCGTTATTCACGTCGATCGCAATGGTTTAGGTCCTTATAAATTCGCGTTTGCGCGACATACTGAAATGCGTACGCTGGATGATGCAATGGAAGGTGCGGATGTATTTATTGGCGTGTCTGGACCTGACCTGCTTTCAGCGGAACAATTGAAGAAAATGGCACCCAATCCGATCGTATTTGCGTTGTCTAATCCTAACCCGGAAATTCATCCGGATCTTGTTAAGAAAACACGCAATGATGTGTTGTTGGCGACCGGACGTTCAGATTTCCCCAACCAGGTTAATAACGTGATTTGCTTCCCGTATATGTTCCGTGGAGCACTCGATGTACGTGCGACCAAGATTACCATGACCATGTGTATTGCCGCGGTCGAGGCGATTCGTCAAATTGCCAAGGAACCCGTGCCCGCAGAGATTTTAAAACTTTACCCAGGTACCACCAAGCTTGAATTTGGCCCAGAATATATTATTCCCAAGCCTATGGATTCGCGGTTGCGTGAGCGCGTGCCTGCAGTTGTTGCCAAAGCAGCGGTAGACGCAGGTGTAGTCAAAAAGCCACTTTAGGTTTATTATGGAAAAACTCATTTCATCAACATAAGGAAATAAGATCATGGCAAGAAAAAAAATAGCACTCATTGGCGCCGGTAATATTGGCGGAACGTTAGCGCATTTGGCATTGACCAAGCGTTTGGGTGATGTGGTGTTGTTTGATATTGCAGAAGGCGTGCCCCAAGGTAAAGCGTTGGATTTAGTGCAATGCTCCTGGGTTGAAGGCTTTGATGCTTGTGTCAAAGGCACCAACGATTATGCGGATTTGAAAGGTGCTGATGTGGTCATCGTCACTGCTGGTATTCCCCGTAAACCGGGCATGAGTCGTGATGATCTGTTGGCCATTAATGGTAAAGTGATGAAGTCTGTAGGCGAAGGCATTAAAGCAAATTGTCCCAATGCATTTGTGATTTGTATCACCAACCCGCTTGATATTATGGTGCGTTTGTTACAAAAATATTCTGGTAGTGCGGACAACATGATTGTCGGTATGGCGGGTATTCTTGATTCTTCGCGTTTTGCGACCTTCCTGTCCTGGGAATTTAACGTCTCGATCCAACAAGTGAACACCTATGTGATGGGTGGTCATGGTGATAGCATGGTGCCATTAACCGGCATGAGTAATATCGCCGGCGTGAGCTTGGATACTTTGGTTAAACAAGGCAAAATCACCCAGGCGCGTTTAGATGAAATCGTACAGCGCACTCGTCAAGGTGGTGGTGAAATCGTTAACCTGTTGAAAACAGGTTCAGCGTTCTACGCACCCGCAACTTCAGCGATTCAAATGGCAGAAGCCTATTTGCAAGATAAAAAAGCAATTTTGGGCTGTGCCGCCAAGCTCAAAAAAGGCCAATACGGCTTGGATGAATCCTTATTCGTTGGTGCTCCAGTGAAAATTGGTGCCAAAGGTGTGGAAGAAGTCATTGACGTGCTCTTGACCGATAAAGAACGCGCCAACTTGTTGGTGTCGGTTAATGCAGTGAAAGAGCTCAATGCTGCAGCGGATAAATTAGGTCTGTAGTTTTATCTGATTCCTTCCTCCCTTTTTTGCTGAGGGAGGAGGTTCCTGTGGTTGTGATTTAAAAAATTTGCAAATTAAAATGCTCGCGGGTGGATTGAAGTACAATGGCATTTGTAATTCGCGATTCGCGAATGAGATGGCCTCTTAATGAGCCAGAAGTTGCTGCTTCAACAGCTCATTCAATTGTGCTGGATTGGCTTTGCCTTGCGATAATTTCATCACCTGACCCACCAGGAAACCCAGCACTTTTTCTTGGCCCGCGCGGTATTGCGCGACTTGTTCAGGGTTTTTGATGATAATTTCAGTAATCCAGGTGTTGATGGCGCCACCATCAGATACTTGTTTCAAGCCTTTCTGTTGAATGATTTGATCAACTGAGCCTTCCTGATTCCACAATCCAATTAATACCACTTTGGCGGTTTTATTCGAGAGGGTTTGGTCGTGAATGCGTGCCATCAAGGTCGCCATATTTTGTGGTTTTATGGGGCATTGCTCAATATCGATTTGATGTTCATTTAATGTGGCAGCTACTTCGCCCAATAGCCAATTTGCAGCAAGTTTGGGCTGATTGCAATGGGTCAATACGGCTTCAAAATAGTGAGCGATTGCTGGGTCTTGGGTCAATTGGTTGGCGTCATATTCGCTTAATCCCAATGCGGTTTGATAACGCTGACGTTTAGCGGCAGGTAACTCTGGCAATGTTGCGCGGATCTGTTCAATCCAGGTTGGGTCTAATACCACTGGCAATAAATCAGGATCGGGGAAATAGCGGTAATCATCGGCATCTTCTTTGCTGCGCATGGAATAGGTTTGATCGCGGTTGGCATCGTACATCCGGGTTTCTTGTACTACGCGCTGGCCGGATTCCAGTAAGGTAATTTGCCGTTCGGTTTCATAAGCAATGGCGCGCTCAACAAAACGGAATGAATTAATATTTTTGCATTCGACGCGGGTGCCAAAGGTATTTGAACCGGTGGGTCGCATCGAAATATTCACATCGCAACGGAATGAACCTTCCTGCATATTGCCATCGCAAATGCCGAGTGCGCGTACCAAGGTATGTAAGGTTTTAAGATAGGCTACGGCTTCGTATGCTGAACGCATTTCGGGTTCGGAGACGATCTCTAGCAAGGGTGTGCCGGCACGGTTTAAATCGATGCCACTGTGGCCTGGAAATAAGTCGTGGATTGATTTTCCGGCGTCTTCTTCCAAATGGGCGCGCGTGATGCCAATGATTTTTCTACTGCCATCTTCCAAGGTGATTTCAAGACTGCCTCGACCGACAATGGGGTGCTCATATTGGCTGATTTGATAGCCTTTGGGGGAATCTGGGTAAAAATAATTTTTGCGCGCAAAAATGGAATAGCGAGGTAGCTTAGCGTTAATAGCTAGGCCAAATTTGACGGCCATTTCGACGGCAGTTTGATTGAGGACGGGTAGTGTACCGGGCAAGCCTAAATCTACTGCACAGGCTTGGGTGTTGGGTGCTGCGCCATAAGCAGTGCTGGCACCCGAAAATATTTTCGAGCGGGTGGAGAGTTGGGTATGTACTTCAAGGCCGATCACGGTTTCCCAGGATTGCATCGTTAAATCTCCCTCTTCGGCAATTGTAGATGCCAATCCGTCGACTGCTGAAACTGATGGGCAATATTGAGCAATTTCGCTTCTGAAAACGCGGTGCCAATCAGCTGTAATCCTACGGGCAAGCCCTCAGCAAAGCCTGCGGGAATTGACATTGCTGGCAGGCCGGCTAAATTCACGCCCAGCGTATAAATATCTGCCAAGTACATGCTCACTGGATCTTGCGTTTTGGCACCCAGTTCAAAAGCGGTGGTGGGAGAAGTAGGGCTCATGATGACATCGACTTGTGCAAAGGCTTGTTGATAATCCTGGTGAATCAAGCGACGAATCTGCTGCGCTTTACGGTAATATGCATCGTAATAACCAGATGAAAGCACATAGGTGCCAATCATAATGCGGCGCTTTACTTCATTGCCAAAACCCTCAGCGCGAGAGCGTTGATACAGGTCTTCCAAGTTTTTTGGGTTGTCGCAGCGATGCCCGAAACGCACGCCATCATAGCGCGATAAGTTGGAAGACGCCTCTGCGGGGGCGATAATATAGTAAGCCGAGAGTGCTAATGAATTGTGCGGCAAAGTAATGTTGTGCAAGGTCGCCCCCAGGGATTGGTAATGCTGAATCGCTTGCTCGACAACTTTGGCCACTGATGCATCCAAGCCTTCCGCAAAAAACTCTTGAGGGATGCCGATTTTTAACCCTTTTAGTGGCTGAGTTAATGTTGCGGTGTAATCGGGTACCGGCATGTTGGCGCTGGTGGAATCTTTCAAATCAAACCCAGCCATGGCGTTAAGCATCAATGCGCAATCCGCGGCGGTTTTGCTGAGGATGCCGCCTTGATCCAGGCTAGAAGCGAAGGCGATCATGCCGTAACGTGATACGCGGCCATAGGTTGGTTTAATGCCAGTGATGCCACACATTGCAGCTGGTTGACGAATAGAGCCGCCGGTGTCGGTGCCGGTAGCGACGGGGCATAAACCCGCTGCAACCGCAGCGGCAGAGCCACCCGATGATCCACCCGGCGTGCGTGTGAGATCCCACGGATTTTTAACTGGGCCATAAAAACTATTTTCATTGGATGACCCCATGGCAAATTCGTCCATATTGGTTTTGCCAAGTAATACCATGCCTGCTGCATTAAATTGATCGACAATTGTAGCATTATAAGGAGCGATAAAATTATCGAGCATTTTTGACGCGCAGCTGGTTTTAATGCCTTGCGTGCAAAACAGATCTTTTTGTGCCAACGGAATGCCGGTTAACGCGGTGGCTGTACCGCTGAACAATTGTTGATCGGCTGCGCGTGCCATGGTGAGTGCTTGTTCTGATGTCACGGTAATAAAACTATTGAGGGCGGGGTCAAGCTGTTGAATGCGCGTTAAATAATGCTGTGTCAGTTCAGCGCTAGAAATGCTTTTGCTGTGTAGTGCCAGTCTCAGTTCAGTTAAGGTGTGTTGGTGCATTAACGCGGCTCCTCAATCACTCGTGGCACCAGATAGAAACCATCGGATACTTGCGGTGCTACTGTCTGAAACGCTTCTTGTTGATTTGATTCAGTGACTTGATCGGGGCGTAAGCGTTGGCTCATGGATAATGGATGCGCCATCGGTTCAACGCTTTCGGTATTGACGGCATTGAGCGCAGTAAAAACATCCAACATCTGATTTAATGACTGTTGATAACGCAGTTGCTCAGCATTGGAAAGCGCGAGTTTCGAGAGTTGGGCGATTTTATTCAGCGTCTGAGCGTCAATCTGCATGATGGCTTTTGCCTGTTTTTAGCGCTTGTGACATAACATTGCTTTCAGATAATTGGTTTCTGGAATCATTGGATGAATCGGGTGATCCAGGCTTTGATGCCATTGTGCCAAAATACTCACGTCACTTCCAGTCTTATGCGTGGCTTGCTGAATGACTGCCAATAAATCTTCTTGCAGCAAGTGCATGGAGCACGATGCTGAAACCATTAGTCCATTGGTGGATACTAATTGTAGTGCCAATCGATTCAGTTTTTCGTAAGCGCGCATGCCGGCGGGTTTGTCTTTTTTGCTTTTAATGAACGCGGGTGGGTCAATAATCACAATATCAAAGTGTTGCTTTTTATCAATGAGGGTAATCATGGCGTCGAACGCGTCATCACAAATGGCGGTGATTTTATCCGCCACATCATTTAATTGCGCGTTATGGGTTAAGGTACTGATGGCGGTTTTAGAGCTGTCGATGCAGGTAACCTGCTTGGCACCTGCGCAGGCGGCGGCAATCGCCCAGCCACCCAAGTAGCTAAATACATCCAGTACGGTTTTTTGTTTGACAAAGGGGAGTAAGTGTCTACGGTTATCACGGTGATCATAGAACCAACCTGTTTTTTGACCTTCCAGTAAAGGAATGGAAAAAATAGCCCCATTTTCCTGCACCTGTAGTGGCGTAGTGTTGTCGCCCAAGATCATCTGTTGTGAGAGTGGCAAACCCTCAATGGTGCGGTGACCGCTGTCATTGCGCAACAAGATGCGTCGCGGAGATAATACTGTTTTTAGTGCGGCAATAACCCTGTCCTGTAACTGATCCATACCTGCAGTATTGCACTGCACGACCAGAGTGTCATTATAGCGATCAACAATTAAACCAGGTAGGCCATCACTTTCTCCAAACACCAATCGGTAGTAAGGTGTTGCATAGAGCATTGTTCGCAATGATAAAGCTGACTGGAACCGCTTAACAAAAAAAGATTCATCAATAATCTGTTCTTGATGTGACAAAATACGCACGCACAATAAGCAATTAGGGTTGATGTAGCCAACTCCTAGAACTTGCTGGCTTTGATTTAGCAGGGTGACCAATGCTCCTGGGGTAAAGTTCTTTAAGGGGGTTGCGGCAACATTTACTTCGTTGCTGAATATCCATAAGTGGCCTTTCTGGACGCGGCGATCGTGGCCAGAATTTAATTGCAGGCGTGGGTAGGTTGTCATGTTGAAAGTGCCGATTTTATTGAGGTTTAAGCGTTATTATATACCAATATACAAGGAATGGAATAGAGGCATAGCGCTTTTTAAAATGTTTTCTTCGGTTGAAATGATGTGTGCAAAACATCGAAAGAAAAAGGGGGTTATTTTGAATAACCTTTGGGGTTTTTGGTTATTTAAAAGTCATATCTCGGTCTCCCTTATCTTTGTAAGGTAATAAGTGGATTTATTTTAATAAAGATCTTGCTTTTTCTATGAAAATATGTGAAAATAGTTTTAGCCCCGATATTTAGGGGCCGAAAAAAATATCTAAAACACGAGGCAAAAATTATGGCAATATACACTTACTTGTATGCGGATGAGTTCAAGCGCATTGAAGACGTAGAAGAGGCTTTAACCACCTACGTTACCAAGAATCGCTTGAAGGTAACCCGTGTAGTGGAAGAGCAACAAACCACCAAGATCAGTTGGCAGAAGCGTGAAATTGGCTCCTTATTATTAGATGGTCAAGCCAAGGCAGGCGACTCAATCGTAGTATACGAAGCGACTGACCTGGCAAGATCCACCTGCCAATTGTTGGAGGTTCTGCTGGAAGCAACTCGTTGTAGCGTTGACATTCATTTTGTGAAATATGGTGAATTATTCCAAGCCAAAGAAGTGAATAAACTGGCTGATTTGTTGCGCATGATGCAGCACATTGAAAGTGACTTTATCTCTCGTCGTACCACCGATGCACTGGCTCGTCGCCGCGCTGCCGGTCTTCCGCTCGGTCGTCCGAAAGGTCGCAAAAACAAGAATCTCAAGTTGGATAAGTGCCGTAAAGATATCGTGCGTTATCTGGATTTGGGCATCAGCAAGGCATCGATTGCGAAATTGGTTAAGTGCCATCCGCAAACCCTGTATGATTGGATTGATCGCCACAGCGTACCGGACAGGCGTCCTCGCAAACCAAGAAAACGTTTGGTGGCGACTGTCGCTGCGAACGGTGTTTTGCAAGAAGCATAATCGAAGTTTAGTAAAAAAAGCCCGCAAATGCGGGCTTTTTTGTTATGATGTAAAAATATGATTGACTATATTTCCGAATTCTCCGACTTCATGTTACTTGAAAAAGGGTTAAGCAAAAACACCCTCAGCGCTTATCGCACCGATTTAGAACAATTCGTCATTTGGCTAAAGCAACAAAGCATCACCGATTTATTGGCGGTCAGTCGCGAAAACATTCAGGTTTATCTGCAGTATCGCTTTCAGCAAAAATTTCATCCGCGTTCGACATCCCGATTTCTCTCCTGCATTCGGCAATTTTATCGTTGGTTATTACGCGAAGAAAAATTAAAAATAGACCCGACGTTAAATCTAGATAATCCAAAAATCGGCAAGCCATTGCCCAAAACCTTAACTGAACGGGATGTCGAGGCGCTGTTAGAGGCTCCAGATTTAAATACTGCTTTGGGTATTCGTGATCGGGCGATGTTGGAGGTGCTCTATGCTAGCGGTTTGCGGGTATCGGAATTAGTTAATCTCACTATGACCGAAGTCAATCTGCGGCAAGGCGTGGTGCGGGTGATCGGTAAAGGCAATAAAGAGCGCCTGGTGCCGCTGGGTGAAAATGCCGCGGAATGGATCATTAAATATGTTGAACAGGCCAGGCCTGATTTATTGCAAGGGCGTTCAGCCGATGCGGTGTTTATCAGTCAGCAGTCGCAGAAAATGACTCGCCAGACGTTTTGGCACCGGATTAAGCATCATGCGCAGATTGCGGATATTCGTACCCATTTATCGCCACATACTTTGCGTCATGCGTTTGCTACACATTTATTGAACCATGGGGCTGATTTGCGCGTGGTGCAGATGTTGCTGGGGCATAGCAACGTCTCGACCACGACGATTTATACCCATGTGGCAAAAGAGCGCATGCAGAAGCTATATCAGCAACATCATCCGCGTGCTTGATGTTCAGATCTTTGAGCGCTGCTGGTAAAGTAATAGCTTATCTTTGGTTTTTTGCACCTCAGCGTCTAAGTTGTTCTGTTGAGTAAAGGTATCTGCTGGCTGTTTGTGATAGGATATTGACACCGCACCTACAGAGTCTGCTGCTTATGGTTGACATCATCACCATCCCCGCCTTTGAAACCAATTATTTGTGGCTAGGCATCAATCGTGAGAATAATACCGCTTTTGTGGTAGATCCAGGCGATGCCAAGCCAGTATTGGTATATTTGCAAGCGCATGGCTTGCAATTGACGACGATTTTATTGACGCATAAACACGCCGATCATATTGGAGGAGTGCGCTACTTAAAAAGTATATATCCAGAGGTGCGGATTTATGGGCATCCAATCGAGGCAGTAACTGATGTGACGGATCTGGTACACGATGATCAGCAGATTAGGTTAGATGATTTTAACTTGTCGTTTCGTGTGATTCATGTCCCTGGGCATACCTTGGGGCATGTCGCCTATTATTCTGCGCCAATGTTATTTTGTGGTGATACCCTGTTTGGCGCGGGTTGTGGTCGCTTATTTGAAGGTACCGCGGAGCAAATGTTGCATTCGTTAAGTGCCCTGGCAGCCTTGCCTGATGAAACCTTGGTTTATTGCGCCCATGAGTATACGTTGTCTAATCTCGAATTTGCTGCGCATGTCGAATCCAGTAATATGCAGGTTCAGCAGCGCATCGCGCATACCGAACAGTTGAAGGCGCAAGATATCCCATCCGTGCCATCGACTATCGCCTTGGAAAAAGCTACTAATCCGTTCTTGCGTTGTGATCAACCAGAGATTGTGCGTCAGGTAGAAGGGCGTGTGCAAAAACCCTGCGGATCGACTGTAGAGGTGTTTCGCCAGCTGCGGTTGTGGAAAAATAATTTTTAAGCGTTCGGTCGCTTTGAATATGCCGTTACTACTGCGTACTTAATTGAAACCGAACCTAATTTCAGGTACAGTGATCCATCATTTCTTGGAGATTATTCATGAACCCTAAATTTTATGCCCACTTAACACAACAACTACAAGAAATCCGTGACGGCGGTATGTACAAAAACGAGCGCATCATTGCTTCACCGCAAGATGCTGAGATCACCTTGGCCGATGGTCGTAAGGTGTTAAACTTCTGTGCCAATAACTATTTGGGTTTGGCCAATGACTCCACTTTGGTGCACGCGGCTGAAAGCTCTTTAAAACAATATGGCTACGGTATGGCTTCCGTGCGATTTATCTGCGGTACGCAAACCATTCATCGCCAATTAGAAAAAAGAATTAGTGAGTTTTTAGAGCAAGAAGATACCATCTTATATTCCTCCTGTTTCGATGCCAATGGCGGATTATTCGAAACCATCTTGGGCGCTGAAGATGCGGTGATTTCTGATCAGCTTAATCATGCCAGCATTATTGATGGCGTACGTTTGTGCAAAGCGCAGCGTTATCGTTATAAAAACAATGATATGGTTGATTTAGAAGAACAACTGAAAGCGGCAGATGCTGCCGGCGCGCGCTATAAATTGATTGCCACGGACGGCGTATTCTCGATGGATGGCATTATTGCTAATTTACCAGCGATTTGTGATTTAGCCGATAAGTATAACGCCTTGGTGATGGTGGATGATTCCCATGCCACTGGGTTTATTGGTGAAAAAGGCAAAGGCACCCCGGAGCTACATAACGTGTTGCATCGCATTGATGTTATGACCGGTACCCTTGGCAAAGGCTTAGGTGGAGCGAGTGGTGGCTACACCACCGGCAAAAAACCGATTATCGATATGTTGCGCCAACGCTCGCGACCCTATTTATTTTCCAATGCCATTCCACCCGTGGTCGCGGCAACCTCGATTGTGGCGATTGATCTGATTGAAAAAAGCGATGAACTGCGTGCCAAATCGCAACGCAATCAACAATTATTTCGTGCGGGCATGCAAAAGGCTGGCTTTGATTTAGTACCGGGTCAGCATCCGATTATTCCCGTAATGTTGTATCAGGAAAAAATCGCGGCGGAAATGGCGGAGAAATTATTGGTGGAAGGGATTTATGTGATTGCGTTTTCATATCCTGTCGTGGGCAAAGGCCTGGCGCGGATTCGTACGCAAATATCCGCGGCACATACGCCAGAACAAATTGAACGCGCAATAACCGCCTTTACCAAAGTTGGCAAACAAATGGGAGTAATTAACTAATGAAAATGATGCAAGCCTTATGTAAAAGCAAACGTGAGCCAGGGATTTGGCTGGAACAAGTGCCGGTGCCAACGATTGGTGCGGATGACGTATTGATTAAAATCCGCAAAACCGCGATTTGTGGTACTGATTTACATATTTATAACTGGGACGCCTGGGCACAAAAAACCATCCCCGTGCCGATGCATGTCGGGCATGAGTTTGTTGGTGAAGTGGCGGAATTGGGTGCCAATGTTAAAGGCTTTAAAATTGGTGATCGTGTCTCTGGTGAAGGTCATATCGTCTGCGGTCATTGTCGCAATTGTCGCGGTGGACGTATTCATCTGTGCCGCAATACCATTGGTACCGGCGTGAATCGCCCAGGTGCATTTGCCGAGTATTTGGCAATGCCAGCGTTTAACGTGTTTAAAGTCCCGGATGAAATTCCCGATGAGATCGTGGCGTTTTTTGACCCCTTTGGCAATGCCGTACATACTGCGTTATCGTTTGACTTGGTGGGTGAAGATGTTTTGATCACTGGTGCGGGACCTGTTGGTATGATGGCAGCAGCGGTTGCCCGTCACGTTGGTGCGCGGCATATCGTGATTACCGACATCAACCCGTATCGTTTGAATTTGGCCAAACAATTTGGTGTTACCGAAGCAGTAAATGTGGCAGATTGTAAAGATGCACAGCAAGTCGCTGATAAGTTACGTGACACCATGAAAAAATTGCATATGACCGAAGGCTATGATGTTGGGTTAGAAATGTCCGGTAATGCCAATGCCATTAATGGTATGGTTGAAGTCATGAATACCGGTGGTCGTATGGCATTATTGGGGTTGTCAGGTGGCAAACAAGTGTCCATCGATTGGGATAAAATCGTGTTCCGCGGTCTGTTTTTGAAAGGTATTTATGGTCGCGAAATGTTTGAAACCTGGTACAAAATGGTGGCGTTACTGCAAAGCGGTTTGGATCTAAGCAAAATGGTGACCCATCGTTATCCGGTGAAAGACTACCTCAAAGGCTTTGAAGCAATGAAATCTGGCGAGTCCGGTAAAGTGGTGTTGGATTGGTTGGAGTAGCCTGTTGAAGATTAAGCGGGCATTAGTGGCAAAATCGACGTAACTTCCAGGTTTTTATCATACAGCGCGTTGCTATCTGGATGCTGTGCTTGCCAGTCGGCAATCACGGCATCGCGGGTCTCCAACAATTCTGGAATATAAGGTGCAAATAGCTTAACCATTTGTGTTACCCAGGTATTGGTGACAGCAAATTCCGGTTTGATGTTGGTGCTTATTTGAAACTGATCCAACGCGCGGATAATATCTTTTGCTTGATACCATAACCCATTGACCACCCAATAGTTAGTGGTGAAGAG
>CANJVU010000003.1 GCA_947478525.1 Thiotrichales bacterium
ATCGATTTGTTCTGGAACACTTGGCAATCTTGGGTGTTTTTTAAAAACCAAAACCAAGGCACGACAGATACTTCATACTGTCGGATGCCGTGAGCGCCGATACCAGATTTTTTAAATGAATTGACGATGCCATTAAATTGGCGGGTTTCGCCATCGGATAATTTGATGGTAAACGAGATGGGTTGATTCATGATGCTTGTGGCATCAACGTTTTGTTGTTGAGACATCAGTGTCAGATTAAATATAAAGGGAACACTAATGGTTTCTTTGCCTGTGACCGCCGTAAGATAAAACGCACCCGTACCCACAGGTGTTGTCACCTCGAGGATTCGGTTATCTTGTGTGATCAGGCTGGTTGTCATGATAATGTATTCACATTAAGCGTTAAAAAGGGACTACCTATTGTAAAAACTAGGTAGTCTTCTTTATCCAGAGAAGTGGATATTAAGCAGCTTGTGCGGCTACTAAATCATATCCATGGCTCACTGGGGCGCCTGCTTTATGGTTAGCATCATAAGGAGTTGCTTTGAATTCAATTTTGGTGAAGTTCAAAGTCAATTCTTCTGTTGGTTTTTCTTGAGCAATGTTACCGTCTTCAGTCAGCACAGGTGCTGCTTCTACGATTTTTTGTCCACTTACCATTACACCGGTTAAGGTAACGGTCAGGTACTCAGAAAGGTTTGCGCCAGTATTAACGAATTTAATCGTTACTGGTTGGGCTTCTGTTTGACCTACGGTTGCTTTACCAAAAAACACAGGGGTGGTTTGATCAACGAATTTGGTTACTGTGATCTCGCTGATAACAGGTTTGCCACCCTCTCTGTCTGATGCAACACCTGGTTTGGTGCTCATTTTGCGCGCCGCACTGAAATCGAAGGATTGTAATTCAATATATCCTTGTAAACCTTGTGCGGTTGCGGTGCCTGTTACACCTTGTACTTGCATATATACGCTACTCATTAAGTGATCTCCTATTAGTTTAATTAAACGGTTTTTACCGTGCTTGTGAGTCAATAAGGATCAAGGCGCAACAAACAGATCTCTTGTTAAGCCGTCATCTCATCAACACCAACCTAAGCAGGCGATCTCACAAGTTAATCTTATGAAAACCATCGCATGCTCCGACATGATATTGCACTAAATTTCAAAAGTCAATAGTGTTTGTCTAAAATAGGTCGATGCATCAATCCCTTTGTTTTAAGTAACTTTTGCAAAATAGCGACTTTATTGGGACATATTTTTTGGCTATGTCTCATTAAATAAGCTTAGCTTGTGAACCTTGAGGAGTGCGGTGTGTTTAGGGGTTGTTTTGAGCAACATTCCGTTAACTATTAGCGGCCATTAATCATGGCGTTAAAGCAACACAAGTTATCAAAATCGGGTTTTAAAAATTTAAATAGTCCCCGTAGCTGCCTATTGGTTTTTGAACGCATTACACTCTCCTATATTATTGCTGATTTTGACACACCCCTTAAAAAATAAAGAAGTTGTAGGTGGTTTTAATTTTGAACCATACTCACTTTTTGCTCGATGAACTTCAAAAAATCGTGAATCTTCTTCAAAAATTTCTTCGATGTTTGATTTTATACCTTCATGCCCCTTTGCTTGCGGATGATAAAAATCAAATTTTGTTTTACTGAGTGTATCTCGCATAATGGTATCTTCTAGATCAAATTCCAGTTGCTTAGAGTTGGTAACCACTGCATCTTGGAACTTTAGTAAAATATCTCGAATTAAGGCCAATTCTTTGACGGTTTCCGCTGGATAGCCAAACTCAGGTGCAGGATTGAAAAATGTATGACGATGCAAAGAATAGTAAACAGGTAAATTACCATTGAAATTATCAATGGTCATAATTGTTGGGTGAAAAAAACGGCTCTTATATACATCTAAATACATATCAATAATAGCTGAAACAGGAGCAGTTGAGTCGTCAATCGCTGGGATAAATCCAGGAGAGGTGCCAATAGTAATGCTTACTAGGTTCTGTACCACTGCAGTAATGTGTTCTGAGCTGCGCTTATACATAGATCCAACTGTGTTCATTATTACTTTTTCTAAAAAACTTTTCCATAAAATCTCATATAAATAAGAAGTTCTGTGAAACGCAGTAGCACTCCACGCGCGTTTCGTGAGTTCATTCATGAACTCACGGTTTGTATGTTCAAAAAAATCTTTGGTGAAAAACAAAGTTTCAGCAGCCCATTGGGAATCAAAGCAAGGCGAGGAGGTAATTGCTTTTAATAGCCTCGTTTGCTCTGAGAAATTTTTAGGGTAATGCGCTTCTGTTAATACGTATTTTTTACGTAAACAATCATTTTTCTCTGTGTCACTCAGTTGTGGTAATAATAAAATGGATTGGCAACCGGAACTCAGTGAATATGCGGATTTTAGAGAGTGTCCTGGCGTTTCGCTATTAAAAATGCTAAGTGTAGAATACAGTGCTCCAGGCTTAATTAAACCAAAAGGAATTGTATGTGAGAAGGTTTGAGTCAGGGCTTCTAATGTATTTTGCGTGACTATGCCTGGTGGTGTTGTTTTCCAAGGATAGTTAAGCAGTTTCTTAAGCTTAGGATCAACACTATCATCGCGGTAAGGGATGAGCTTATCGTTTATGTTTAAATAAAATTCACCTTTCTCAAGCATTGCACTCATATAGGGGTATTGGACTTTAATAAGATTAAAGTCGGCGGCTCCAGGGATTTTATTAATACTGTCTGTAAGCGCAGGATTGCTCGTGGCAAAGGCTTTCTCTACCTCTCGCCATTTTATAATTTGTGTTTTAGAACCGCACATTTTCACTCCCATAACAGCACCTCTAAGACATTACTATTAATTTTAAGATTTTTTATTGACAACTCATTTTTTGCATGTTACTTTACCGACCGCGACCTGAAAATTGCTCGAAGCAAGTCGATCTATTTACAGGAAGCTTTGAAGATAACGAGCGCTTAAAATGGTTATCAAATTTTTAATGCTATGAAGCATGCTTCGCGTGAGATCATAACACTCAAAATTTTTTAAGTCTATTTCAGCATTCGAGCAATTTGATATTAACTAAGTGAGGTTTTGAGTTACAAAGAAGTTAGGTGAAAAAAAACCGGAAGAAAGCGACAACTCTCGTCCGGTTAAGGTGCAATTCAGCTTGTAGGCAAGAATGTGCAGTCTGATGTTACCATGTTTTCCTGGTGACTTTCAACTGCTTTCATTTTATGTAATTTTTATTACAACTCTGCTTTGCATCTTGCGCCTACTATGACGTTGGGTTTTTAAACTCAATTTTATTAACCAGTAGATAGGAAAAGTGCAATGAACATTAAACCTAAGGCAGCATCCAGAGGGTTCGCTTCTAAAAACCTCAGGCATAAAATTAAAAAATCTTCCAGAACCAGCAGTAAAAGCTTGTCATCTAATATTTCCCTTCGGCTTATCAGCGATTTGGAGAATAGCCCATTCACCAAAAGTATTCAGGCCTAGGGAGATTATCATGGAAACTTTCACCAAAACGCTAAAAACCTTATGGGGTCAATTAATACCGGTAGCAAGTCCCATTGCGTGTAATCGCACTGCCAATACCATTGCGTTTTTGGAGTCGGCGCTTGCACTTGCAGAGTGCATGAAAGTGCAAAAATTTTCAGAGGAGAGTGGAGGGGTAGCGTAACTGCTGCCTAGCGCTGTTGAATGATGGCGTGGGGTAAGTTGGGTATTACGATTTGCCTCGTGTTGCCCAGTAAGCCTTGCGCCCGTTCAACTTTTTATGATTTAACAATAATGAATAGGGAAATACTATGCTGTCATCAAATCAAAGTTTAGCTGAGAGTCTGCAATCATTTGAGATTGTCATCCATCAAGATTTAATCAACCGTAAAATCACCATTACTGCAACTTTAGGGGTGCAGGCGCCCATTGTCTTTACACCATTAGCGCTGTTTCAAAACCAGGCGTTGTTGAGCCAGTTTCCGCTAGAGGTTTCTACAAAAATTAGCTTCTTCGCTGGTATTGAATATGCTGAGAGCATTTTATACCGTTAGAGAGTTTATGCAGGTTAAAAAAATCTTATACCTCTCGTAGGGGTGAAGATCCATGTGTATAGGCTAACAGCGGCAAAAGAAAAACAGTGGTTTGAATTTTTAAGTTCTTAAACTATGGGGTGTCCCGGAAAGTTGTTCTGCTAAAAAAATAATAATAGAGGCAGCGTTGTGTTTTGGGAGACCCCACCCATTGGGTGAGAGGAAGATATGCGTACTAAAATGAATGAATCTAATCATAGTGCAAGACGGTCACCGCTTTTGGAAGATTTTATTACGGGGACTTTGACAGTGGATCAGCAAAAACGCGTTGAAAGTGCGATAGATGAATTGGTTATCGAGAAAGTTATTTTGCATGATGACTGGTGCCGCGGATTCGAAGCAATGTCATTTTGTGTCATGCGTAAAGATTGCTTTATCAGATTCCGCAATCACTTTTCGGAGAAGTTGCTCGCCATTCAGCAGGCTATTCGCAATCAAGGGTTAGATGCGCTATGGAATGAGGTGTCACCGAAAATTGAGCGGTTAGCAGCTTAGACTGAGGGGGGCAAAATATTTGATCTCAGGGATTGTGATCAAAAAAATGCTGCGTTGATTGAATAAACTCAACGCAGCATTGTGCAAGCATGAATGGTAAAACTATGAACCCATTGTCATTGTAGCTTGCATAGTGTTGGAGGTTGTTGCAACAGTTGATGCACCTTTTGTAACTGCAGCTACAGCAGGTTGTGCAGAAACTGCAGTTGTTGCGGCAGAGGTTGCTTGGCTTGTTGCTGCAGTGACATTTGACTGTGTTGCAATCGCAGTTGCTGTAACAGGTGCGGTTGCGTTGCTCACTGCAGCGTTGGCAGCTTGTTGCGCAGTAGTTGTCGCTGTAGCGGGTGCTGTCATGGCTTGTGCCGGTGCAGCTTGTGCGGTTGCAGTTACTGTCGCAACAGGTGAGGTAACTGGAGCTTGAACTATTGCGTTAGTGGTGCTGTCTGAAATCGCTTTGGTGGCGCAACCGTTTAACAACAAACAGACCGCGGCAATGCTTGATAGTACAAGTAGTTTTTTCATAAATGTCCTTATTGAGTTGTATTGATCGGGGATATTGTAAAAGACTTTTTTTATGCTGTCTACGTTGTATTGCTGTGATTGATAAGATTTTTTGCCGAGAGCGCTAAGGGATAGTTGGCGTTTATGTAAAACTGAGGGGGAGAAAAGTGGGAGTGGAGATGAAAGGTTATATGCCTATTATGGTTATGGATAGCAAAAAAAGAAAGTTGGTGCCATTGTTAACAGCAGATGATGAGCGCAAACTTCGTGTGGTTGTAACCCGAAGAACAGCCAAGGAAGTAGCTAATGAGTTGAAGATAACGCTTCGATCTGCGGAGCATGCCATCGAAAATCTGCGTAAAAAATTAAATTGTGAAACCAAGGCTGATCTTATTTCTCGCGCGTATTCTTTGAAATTAGTGGGAGAAGAAATGTCACTCTGAATTACTGCTGTTTGATCAATTGGTTGTTATCTTTTTTTAAGAGGGCGTTAGGCGATTTGCTTTAGCGCCCTTTTTATTTAGTTCTTGTTTTAGGTGCGTCAAGTGGTTGAGTGGAAAGAATTGTCACTACCCTTGAGTGAATGGTCTATTTTTGGCTAAAATCGCTTTTATTTTTCCTTGACAGGTTGTTTTATGGTGTTTTAGTTGTTTATTTTGTCTTTTTAAAAACATCATAAAATTCTTCCATCATTTTTGGTTTTTTCATTGCACTGCGGGGATCGATAAATATTCAAAATTTTTTGTGCTCCTTGTAAGCCTTTTGTGACAATGTTTTCAGGCAATTTATAATTTTAACCGGATGATATAAATGTAGTAATCATATGGGTATTTTTAGAAATTTACTTTGACGTATTAATGACGGTATAATTCAAAAAATAACATTAAATATTTATGTTTCACTTTTTGCGCGGTAAGGATGGTAAGGATGATTGTACATTTTAATCGAAATAATAGTTCAGAATGTATTTGCTACTGGATTACTTCTGCCGAGCATGGGGTTGCTGAATTATTGGCAAGTTGCCATACCACCAAAGAAATTGCCAAAAAGCTTGATAGAGCGCCTAAAACTATTGAGAGCCACGTGGAGCGTATCAAGAAGAAATTTAATTGTAAAAAGCGACATGAGTTGGAGGAGGCATGTCGAGATTATCTAATGTTGTTTAAAAAAGAATAAATATAGAGGAGGAGTGAGTTTTATGAGTATTGGCAAAGCACTGGTCATTATGGATCAGTTTGATCACTGCGTTGGTTCTGGTTTTATGCCGCGCGAGATACAGAAGCAATTGGATGCCATCGGTGGCAAATTTGTTTACTTGGGAGCGCTTGAAGGTTCTGATCGCGTGCTTTACCCGTGTCATTATCAGTATAGGCGAAAACGTTTCTGACATAACCTATTTCGAAAAATCATTTAAATAAAAAAACGTAATCAATAAAGACGATTTTTTCGGTCTATTTTGGCTGCAGGATTTTTGTTGCCTAAATAAACTGAAAAATAAGCGTAATAAAGTGGGAATTTTATGACAATTATGAGAGTTCCAAAAAAGCAAAACTATCTGGTGATTGATAAGACCTTTTTGGCTGATAAAAAGCTTTCTTGGAAGGCTAAGGGATTAATGACGTATTTATTAAGTTTACCAGATAACTGGCGGCTCAATGTGGTGGATTTAATGAAACGCGCTTCTGATCGTCGAGATTCAGTCCGCGCCATTTTGCAAGAGCTGGGGAAGGCAGGCTACATCATCAAAGAAGACAAGCGTAAAGCCAATGGTAAGCTTGATTACCCTGATTACTGGGTTTATGAAACGCCACAGCCGGTATCGACGAGAAGCATCAAACCCGATGATTTTGATGAAGGGGATGATCAGGATGAGCTACCACAAACTGATATGCCATCAATAACTTCACCACAGACGGCTTTCCCGGCGCCGGTGAATCCGTCGCCGGTTAACCCGACGCTAATAAGTAATAAGAATAATAAATATCAAGAAAATAAAAAAGCAGCAGCAGTTACAGAGGTGGTTAGTGAAAGTGCAGGGGCAAGTGAGAGCAAAAAAGAATCTGCCGCTGCTTCTTTTGCCAATTTGAAATTTGCGGAATCGGATTACAGCATCGGCAATGAATTGTCAGAACCCCAAAAACAAGCAATTCACAAAGCGGTGGATGAGTTGATGGAGGATGGGATTGTGGTACCCACGCAACAGACTTTCACCCACCAGCAAGTCGCTGCGATGGTGTTGAGCCGCAACCATTTCACCAAAGCGGGAAATGAGTTCTGTAGAAAACTCAATACGATTACCTCGCAGCTGCGTAAAGGCACGTTGGTGCTTAACCGAGTCAATCCAATCCCAACACCTGCCAATCCAGAGCATGCTGCCCTGGAAGACGAGCTTAAAAAATTATGTTTGAACAAATACAGCGAAGAGCAAGCGGTGACGAAAATGGCGACGCATCTGAAAGACGAGCCAGAGAAGTTAGCGTCGTACGCCGATGGCTTTAAAGCAAGTATTGCTGATAAGGCTGTGAAGATTGAGCAATTGCGCCAACGCTTAGCTGAATTCAAAAAAACCGTACTGGGTGCTTAACCGTTAACGACATTGAGGGGAAAATTATATGCGTAAGCTGATGAAACAAAAAATTAAAAATCTCAAACCCCGACAGGTACAAAAGGTGTTGGTATTTGCCGAGCATGGCCTGATTGAATTGAATGGCAAGGAGATTGCGACGTTGTATTGGTTATCGCAAGGATTAACCGACAAGGGCATTGCCAGAGCGTTGAAAAACTCTGAACGCACTATTGAGGGACGGATCTCGCGATTGAAACGTAAACTGCACTGTAAGACACGCATTGATCTGGCGATAACGAGTTTCAAATATCAACTCGGTGGCGGGGCTCGCCATGAGTAAAAATGCCGCAATGAAAGCATCTGTCGTCATGCCCAAAAGCGCCATTTTTTGCAAACCATTTGCAAAATTTATAAGGACTAAAAAACAATCATCAATTTTCGGCTCCCCTTTGGTGTCAATGGGTTTGATGGTCTTTGGTGATGTTGATTTTGCGCCAAAATCTAGCGCTTCATCCCTGGTGTTGAGTGTGATTTAGGCGTTTTAAGATGAGCACATCCAAACGGATAAAAAACTAAAAACGTTACAGGAGTCAAAATCAATGGAACGAGAAAGACGAGTACGCAGTACCGCGCAGATCAAGCACAGTCTACATGATGCAGCAAAAGTCATGGCCAAAGCAGAGCATAAGAAATTCAGTACATTTCTTGCTGACTTGACAGAGCAGGCAATCGAGAGCCGCGTCAATTTATTAGCAACGATTCCACCGCGACGTCACAGTCAAAGACCAGCGACTTACAACAACCTAGGAGGAAATACATATGTACGCTAAACGTTTTTTAATAGGCAGTGGTGCCATGGTGATGGTAACCGGCTTGCTGTGTGGATGTTCCACCAATCAACCGATTAATAATAATTTAACATCAACACCGCCACAAGTGCAGGGGATAAGCCAGGTTGGGCTTTATAGCACGGAATCTACTACCCCAACCACCGCGCAAATGAATCCATTGACGGCGGTGTCTACGTTCAATTTTGGGCGCCAGGTTAATACCGTTGGCCAGGCGGTCAATCAAGTATTGCAGGTCAGTGGTTATGCCATGGTGCCAGTTAATCAATTGCCCCTGGTAGCGCAAGAGACTTTGATTAAACCATTACCCATCACACAACGCGCGCTTGGTCCCATATCGGTATCCGATGCGGTTACGGTCTTGATGGGATCAAACGTATTCACTTTGATGATCGATCCGGTCAATCGTCTGGTGTCGGTATCGGTCAAACCGGAGTTTATGCAACACCCAAGTAAACAGTAGAGGAGAAAACAACCATGTGGATTTTAGCAGGATTTGTAACAGCGATTTTTATAGGCGGTGCGACACAACAGATTGTTGCCCACCATCATTCCGAAACAAAGCCAATGGTCTATCAAGCCAAGTCGCTTGATGGAGTAAACGTTAGTGATTTGAGTGGAGGGTTAAGTTCATGAGTTTTAACTATCAACAACAACCAAAAAAACAACAGAGGGATGAGAGTCGTCATATGCAGAATCAAAACCAAAGCCAAAATAAAAGTCAAAGCCAACAATATCAGCAGCATCAGGAACATTATCAGGGCAGTATGCATGATGTTGATCCAGAAATGTATGCCGATGAGGTTTTAGAAGAAGAGCGACCAAGAACGGATGCACTGCATTCAGAGGCTAAACCTTTTGATGCCAGTGTGGAGGGGGTGATTGATGAATTGCAACCGCAAACACCTTCTTTAAAAGTCGCTGTGGCAGGTGCTGCGGTGGTGGCGGCAATTTTAGTGGTTGCAATAGGGGTGAGTTCTGCACACCGCCATCATGAAGAAATCACGCACAGTCAGTCAGTATCGATGACGGATACAGATACTGCTTCGACCAGTTTAGCGACAGCCAATCCATATCCGGTAAAAACGATTGAGTCAGCATCAAAAATGGTACCCGTCGTTACTGCACCAATTATTAATACTCAGGCAACAGCAGATAACCGCGATACTCAAGTGAAATTGGCGCGTATTGAAAAACTGGTGGCACAAGTCAATGCCAATAATGCACAGAGCAATGCGCAGCTGACCACGGAAGTAACCCAATTAACCCAACAGTTAAACACCAATCAAGCGGCAAGTCAGCAACAGTTGGGGGCGTTGAATGCGCAGCTCAATGACTTATCGGGTCAGGTTACCACCTTCTCCAAAAGCGTGAATAGCCAGTTGGCTGAAGTGGTAGAAGTTAGTACGGGTAAGCAATGCTTAGACGCAAAATTATTACCCTTTGCTGTGCAGTCGATTGACATGATCAACGGTCAGGCGGTGGTGTCAGTCAATTACGACGACCAGGTCGTGCCATTGCAATCAGGTTTTTCGGTTGTTGGTTGGAAGTTGGAGAATACTGATTATCAAAAGCAACAGTTCACCTTTATTAATGCCAAAGGCACCTGTGTCAGTGGCATGGTGAACAATCAGTTTTAGGAGGGCGAGCAACAAGTGGCGGGTGGGTGGCAAAGAACAATGAATATTAACAACAGTAAAGATAACAGCATGAAGAAGCATATAAAAATAGCAGTGATTGGCATGGCAGTGATGCCGGTGATGAGTTTTGCGCTGAGTAGCGATTTATTGGGCTTGCAATGGCAGGCTCAATCTATTCAGCAAGCGAATCAAGCGGCTGCCAATACACCAGATCCAATGACTGATGAGCGCGGGTTGAAACAGTTCCATGATGATACCTATCCTGATCAAGACATTAACAAAACTGTGTTAACGGCCGTGCAACAACATCAAGCCACTGTGTGGGGGCTGACCCAAGATGATGAAAAGCGCTATGTGGAATTGATGCAAAACCGCAGCGGGCTTTACTGGAAGCATTCAGATATGTCGCCGGTGGAGATTTTAGGGATTGATTCCCGTACCACCGATGAGCGGATGCACTATGCCACGATTTATGCCAAGCAGTTACAAGAGCGCCTGGCGAAAGAATTGGCCTGGCAGGCTGCTGCTGATCAAGCCAAGAAAATCATTAACGCAGGATTGCCGGTGGTGCGTCCTTTTGACACTAAACCTTTTTCACCTTACAGCTTTAAACCCATCGTGTTAGCGCCGAATGATAAGTTGTTCTTGTTTACCTCGTCGACTCTCGATATCAAAAGAATTATGGCAACGTTGCTACAAGATTTAGCACCGGGTAAAGCACCAATAAACACAACCCTCAATATCTTTTTTACCGGGCATCCAACCGCTACCGAGGTGAATACCTGGGCGCGTGATCAAAACATTCCGGTGAACCTGGTGAGCAGTGGGGTAATCACCCTCAATAATGATCAGGGTGATTTGGATCAAATTAAAGATCATCCCGCTTTGCCAGTATTGGTGTTGGTGCGTAACGGCCAAGCCAGTAAAGTCGATACCTCAAGATTTTAAGGGAGAAATTCATGAAGTTGAAAGCAGTCTTTACACAGATAGGGTTAGTTGCCGCAGCCCTGATCAGTAGCAATTTTATCAGTACATTGTCCGAGGCAGCGCTGACCGTGGTGAACGTAGATGGTAATACGATAGATTCTTCCCCTTATCTGTCGGATATCCACTATCCAGAGCCGGGCGCTGCTGAGGCAATGTTATTGGCCAATAAAGCGCAGTTTGACCAAAGTAAGCCACAGTCCGTTGAGTCGATGTTATATCCCGCCAAGAGTAGCTTAACGCCTGGCAAGTTGGTCTCTCATCCCTTGGCAACACCGCACTTAACCAGGCCAATTTTTGTGATGGGGGACGATAAGTTTTCGATTGAGTGGGCAAAGGAACATGCAGCGCAGCTGAAACAAATGGGCGCAATAGGAATTATTACGAATGTGGGATCAGGGAGCCGAACCATCAAAATAGAAAGAGAAATCGGCTTGACCCTGATTCCCGCATCTTTGGAGGGGATTGAGAAGTATGTACAGGTTACGCACTACCCGTTCCTGTGGACATCCAAAGATATTGAGCAGTAGAGGGGGAGGAAGTATGCAAACGATTACAACGAATGTGGGATCAGAGCACCGAACAACACTAACAAAAATAATAGACCGTCATGTCGGTTTAGCTCTGACTCCCGCACCTTTCAAAAGAGGTGAATTATGAAGCCGCAACAGACCACACCGGTACGTAAAAAACCTTCTGGCGTTGGTATCCATCATTTGATGGCAGCCATGCTTAAAGGCATTTATTGGGGTTGGTTAGCAAGTCTTAGCGTCAGTGTGATTATCTGGGGTATGGATGATTATAAAGAGGCTAACCATCGCCTGGTGGAAATGACTCACGCGGAAAGTGGGGTACTGGTCACTTATGAGGATACGGCCATTTTTGCCTGGGTTAAGGATTTGCAAAGCGATCTTACTCAAACCATTCAGGAGGGTTTGGACTCTGACACGGTGAAGACCTCAGCGCATCAATTGAAGGGCTTAAAAGAGAGTAATTCAGGGGGTGCATTTGCCCCGGTCTTTAGTGGCTTTGCAGAAATGTTTCACCCGCTCACCCAAATCGTAGTGCGGTTATGGCTGATGGTAGAAAACAACACCCTGATGATTATGGGCAAATTGATTCTATGGGCATTAGCAATCCCCATGGTCATTTTAGCGTGGATCTTTGGCGTGATTGATGGCCTGGTGCGTCGTGAAGTCAGGGCTGCTGAATTTGGCCGTGAGTCGAGTTTTCTGTTTCACCACTTGATATTTTTGGTGCCGAAAGTAGTGCTGTTGTTGATGGTGATCTATTTCGTATTGCCATTGTGGATTGATCCGGTGTGGTTTTTTGTGGCGTTAAGTGTATTGACGCTGTGGTTGACCTCACACTCGGTCGCCAAGTTTAAAAAGTATGTTTAGTTTAACCCAAGAAGAAAAAAAGGAGCAGTTATGCAATTTAAAAAAGTGATTATGAAAGGTTTGGTCGGCGTGGCGTGTTTTGCCGGGTTATCGATGAGTACATCGGTAATGGCGGATACGGTGCAGATGAATCAAACCATGGTGCAGATGGTCAGTCAATTGGATGCCTTAATCCCGTTGATTGATCAGGCAGAAGCAGCACAAGATCCAACAACCAGGGTGCAGTTCCATTTTGATTCCTGGTCGGATCAAAGTGGCAATTTGCATCCAGGCTTGCGTCAGGATGTTCTGAAAATGCGTGCTGCCATTATCAATCAAATTAACCAAACCAACCTGACACCCGAAGTGGTCACACCCATTCGTGGTGACTATGTGGGTAGGTAAGAGAGAACAATAAATACTCTAAAGAAGTATTGAAAGTAAATGCTGATAAAAAAGTGGAGTGAAAATGGATCAAATTAGTCAATGGTTTTTGGCAGCTGCGGGTTTTAGTGGTGAAGACCTGTCTGAGTTTATCCGTTCTTTTACGCTTTTTATCGCAGTGATCTGGGCGGCATTTATTGCTCGCGGAATGATTGGCGAGATGCATAACTCAGACGAACCCATGGGTGTGTTCGGCAAACTGATCATGTTGTTGATGTTTATCGCAGCACTCTGGATCGTGATGTACTAAAAAATAAAGTTAAAAATAACAAATGGAGGAAATCCGAATGAATGAAGTATGTGAAATCAAATCCAATCAGGTAGCGCTTTTAACCAAAGTCAAAACCGGATGGGATAGCGCGAGGTCATGGGTTTTTGCACGCCCCTGGGTATCTAAAGTCATGTTGGCAGCAACGATGCTGACCCTCTCTGACTATGCGATGGCGGATAATGATATTCCGACACCGGATGCAGGAGATGACCCTACCACAGGAAACAATGACTTTCTGGACATCCTGGTGACACTGGTAAAAACCAAAGCAGGACCCTTACTGATCTATGGTGGCGCGATATTTTTTATATTCCTGGCGATCTTTGATATTTATCGCGGGTACAAGAAATACCAAGACACGGAAGATTTTGGTAAGTTCAAAATGTCGCTGGTGGTTGGTGCAATCTTGGTGATCATTGGTATGTCATTGCTGTTCTTAGGCCAATACATTCTCAATCAATGGGTGGCGAACTAATCATGGCAGTAAAAAAGCAAATGATTGCAGTAGCAACTCAAACCAAAAAGCGACCGCGCAGTCGGCATTTAACGCACCCTTACCCCATGTGGCAAGGGTGCACTTTTATGGAGATGATCATGCTCACCGTGGTGGTCATTGTCGCTTTGCTAACCCTGGCAATCCTGATTTCGTTGTTTGTGGGTTATTTCAAAGCGTTGCTGTTGATATTTGGATTGTTTATCTATCACAGCGTGTTTTTTACAGCCAAGCAATTCGCCCGCTACAAAAAGGGTAAACCCTATAACTTTATCATGCTGGATCTGGGTAAACGCTTGGGATTTGGCGGCAAGATCAGAATTAATCGCAGTGGCGCATTTGATCACCGCAGAACCTTTACGTTAACAAAATAGAAATAGAAATAGAAAAAAATAAAAAGAGGGATAAAAAGATATGTCAGTCGAAAAACAAGCGGCAACACCCAAAAAGCCACCCCTGATGTTTGATACCTGGAAAATCCAGGATTTTCTGAAACAAAAATTACAGATGCTCTGGATTTTTATTGGCATTTTGCTGGTCTTGTTATTGCTGCAATGGATCAATATTTACGGCATCAAGACCCAATTGCAAAATCAACGACTGTATATCACCCCAGCGAACGTGGTGACCGGTGGGTATTATCAGGCCAATCAAGTGTCACCGGCCATTGTGTATGGTTTTGGCTATCAATTATTTGTCGCCATGAACACCTGGTCAACCGATGCTAAAGATGACTATCAAAAGAATATTGAAACCTATCGCTATTACTTAACCCCAAGCTATAGCGCTTATCTGCAACAGGATTATATCAACAGCTTGAATGATGGCAATTTAACGGATTCAACGCAAACCATCGCACCGTTCAATGGCCTTGGTTACGACGGCGAGCCAGGTCAAGTGGTGCAAGTCAGCGCCAATACCTGGATCGTTGACCTTAAATTACGCGTCACCAGCTACAAAGATAATACTGTGCTGATGGACGCACTCTATGACTACAAAGTTCGCGTCAGCCGTACGGCGGAATCCATTCAATTTAACAGTTGGGGTTTGGCTTTAGATGGCTTGGTGTCGCGCACCCTTATTAAAACATTTGTGTAAAAACAAAAAACAGGAGTAACCAATGAGAACCAAAACCAAAACTGTAGTGCAGCGATTAAAACGAGTGGGGAGCTTATCCTGCCTTGTGACTGCTTTGGTATGCGCAGGCATACCAGTCGCAGCACAAGCGCAGGATGCTTTGACGCAGAATGCTTTCATGGGTAGTCAAACCGATGAGCATGTGGTGTGGGACAAAGTACCCTTGCAACTGGTGATTCCTGTCGGTGGTGAGCGGATGATTTCATTCCCGGCACGTGTTGATCTGAGTAACAACAACCCAGATCTGACCACTGATAAAGTGACGATCTATAACAACGCTGGCACCTTATATGTTGATGCGCATAAAACATTTGCACCGATTCTGTTGAAGGTCAAAATTTTAGGATCAGAGGAAGTGGTGATGGTGTATCTGTCAGCCAGTACCACTGCAACTGATACCCATGCGCTGGATGTGGTGGTGCCAGGATTAACACCAGTAGCCAAAGTAGGCGAGGCGGAAAATGGTGAAGATAACCCAACATTGGCGATCAATGATGTGGCATTAAGCCGTGTGGCGATGCAGCAGTTTTACCTTCAGCGTTTGGCTACCCATCCGGATAATTTTGCACGGGTACCCATGGGGACTCACCAGGCCGTTGCGATGTATTACGGCGGTACGGTTAATGCGTTTCCTATTGGTTCCTGGCGTGCCGGTGATCTCTATGTAACAGCAGTGGTATTGCAAAACACGTCTTCTACGCTGGTAACGCTTGATCCGCGTAACTTAATGGGTAACTGGCAATCGGCTGCGTTCTTTCGCAAAGATGAAATGGTGAGTCTCACCAATCCTAAATTTGCTTACAACGTGTTATTCCCTGCCGGTAATGCACGCGATCAAACCATGGTATTTGTGGTGTCCGATAAACCGTTTGCACAGGCGCTTATTGAGACTAACCCATTTGTGCGGGAGGTTAGCGTATGAAAAAACAAATGACCGTCGCTAAATGGGCAGGAATCGGTGGCGTTGGCGCGTTACTTGCCATAACCGTGCTGCTTCATTACAGCCACACTCATACTTCAGCCGCCGCTTTGCAAGGCAATAATGCGGATTCAGATTCAGCAGTGGTGCATGCGAGTAATGATGAAGACATGCGTTATTTGACCGCCAAGATGGGTGAATTAACCAACCAAAACAAAGAAGTCATCAAAGAAAACGAGTATCTGAAAAACAAAGTCAATCAGACCGGCAATATGCAGCTATCACAAACCGAGGATAAGCTTGAAAAACTGATGCAAAGTCAGGCCGCACAAATTGATGCTTTAAGAAACCAGATTAACCAGGTGCAGTCGAATGCAACAGCCCCTATTCATTCTGGTCAATCGGGTTATTTGATCAATGGTACTGACGAGACTAATGATCAATCAACCGTATCTGTTAATGGTGCTGGTCAGATGATTACCACGGTACGTGATATGTCATTACCGCCCCCCACCAAAGATGGTAAAAGCCTTGATAATGCGACTTTAGTAGGGTATCAACCGATTCTAACGGGTGCATCAGTGGGCAATAATGCTCAATCGAGAATACAGGTTAAAAAACCCAAGAGTACGCCGTATTTTACCATTCCCGCCAACGCCACCTTAAGTGATGTGGTATTGGACAGTGACATCATGGCAGAAGTCCCCAAAAGTAATACCTTGTTACAGCCAGCGTTTCAATTCAAAGCCATTGTGGGCAATAAAGATTTATTAGCCTCTAACGGTATCACCTTACCCCCGAATTTAAATGGCATTGTGTTTGAAGGATATTCCGTTGGCACCATGCCACCGATGAGTTGTGCCAGAGGTTATATCACCAAGATGTTGTTCACCTGGTCCGACGGTAGTTTTACTGTGGTGGGTAAAGAGGCGACTGGCACTGAACTAAACCCAACCGACACGTTGGGTTATATTTCCTCGCCTTATGGCAACCCTTGTATTCCAGGGCAGTTTATTACCGATGCCAATGAGGTATTGCCGAACCTGGCATTGCTCGGTGGCTTAACCAATGGCGGTATTGCGGTAGCGCAAGCACAACAAAGTGTTGCGCAAAATGGTTTTCAGGGTGGTTCAACCACGGCAATTACCGGAAGTCTGGGTAAATACATGTTAGCCAGCACCGTTGCTGGCGGCTCTCAAGATGTACAGAACTGGTATATGTCGCGCGTCAACTCAACCTTTGATGTCGTGTATATCCCCTCCAGTCAAAACCATACCCCGACACCGATTGTGGTGAACATCACCAAAACCATTGATATCGATAAAAACCAAAAAGGAAGGAAGATCAATTATGAGCAAGATAACCAAAACACGCTGGCTGTTGGCAACCTCGATTAGTGTGGGGGTATTAAGTCTTACCGGCTGTATGTCTACCAAAACTGTTCCGCATGGTGATATGACCATGGCGCAGATTTATAACCAGCAAACGGGTTTAGCAGTGCCGATGGCAGAGACGCCCGATAAGCCGGGTGTTACTCAAAAAACACAGCCCCCACAGCTTTCTAAAAAACAACAACTGGCGGTAGCTCAATCACAGGCATTGCAAATTCAGGCGTTGAACGCAACAGCAACCGATTATACCGCCACAGCAGCCAATCAGGTGGATAACCAATTTAAGCCATTACCCAATCCAGGTATTGCGATTTATGTGTTTCCGCATCTATCGCAATTTGGCGATACCCGTGTGCCGATTCCAGGGTACACCACGTCGTTCTTTTTGTATGAACAAAATCAGTACGCCATGCCCAGTGAAATCTACTAAGGCATTTTTTTATTTTATTGGAGGAGGATTTTTAGATGGGTTTATTAGACAGCATTAAATCAGCGGTTGTTGGTACGCTTGGCCTTGGGAGTGGAGGTGGGGGTCCAGTCATTAAAAACACAGACCGCGAAAGAGGCTATCAACAAATGCCATCCCTGGCTGACTGGATGTCATTGTCGGATTGGAACGATGAACATAACGTAGGGTTGTTGGAAGACGGTGTATCGCTGTTGCGAGCGTTGGAAATTAAAGACTTACCGTGTGAAGCGATGTCACCAGAGGGTATAAAAAATCTCTATGGCAAAGTGCAACGGCTGTTGTCTGGCCTGGTACCGTTAGAAGAAGTAAATCCCTGGCATGTGGTCATTTATGTACAAGATGACATGACCCTACAGGCCGTTGAAAAACGTAGAGAGAGTTATATTGATGCAGCACTTAAAAGAGATCCGTTTACACAAAATTTTTGCAAGGTTATGTCAGATCATTCAACCTGGAAGTGTCAGGAGAATGGTGCATTTGATGATCCCATGTCAGGGTTGCCATTCCGTGGCAGAAGCAGACGTATCCGTATCGTGTTCTACCGGCGTCACAAGGTTCCCGTCAGAGGCTTTAAACCGGCACGCCATGCCCTCGGTGAGATCAATGAAGTAACGGCTAATCTGGTCGAGTCCCTCAAACAGTTAGGGCTGTCAGTACAAATCATGACGGGGCAGAATCTCTATACCTGGATCGTGCGTTGGGTAAATCCCCGTCCTGCCATTACCAACGGTGATGTGGATGCCTTAATCAAGATGTTTCCTTACCCTAATAGTAATGGCGGCAAAGCTAAAAAACCGTTTGGCTGGTCAATCATGCAAAACGCATTTAAATCAACCCCCGTGGTGCCGGAAACCAAAACCGGTTGGTTGTTTGATGGTATTGAGCATCGTTCATTAATCTTTGGGGAATTGGAGTCAGCACCTGCCATTGGCGTGATTTCCAGAGAACGGGAATTGGGCGGTAAACGTTTTGCTTTGTTTGATCGCTTCCCTGAAGGATCGATCTACATGGTCGCTATGGTGTTTGAGTCCAAACTCGCTTTGGAAAATCACCTGACCATGATTGAGAAGAATGCCATTGGTAAGGGCGAAGAGCCCAAGCGTGTTAAAGCCGATGTTGCCATTGCGCGTGATGAAATTGAAAAGAATAATTTGCTCATCCGCACCACGCAAGCGATTCTATTTCGCGGTGATAATGAAGAAGACTTAACCCGCAAAGAACGTGATTTACGCATTATGCTGGGTAACTCAGGTTTAAGGGTGATTGAAACCCGTTATAACCTCTACCCGATGGACAGCTATGTTCGTTTTATGCCAGGCAACTACGATCACGTTTTTGAAAAACACCGGATGTGTATTGCCCGCTATATGTTTGCCAGTGACCTCGCCGCCATCATTCCCTTTTATGGACGCTCACGTGGCGATCAGATGAATCCGTTGTTTGAGTTTTCCAACAGAGGAGGGGAAGCGTTTTTCTTTGACCCGTATAGCGAATCCTTTAAATCCAACAACAGTCATATGGTGCTGTTTGGTACCAGCGGTGCCGGTAAATCGGTGATGATCAGCTACATGACGCTGTGCATGCTCGCCGTTATGAATGCCAGGGTAGTTATTTTAGAGGCGGGTGGATCATTTGATCTACTGTCACAGTATGTCAAACACCATGGCAAAAAGGTCGAATACCTTAAATTTGATCGTAGTAAACCCATACCGGTAAATCCCTTTATCGATGCTTATAAGATTTTAACCAAACTCGATTTGGAAGCACGATATTTAGTAACCGATCTTACCGGTATTGAGCGTGAGAGGGCGATTATTGAGCGCCATGTTGATGCCATCACTGCGGAGATGTCGAGTGTTGGCCAGCAGGCAACTCCGGAAGAATTAAAGCGTGAAGAAGATCGCGATATTCTAAATGAAATGACCCTGGTGGTGCGCTGCATGATCACCGGCGGTATCAAAAAAGAAGAGGAGGCTATCACTCGTGCCGATATGGGGTTGATTACTCAGGTGATCGTCAATACCGTCAAGCGTTGCTATTACGCGGATAAACCACAGGTGTTGACCCAAGACATTATCGATGGTTTTGAATTGGCGGCTGAAGAAAATCCGAAACAAGCCGACAGTTATCAAAAATTTGCTCACTCCATGCGCGAGTTCGTATTAGGCGATTTGGCCGATTTCTTTAATGCGCCAGCCATACCTTCTACCGATTTTGATTACCTGCACATTGATCTCGGGTTTTTAAAGGAAAAGGGCAAGGAATCAGGGCTTAACGTGGTGGCCATTTCACTACTGGCAAGAGTGTTAGGTATTGCGGAAGCCAATCAATACAGCAAGCGTCCCACCATTTTTATTATGGATGAAGCCCACTTGCTGTTTAAAAATGAAATGATTGCAGCGTTTGCCACCTTGATGGCAAAGGTCTCCCGCAAAATTGGCTTGTGGTTGATGCCTGCTACCCAAAACATCGATGACTTGAATGGTGAGGAAACCAAAAAACTGTTGTCAATGATGGAGACCTGGATCTGTTTAGCACTGTCACAAAATGAAATCGAGAAGATCGAGGAGTTTCGCACCATCACTGATGAGGAAAAGGTGTTGCTGGCCAGTGTTAAAAAATACCCAAAAGTCTATGCGGAGGCTGTGTTGTTAGGAGCGAACTTTCGCGGCTTATTCAGAAACATTCCACCGCGTATTGCGCTGGCGTTAGCGATGACCGAACAAAATGAAAAAGCGACCCGTCAAGAAATCCAACTGCGAATGAAATGTACCGAACTGGAAGCAGTGGAGATCGTCGCTGAGCAGTTAAAAGGATATCGCAGAACCATTAAAGCAGATGAGGTGTTCGATGATTAAGAAATTCACCGTTATTGCGTTGTTAGTAGCACCGATACTCACGCATGCCATGACCGTTACCTATTACAGCATTGATTCCATTGCTTTTGAGGGTAATGCCGCCAATGCGCGTATTTGTTATCTCAATGCGCCACAAGATACGCTTCAATCGGTTCAGGCAAATATGAGTGATAACGCCGCTGCTTTGAAAGGCATGAGTAAAGATCAAATCGCTGCAACCTATCACGGTCAGTTTCAAGCCATTGGCCAGGGTATGATCTGTCAATTTGATGCTGCGAAGCTCGGTGTTAGTCAATTACCTGCGGTAGTGATTGATGGTCAGTACGTCATCTATGGTCAGCAGGATATTGATATGGCGATACGTGAATATCAAGAATATTTGGAGCGTCAGCATGTCTAAAATACTCAAGACAATTGTTTTAGGTGTTGGGTTTTCCCTCGGCACTATGGCTGCCGCTAACACAGCACCCCCTGGTAATATCTACTTTCCAGAGATTGCCGTTGATGTTGCCTCCCATATGTTTGACTACAGTCAGTTTGAATTAATTGGTGCCTGCGTATGGTTGAGCTGGTCATGGACGGGTCCTAATGTTGAAACCACCCCGGAGCTGGATGAATACATTCCTGATCTGGCAGTCAGCGTTTACAACGAAACGGGGGATGATCCCTGGTGGGAAGTTAACGAGACCATCGATAAGGTCGGGTATGCCGGTGGCAGTGCGGTTGCGCAAGCCGCATTTGGTTTTGCATTGGGAAATGGTCAAGACACCGCTACCAATGATAGTTCACAACAGGGGCTTAATCAACGTACCAAGTATGTCGATGTGATTGGTAATGTTGACCCGATGGCCTACTTTCCCTTTTTAAGTTTACAACTCAATACACAATCCTTTGAACCGTATTACCTATCAGAGATTGATCTTCCTGGCCGTTTAGGGGTTGCTGAGGATATTGATCCAGAATCCTACGATCCCTTAGGCTATTACATTGGCCAAAGCTTTGTTAATAAATGGGGTTATGAATATCCGCGCATTATGACCTCAAACACCGATAACGATTACACCGCTTCAGTGATGGCTGCACAACGTGCTGCCGATATCGTCACTAACGGTAACGCGTTACACGTGGTCAATTCCACTTCCGATTCTTGTGGTACCAATTGTGCGGTGGCCAATGTGATTGAGGAAAACTCGGATAACAACGAGCTTTGGGAAGAAGTCTATCCCAACGATGAGCATATCTCGCCAGGTCAAAACGCGGCAACGCTACCGCCCGGTCAAATTCTGGGAGGCACTGACGAGCAGGCCGGTAATGGTAATTACGTGTTTGTCATATGGCGCCATTATAAAGGCTGCATTCAAGGGGATGGCGATTTGATTTATGACACGGTAGGGGTTTCCCCCACGAACAAGCGTTAAGGGTAAAATGAGGAGTCAAATCAATATGAGACAGTTTAAGAAAATCAGTTTATGGGTCGCTTTAGGAATCATTAGTATTACCAACAGTTATGCTGATCTTATGCCCACTAAGCCCTACGAATACTACCAATTAAACGGCGGTTCAGATTTATCCATGCCACCGGTGCAGCCAAGCACTTTGATTACCGTGGGAGGGGATGTGAACTCTAACTTAGGTTACAGCTGTGATGGCTTTAACCCCGCAATCTCTATCAGTAATACCCTCAACAATATTGAGGGTTCGATGGAGGGTATGGCGCAAAATATTATTAACTCAGCCACCGCAGCCGCAGGTTCATTACCGATGTACGAATTGCAAAAGATGGATCCTGGGCTTTATAGTCTAATTCAAAATGCCATGAACGGTGCCAGTGATATTTTCAATATCAAGATGACCTCGTGTCAGCAGGCGTTGGATGAAATTAAAAATGGTAAATCTCCTTACCAGGATTGGTTCAGTATTTCAGACAGCCAAGGCTGGTTAAGCAATGCTGATGCAGCGGCGCAAGGCCAGGATGTGGATATCAACGATGCCGCCAATGATGTTACGCAAAATGGTCCGCAATATGGGGTGCCATGGGTACACCCAGGGCAAAACTCGGGAGGTTCTATTGGCGATCAAGTACCCATCAAAGTCATTTCCGATGTGGCGATTGCGGGTTACAACATTATGATTGATCCGACACGCTCCCTCGATGATCTCGATGCGCCAGACCCAACCGATAATCCTAATTTAACGTCATTTTTTCCAAACCCAACGGCAGCGGGGCAGTTTGCTGCACTGGTGTTGGGAGATATCAGCATTACCACCCAAGCCAGCAATGCCGCTCAAGGTACCAATGCCGGTGTTGGTCTGGTGCCGATTTTAACCTCATGCCCTAATATCGCCAACACCGACAAGACGTGCGTTAAAACCATTCAACAAAATATGGTCAATCTGGTTAGCAGTGGTCAAACCGGCAGCCCCAGTGATTATGATGCAGTCAGTGCTAATGGTTTGATGGTCACACCCCAAGTGATCGAGGGGTTGAGTAACCTCGATGCCACCAGTCAGCAAATTTATATTAATCGAATTGCCGAAGATGTCGCTATCCAAAACTTGCTGGATGAAGCATTGATGTTGCGTCGCATCTTGATCGCCGGTTCAGAAGCGCAGGTAGTACAAAACGTAAAACCCGCATTGACCTCGGTTGACCAATCCATCGATGAACTCAACAAAGACATCAACGATCTTTTATTCGAGCACAACGTCAGAAAAGACATGACCTCCAGCACCATGCGTAACCTGATGGGTCAAATGGGCAGTAACAATGCGGCTTCTGCCGCTTCAGAAAACCAACCGGAACCCACGGCACCCACCAATAATGGTGCGGTATACACTACTCAGGGAGGGCAAAAACCATGATGGTACAAAGCCCGTTAGAGTTATATACCACGGTCCTTGGTCTTAAATATTATGATTTGATCTGGCAAGTGTGTACTGAATTTGGGATTGCCTATATTCCGTTTTTGATTTTAATCCTGGATGGATTTACCAAGCCGTTTGAATCCGCCTACGGCAATGGCGCAGATACCTCGTTTCGGCGCGTCACCATTGGATTCATTATTACTTCTTTGGTGTGTTATTTTGCGGTGGCACCGGCGTTTGATCTGGATGTGAAGGAGATCTCCTATCAGCCGGTATGCTCGGCGAATGCCACCCCCTCAACGCCTGGCAATAGTGGTACCACTTATGACAATATGTTTCAAGGCTTGATGGTCGATACCGTAGAGGTTCCGGCACTACTTGGTTTGGTGATGGATGCAGCATCAGGGATTACCTATGCGGTTTCGATGAGTGTGCCTTGTAATGAAAATATCAATGATTTGATGGACGCGGTTGTGTTAACGCGGTTTACAGCACCCTTGCAAAGTGCCATTCAGCTGTTTGATCAGCAATGTTATCTACCCGCTAAATCGATGTTTACCAGCCGTCAACCTGATCCATCGACTTATCAGGATGTGATGCAAGAATATGGCGGTGAATCTGATTTAAACTGGATGGGGTCACATGTACTGCAGTTGCTGTATTATCCAACCATTCAGGCAGAGCAACCGATCTCGCCATTCCCCTACAACGATTTCCCCTCAGCCATTGTCGATTACAACGTTCAACAAGGGTTACAAGGCGATCCTCAATTTGGTTATCCCAACTGTGAGCAATGGTGGACAGACACTCAGTTTGGTTTGGAACAAGCCATTGTGGCACAAGTGAACAGCACCCAACCGCAAAACCCATACTTGAGTGAATTGCCAATCTCAGATCAGATCAAAGCATGGTTAGTACAAGTTGGTGCGCCAATGCAGGATGATGGTACCGCTGATGACATCATTGCCAGGGGTGCCTTGTATGATGCTGATGGTATGCAGGATAATCATTTGGATGCTGATTCAGGGTTTATCGGCAGTATCTATAACATTGGCATTACGATTGGCCAGTTGAAGGATAACATTTTTCAACAACACAGCGATGAAGCCAAGGCAGAAGATTTGTTGCCAATCATCCAGGCATTGCTGATATTTTTGATTTTGATGTTCTATCCGTTGGTGATGATTGCGGGTAACTATCAACCTAAAGTCATGATGAGTTTGTTTTTTCTGATGTTTAGTCTGATCTTCACCTCAGCCATTTGGCAGGGCTTGACCGACATCAAAAACATGATTGATGACAGTATTAGCTATATCAATTTTAACGACCCCGAACAAAAGCCTATCTTCAATAACTTCTTTACCACGCTGTTTTTTACGGTACCACTGTTGTTTAACTCGCTGATGGCGGGAGTTGGATATGCTTTAGGAGGTGCAGTTAATTCATTTGCTACAGGTGCCAATAATGGTTACACACCTACGGCCGGTAAAGGCAGTGGTGGAGGCGGTGGCGCCCAGGCTGCTGGCAATGCCATGAAAAACTTTATGAATAATAGTGGAAGTGACGCAGCTGGTGAGAGTGCCTCAGCGGCAGAAGAAGTAGCTGAAGTTGCAGTGGTGGCCGTATGATGATTGGCTTAAGCATTCCCAAAATCATTCCGATACCAGGCATCAATAGTTACTCCATTTTGGTCATAGCTTTCCGTTTGACCAAATTGGTTTTTGCGGTATCCCGTGCAAAACCGTTGTGGCTCATGATCTTCAGGTATCGTTCTGGTGCGGTTATTACTGCGAAAGATTTCGCGAATAAACCAAACACTCAACAGACCAATGAGTATCAGCAAAAGCCTACCCATAATTCCTGCATAAGTCTTGCCATCAGACTGCGCGGTAGCTTTACCAAACTGGATTGGATGATCAGTGGCTTTAAGCAACGCTTTGCAATATTGAATTTCTTGTTTAACCGTACGCATAGGAGTGCCTCATGAATCATTCGTTAATAAATGATAGATCAAATAATAACGCAAAGCAAACGATCATTCAACGAGCAAAGCGATCATTTACTTTGAAGTGGATGTTGCTGTTTTTTGGAGTGTTAGTGCTGGCAACCTTACTAGCACCTCTGTTTTTATCGCAGCATGGTCGAGCCGATGAATTACAGGGATTTTTTAGCCAATATCATTGGGTATTTTGGATTGGACACGGATTATTTGTGCTTTCTACCCTCTGGTGGTGGCCGCTTTATATCAAAAGCCATGGTCGTAAGAATCAATGGTCAGAGGCCAATATTACCCGTGCTATTCGTTTAAAATGGATGGTGCTGGGAGTTGTGTTGTGTTTTGCGGTGGTGTTTCTATTGTCTTGAACAATACACTGAAAATAAACAAAAGGTAAAACTGTGTGCTCTGCTTATAAAAAATCAGCTTGACTGATAGAATCGTCGCCAAGCAAATAGCGGAGCATACTTCATGAAAAATTTTTCTAGATTATTAATTGTTTTTTGCAGCATGGCTTTTATTACTGCTTACGGAGCTTCTGCAAAAATGGCAGGATCTGGTGCTTTGGCAGATCCTTATCAAATTGCAACCTGTCAAGATTTGCAAAACATGAGCCAAAATATGACGGCAAGCTATGCGCTTATCAATAATGTTGACTGCTCGGCTACCAAAACTTGGAATGGAGGTGCTGGGTTTGCACCCATTGGCAGCGATAATAATACTTTTGATGGAACGCTCAACGGTAATAATTACAACATTTCCAATTTATATATTAACCGTCCCACAACCAATCAAGTTAGTCTTTTTGGTAATACAGGAGGCAGTAGTGTCGTTAGCTTTGTGATTCTTTCCAATGTAAATATTACTGGGCAAGATTTTGTCGGAGGGCTTATTGGTTTGCACACCAATGGGATAGTTGCTTATGATTCTGTCAGTGGTAATGTAACGAGCACAAGTCAGGCAGTGGGTGGATTGGTGGGTCAGAATGATGATAAAATTTCTACCAGCTATTCGTCTGCAGTTGTGAGTGGAAGTAACTATGTGGGAGGATTGGTAGGTTCCAGTTATGGAACGATATCAGATTCGTATGCTACTGGAGCGGTCACTGGTAATGCCTATATTGGTGGGTTTATTGGGTCTAACCAACAAGGCAATATCAGCAATGGCTATTCTATTGGCAAAGTTTCTGGCAAAAGCAATAATGTGGGTGGTTTTTCAGGGCTCAATACGGGAGTAATCAATAATTCTTATTGGAATACCCAAACCTCAGGTCTCTCAAGCTCATACGGTGGTACTGGAGCGACGACGGCGCAAATGCAAAATAGCAGTACGTTTAGTGGTTGGGATTTTACGAATACGTGGAGATTGGATGCTACGGTTTCTTATCCTCAATTACGATGGTTGTACCAAATAGCGAATTGTACAGATCTGCAAAATATGAGCCAATCTCCTGGCAGTAACTTCCAGCTGATGACAGACATTAATTGCGCGGATACGCAAAATTGGAATGGCGGTGCTGGGTTTCTACCCATCAGCAATTTTACTGGCAATTTTGATGGCGGTGGCCACAGCATTTACAACGTTTATATCAATCAGCCTAATGGTACAGCGGTAGGCGTTTTTGCGACTTCATCTGGTGTTATTGCCAATGTTAATTTTGCGGATGAAAACATTTCATCCAACGCGCCAAACGCTTCGACTTTGGGTGGTGTGGTTGCCAATAATAGTGGAACCATTACCAATGTTTCAGCGCAGGGTACTTATACGGGAGGTTCTACGGGTACTATTGATACGGGAAGTTCTGTCGGTGCTATTGCGGGTTACAATACCGGAAAAATTGCTAATAGCCAAGGGCATGGAAATGTGCAAGGCTCTTTTTTTGTCGGCGGCCTTGTTGGATATTCGGTTACTGCAGGGGCTATTTCCAACTGCTTCTCAGATGCCACAGTCATGGGTGGCAATAAAGCTCTCGGAGTAGAGGGTGGTGGGTTAGTTGGTGTCAATGACGGCGTGCTTCAACTTTCTTATGCAACGGGTAATGTCACTGGTTTTATTAACGCGGGCGGCTTGTTGGGCTGGAACCAGGGTGATGGATCGGTAGTGAATAGCTATTCTGAAGCCTCAGTATATGGCTCTATCGCAGGTGGGTTGGCGAGTGTGAATGATGGTGCCATCAGTAATGACTATTCAACCGGTCAAGTAAACGCAACCAGTGTTGGTGGCGGATTGCTAGCAAAACTCAATGGTGGCAGCGTGTCCAGCTCTTATTACAACACGGACACTTCTGGTCAAAATGATACCGGCAAAGGAACACCTCGTACCACCAGTCAGATGTTTTTAGAACCAAGTTACATTGGCTGGGATTTTACCAATAGCTGGAAAATGCAAGAAGGACGCGATTATGCGCGATTAATCTGGCAGACGGTACCGCTCAATATGGTGGTAATGCCCATTACTTCGCCGCAACAAATTAATCAGGCATTCGTTGTGGATGTGCGTGCGAATAATGGTCCTGCCAGTGCGAATACTACGGTTTATTTGTTCAGCACCCGAGGGCCAGTCTCTCCCTCATACGTTACTTTAGATCGCAGTGGTGAGTGGATGGGTTATGCAACCGTGTATGCGCCGGGTAAAAATGATGCGTTGCTGTTGAGTTGGCAAGATCCTATCAGCCAGGAAGAGCAATATGGCCAAAGTATTGAGTTTGATGTTACTAATGCTTCCGGTCAAATTCCTCAAGATGCTACAGTATCTGGCACTGTGGTGGATAATGATCAAGGCAATTCAGTTCCAGGTGCTACTGTTACGCTATATAGCGCAGATCCGGAAGATTATATTAATAGCACACCTCCTTTGTATTGTCCTCAGGTACAATGCACGGCAACCACGGATACAAATGGTAATTTTACGTTAAAAGGAATTCCTGCTGGAAACGCGTATTTAGATGTTTCGATGAGTGGAGTCGAGGATTATATTCAGCCTATTTCACTTGCTTCTGGACGACCAGTAACGACACAAGTGACGTTGGTTACTACCTGTAGTGCTGCGGATTTGGCAGGTGTGAAAGTACCGGTGTTGTTGGTTCCTGGGATTATGGGCTCTAAGAGTTCTGGTTGGATTTATCCCAGTTTGCCAGCGAAGCCACCAAAATGGGATAGTAACGTATTGACCTTTCATGACCCAAATAGTGCGGTGGGTTGGGGTAGTTTAAGAGATCAACTAGAGGCAAATGGATATAAAGCAGGTTGTACCATGTTTGATGTTCCTTATGATTGGTCAATATCACTTCCTAGCGCTCGTGATAAATATTTAATTCCCTGGATCAATAAAGCAAAAAGCAAGTCAGGTGCAACAAAGGTTGATATTATTGCTCATAGCATGGGGGGATTGATCACTCGTTCTTACATACAATCACCCAGTTATAATAATGATGTGCGTAAATTTGCCATGGTGGGGACGCCTAATCTTGGTTCTGACAAGGTATATTATACAGTCGAAGGAGGTGACCCCATTACTTCAGATACCATTGTGGGAGATTCATCTTTATATTTTTATACCAACACATTAGATTATTTATATGAAGGAAAAAACACGGACAAGCATCTTTGCAAATTCGGCTGGGGTTGGAATGCCTTCACTCCAACGAAATGTAATAATAATAAGGTATATTCATTTTTGCATATGAGGGCGCCATCTCCTGGGCAATTGATGCCGGTTTATCAAGATGCACTACAAACGGCGATGGGTAATCCAGCGCCTATTAAATCTAAAGAAGAAAATACGTTCTTAGAAGCCTTAGACGGCATACCTTGTTTAAACCCAAAAGGATGTGTAGATCCTGCTGGAAATCTATATCAGTTTAATACACCGCTTAGTGTGTTAACGCCAGATAGCTCTGGAGTGCAAACCATGTTTTTCCCTGGAACGGGGCAAGATACCGTTAATATTATTAGAGTGGGTGCTCCTTCTGCTCAATATCTGGATGGTGTTCCTCAAGGTTCTCCCGCAATAAGCACTCAAGGAGATGGTACCGTATTGCAAAGTAGCATGGCATTTACCAATAGTCTTCCGATAGCAAACCCGATACAAAATCATGAACATTCAGCGTTGATAGGTTGGTATGCCAATCAATTAGCATATTTTATTGTAGTAAACCCCTTGAGCGCACCACCGTTGCGTGACGCTTCGCCGACAACCATGTTGGTCATTTCAACGAAAGGTCGGGTAGAGCCGATTGTTTCCGTGACCGATATCAACGGACATCCTCTATCGTTGAAGGGTAATCAAGAGCAGGACTTATATCGTTTTGATAATAGCAGTGTTGAAATAGATGTGCCTGCCAGTGGCACCTATATGATTCAAATCACTGACCCTTATCAAGCAGATTATGAGTTTTCAATTAACTATGATAACCCAGATGGTGCAGCAGGGTGGGTTGGTAGTCGATTTACCAATAACTCAACCGGTACTCAAACATTTACGGTTACGTTGAATACTTCTGATGCTGCGACGCCATTAACCTTTGATCGTGCATTGCAACCGCCGCAAGATCCAGAAGAAAGTAATCTGAATAATCAGATTCAATTGACCTGGACTGATCCTACAGGAGATGCCAATCAAGACGTCGATCATTATGAGATTTATTGGCGTCCTGACACTCAGCCGTACTATCAGTTGCTGGGATCAACCACCGGAATGATTAAAACATATTTGACACCGCAACCTTGGACAGATGTGCCGAATAATTTGTATGTTGTTAAGGCGATTTTGAAAGATAACAGCAGCACAGTGATGTCTGATCCAACGTTTTACACATCAAGCTAACTAGATGATGTGCGGAAATGCAAAAATTGGGATGTACTGAATTAGGTGATTTTTAGATATTGAGGTGGCCAATGTTTCATGGTGATGACAGAGAGAGGCAACTTGCGATGTATAAAGCAGAATCAGTTTTAATGGATGTCCGTAGAGCTGCGGCAGCCAAAGAAAAATTTGATGGAAAGATTGGTTTAGATGATGCTATCACTGAAACCATTTTGCCGTCGTTGGTTTTTATTCAAACTCGTAATGGCATTCGTGGCATGGGTTTTTTTCAACATCAAGAATGGTTGGTTTCTAATGCCCATGTTCTTTCTTGTAAAGAGTTACTTGATGAGGCGGAGTTTTCTGATTTTAGAGGGACGCTATTACCACTCAGTGTTACAAAATCCTACCATCGCCCAAGCGAACGTGATACAGCACCTGATCTTGTGGTCATTAATGGTAATGTGTCAGGGGTGTTTGAAATAAGAGGGCTTTCCACAGAGTTTACAGATGATGTTGGCCTAATAGAAACTTATCATTTTTATTTGGATAATAGTGCGTCTGGCGACTCCATAAAATTTATTCAGCAAATGTCTAAACCAGGCGTGTATCCAGTCATTTATCAATGTCTTGATGGTACTAGCCCGCAACCAGGTGACTCAGGTTCGCCCATTTTTGAAGCGAGAGTGATTGTTGGTCGAGAGCCAAAATGGCAAATTAGGGTTGCAGATGTGCTGTATGCACGATGTTCGCCTGAATGGTTTAATAGCAGAGCAGATTTGAAAATAGCAAACGCATCTTTGGAGCAAAAATTGGTTTGTGCGATACCCGCAGCACCAGATCTAAAAATGTTATATCCTATGCTAGTTGATGTTGGTCGTGCAGGAAGAGCAGATCAGATGGCTGTTGCAAGTGCTTCGTTGGGTGATGCTTTGGGTCGAAAAGATGCGGGAAGATATGCCACGATGAGTGCTGCCGCAACTGCATCAGCAGAGCAACGTTTTTTTGAATTTGAAGCTGGAATAACTTATTTAAACATAGAGTTGCCAGAGGGGCTTGAAAAACTTTGGGGTTCGGGTATTGTAAAACTTGAGCGCTCTTTGATGATTGGTGCGGTATTAAGAAGTGAGATAACTAAAGCAAGCTATCCAGGACTTCCGAATATTTCACTCGATGAATTGAAAGCCAACTATGTGGCATTTATGGAGGATATTGCTTCAAAAGATGATATGGTTCTTTACGAGAGTGATAACTTCATAAAGTTTGGTTATTTAAGGTTGGATGTTCATTTTATTGACGGCAAACGTAACTGGAAGCTTGATATTCAGGACAATACAGGTAAAGGTCTTAAGCATGATGGAAAGTCTTTATCTTCGGTTTTTGCAACGGTTATAGTTCCCACAATACAACCGAAAATATTATTTGGTCGAGAGTTAGCCGATTTATTTAAAAAAAGTCAGAATACTCAAAAAGCTCAAGATAGCTCATCTCTTTCTACCGAGTCTCATTGGGAAGTGTTGTGTTCTGCGATACAGGCTGGTAATGCTGCTAAAGTAAGTGAGTTGTGTCAGGCTGTTCCAACTATAATTTGCAGAACAGATAGTGAGGGTAATACGCCTTTACATATTTTTTTATCAACTCGTGGTAACAAAGGGGTTTTAACCGCTCTTTTAGACGCCTGTATTGCGCAAGATGAGAATTTGGTAAATATGAGAAATTTAGCTGGACGAACTCCATTAGATGAGCTTTTGTATAAGGGTCGTGGTGAATTCGAAAGAGATTTTCGTAATTATGATGCTGCTACAAGTGCTGAATTACCATCACCCAGTGCTCGTGATTTATGGACTGGTGGAGGAACAGTAGACGGAGCTGGAGCTGCATCTTCTCTAGATGTGCCATAAATCGTATTTACCTTGTTTGATTGGATCTGTGAATAATTGAAATATTTTCAAATCGTAAAAAATGTGAGGGTTAAAAGTCAGTCTGATATTTTTGGGTTTGCTTTGCAGGGCTTAATATCATTGCCCTCCAGGTAATTATTCCCCGCGATTTTTAAAAACCCTCACACCAAAAATCTGCGGTTTATCCTCAATGCTGATCTAAAACCAGCGGGTTTAATATTGCGTTTGTAACAACAAACTGCAATGGACTATGAAAAACCAGCACTTGATTGAAAATCCTTTTCGTAACGCGATTGAGTTTTACTCAGCGTTGGTCTTTGGTGTTGGTGCTATTGTGGTGTTCTTATACCCCCACTATTTTCTGTTGTCCGGCATCTATCTGGCGACGTTTGAAGCTATTTTAATTGGGTTTGGAGCCTATCGCGCTTTTCAAGGATGGCAGGTGTTTCGCTTTCAATGTCGTTTGTTGACTTTAAAAACCACTGAGATGAGCACTACAGAAGTACCTCTTAAAAAAGGTTTGCAGTATGTGGGGCAAGGTTTTGAGTGGCAGGGTATTCATACTCAACGCAAAGCGTTGATTGCCGAGGTGGAAAACGAAGCATTTAAGCAAAAAGGCAAATTGTACGATATGGCACGCCGCTATGAGAGTGATCACCATAATGGGTTAGCAAGATTTTTAAAGTGGGATTCCATATTAAACCCCTGGCGTGCCTTGCCAGATATTGGCGGTAAAGCCTGGTTACATGGATTGGGTGATTCTGAAAAAACCATCGGTATTTTAGAATCGATTCGCAATGGCCATGTACTGATTCTTGGTACCACACGGGTTGGTAAAACGCGGTTGCTATCAATTTTAATTAACCAAGACATTCGCCGAGGCAAGGCGGTTATTTTTCTTGATCCGAAAGGGGATTTGGAAATTTTGCGGGATATATACGCTGCCTGCAAGGTTGCCGGACGCTTAAAAGATTTTAAAATTCTCCATGTGGGCTTTCCTGAATTATCGGCACGCTTAAACACGCTATCGTCCTATGTGGATATTTCTGATGTGGCCACTCGTGTGACAAGTGCGATGGAAACCAGTGGCGAAGGCGCGCAATTTAAAGACTTCGCTTGGAAGTACCTCAATATTACTGCGCGATGCTTGAAAGAACTAAATATTCCGATCAATTACCGCAATGTCAGCTTTTACATTACCCGACCAGAAGTGTTGCTGTTGCAATACGCCGATTCGGTACTGCCTGCCAAAGACCCCAATTATCTGAGCGAGGTTGGCAAATATATGGTGGAAGCAGAACTGAAACAATTTGAGCAACGCAACAATGCTCAAGGCCAAAAGGTTGAGGCATCCGCTGATACCAAACGTTCCAGTGCCATCAAAAAATATTTACAGAAGTTTATTGAAGACAGTATTACCAAAGCACAGGGTGTTGAGCAATTGATTAACGACATCATCGTACCGCTTTATGACGCAGCAGCGTTGGATTCAACCTACTATCAAAAGATTACTGCGAGTGTCGGTCCAGTACTCGACATGATTAATCAGAGCAACGCCAGCGATATCTTTTCATTTGAGAATGATTGTGTGCAGCCGGAAATAAAATTGATTGAAGCCATCAAGCGTAAACAGGTAATTTACATTGGACTTAATTCATTGGCCAACCGTGAGGTATCTGAAGCTCTGGGTAAAGCCGTTATTTCTGATTTAGTGTCTTGTGCTGCGCGTATTTACAACGCCAATGAAAAACAAGAAGCCGCTATTTATTGTGATGAATTCTCAGAAATTGTACAGGATCAGTTTATTACACTATTAAACAAAAGTGGTGGTGCGGGCTTCCAGATTACCGCAGCAGCGCAAACCATCAATGACCTCGGGGCAGCATTTGGTGGTAACGCAGATAAGGCTAAAATGTTAGAGGGCAACTTGCAAACCTTAATCATGATGCGGGTTAAAAATAAAGACACGGCAGATGTGCTGGTTAATCAATTGCCGGAAGTCGAAATGTTGAGCGTTGCTCAAGGCTTTAGTACCAACGATATGCCACAGGCAACCGATGGAGTTTATTTCAATACCAGTACCGATACCCGTGTTAGCAATAAACCAGTGCCGATGTTGCATGTGAGCGACCTGATCAACTTACCCAAGGGGCATGCGTTTTTATTCACCAATGGCGGCACGTTATCCAAGGTGCAAATACCGCTCCCTAAAAATGATTCATTAGCACCCAAAGATTTTATTGAGTTGATTGAGATTGTGAATTTTAAGAAGCGCCACACAAACATTGAAACGAAAAAAGCAGGAGAAAATAAGCATGGCAAAGGTTAAGTTAATGTTCGCAGCAATCTGCTTGTGTGGTTTTACACTGACGCAAGCAGCCATTGTGGTTGGCAATCCTAACGGTAAGGTCACGCTGACTGAAGTCATGGATTACCAATGCATTCACTGTCACAACATGCAGCCAGTGGTGGATTATCTATTGCAACATGATCCTGATCTCAAAGTGCGGGTTATTCCGGTAGCGGTTGTTAACGACACCTCACTCTATCAGGCCAGTGCAGGCTACGTGATCGCAAAAGAGTCGCATGATTTTATGCAATACGACCATATCTTGATGCAACGTGCTTACACGCAAGATCAAACGGCTGACTGGCTAACTCAGGAGCATTTAAATACCCCCGTTTTTCAGAGCGAAATGCACCAGAAATGGGTGCTTAACAATATGGCCGAGGGATTGAGTCTGTTGAATCAATATCATAGTGGTACGCCATTTTTTCTGATTACGCCAACCAATAAGCCTAGTCAGGCCAAGGTGTTTGCGGGTGAAACTGATCCACAAGCCATTATTGCCGCAGTTGAGGAGGCCACCCATGCATAATAGAGTAATATGGCTTGAGTGTGCAGTTTTAGCGGTCGTGCCTATCATACTATGGTTGTTGAGCGATCTCTTAATTGATTGGTGTGGGATCTTGGCGTACCTTATTTTGTGGGGTATGTGGGGTGGTTATGGTGTATTGGTTTTACTGCGCTCCAGAAAACCAAAACCACGCTTGGTATTTCCTCGCGCCAATATCCAAGAAATTGAAGCAGTCTTGCCACATGAGTCTTTAAAATTATTTCAGCAATGGTTGGTGCCAGGAGTGTTAGATAGTCTATATGAACGCCATATCTTAACCGAAGTAGCAAACCCAACGGAAATGGTAAAGTTGATTACCCATGAGTTAAAGCAATCCGTTAGTAAAATCTCTAAAGAAGCATTATACAAATCATTGAAGGATCCTAATTGCGCTCATGCTTATGTGGCGTTGATTGTTCTGACGATTACGTTGCGCTGTATTGCGGCACAAGAAGAAGCTGTGGTGGGTAATAAAAAAGTATCACCATATCGTAATTTGATGATTCACATTCAATGGAATCAGGCAAAAGAGGTTCTATTCCGTGAAATGTATCGCTTGTCAGAGTTGGGCATATTGCTACAGGGCAATCTAACCGCACTTTTTTTAAATGTTGATCTGCAAGAACCCTTATGGCAGATATTGGAAATTATTGAGATGCCAGAACAAGGCAAGGCTCAGCAACAAGTAGCTCAGCAGAATGGAGCCGTTGATAAAAAAGTAGCAGCAAAAAGTGTCGCATCTGCAGAATTATTTTTTAAATGGGTACAGCGGGAAATGAGGCAACATCCGCTAAACCAGGGCAGCTATTTTTTCAAAACGCCAGAGATGTTCATTCAGCAGCAAAACCAGATTTATGTTTCTGAAAGTGCGCTGGTGGGATTCGCACTGCATACAAAAATGGCGGTGGGTGAGATTAAAAAAACATTGCTGAGTGAAGGGGTTCTGGCAACAGAAGCTTATCAGCTTAAGCAAGCAAACTCACCAGTGGTACGTTTGTACCTGGTAACGATACATTTCAATGTTCATTGTATAGAACCTGTTTCTGGCATTATTACCGCCATTGAGGAGGGTAGTGTATGAGTTACACATTGATCCTTAAACCATGCTCAACTCAGACAGTCTGGGCATTGAGCTTGCTGGTTGAGCCTGGTGTTCGTCGTTTTGATGCGGCATTTCTTAAAATAGGGAGAACATTCTACGCGGCTCAGCGTGGTGCACTGGGTGAGATGTGTGAATTGTATGAGTGGTATCTGACCATGCGCAAATTAGAGGGATATTTTACTCGTGAAAGTAAGCGCCTGGCTTATTTTATCGCGCATAAATTCCCTGAAAAAATTGAATTCCCGCCATTACAGCCTTATTTCAGTTATGCGATCAGCAACCCAGTCTCTGTCTATTTTTTCCAATTGTTATGCGCTTATGATCACCTGATGTGTCTGGCAGAGTTTTGTATCACCGTCCGTTTGATTGCAAAACGACGCATTATGAGAAAAAAACTGGATCGTTATAAGCAGGAACTGATTCAGTTGATGACGCGTATTTCTCAGTTTCAGCCAGGAACCCGGCAGATAACAACGGTAAAAGATCGGCTTGTATTGATGCAAGCCATTGTCGCTGAACATATGCCGATTCTGAATGGCAGTAAATTTGAGGGTGCTCAACAGATTGCACAGGGAGGAGGTGTTAAATAAAATATTTTTTTGATCAATAATGATCAATAGTGGTTGCATTTAGATCTTGTTGTGATTATAATGCGATCTTGGATAACACTGATGATCGGCTGAGATGCCGTGAAACGCTTGATGTTAAAGGCGTCTGTTAATCGTCACCGCCACCCTTGGAGTCGTGACCCTTACTGATAACAGTAAGCTGGGTTCTCAAGTATCGATGTTTTAATGGTAGCTCTCGATGCTATCTTAAAAGTTCCGGCCAGCCTTTGCCCGCCACTCTCACGAGTAGAAGAACGAGAAATATTAGTACTTGCGATCAGATGGTTTTTGTATCTGATCGTCGCATCACATCGATATCGGTTCGATGTCTCTTATCTCAGCACTTCGTGTGCTGACTCGCATTTTTTCATCTGCAGTCCAGAAATGGCTTGCTTGCGCCCTGACGTTTGTCAGCGGCCGAGCTTTGCTATGTCTGTTGAATGAATGTTTTGACGCAGCTGCTAACAAATGCCTTGTTTTTTAAGGCTGTTAGTCGTGGTGTCGCCATGACGCTGGCAAATGCTGTAATTGGCAATGATCTTTAACAACTGAATGATGCGTGTAAGGTATTTTATGATTAATTCAACACCTGACACGTTTTGAGTCCCAACTGGGGAATGTAACAACATCCCCCAGGGTGGCGTTCGTTCTCCGGTTTTTCTATGGCGATAAAAAGCCAATAACTAAAACCAAATAAAAAGGAGAATGTAATGTCTAGTCCCGCTGTTGCGCTTAAGAATGTGTCTGGTCATGTGAAAAAAATGGCACAAACCAGAGCAGTAATAAAGAAACCACATCTAACCTTGGTAGAAAACAAAGACAGAATGTTTGCGACATTCGCAGATGCGCTGCCGGTGATGACTACTTTGAAAGCCTCTGAATTGAGACAACTGCCCGTTTTAGCAGACGGAGAGTGTATCGATTTAGCGGATAGCCAAAAGGCGCTCGATGTGATCCATCACATCAAAGAGATTTTTCGCTTGCGTGGATTTGGTTGTTATGTGTTGCATAACTACGTCTGGATTGTACCGTTTATTCATGAGGGTGTTCGTATCCCTGATTTTGAACGGGCAAAAAAATCTCTCCCAGATTTAAAGGGGGATTTTTTAAAGAAAGTGTTTCCTACTGGTTCGGCATCACAAGTACCACCAACGGTCAATGTGGTGGTTATGTCCTCGCTACAGGAAACTTCCGTGTCTGAATCTGCTGTTAAACCAGCCGTTCCTGCCAATAAAGCTAAAAGCCCCATTCCGCGTATTTTATTGACGCTGCTGGGAGGGTTTGTGGTTGGTGCGTTGGTTTATGCGGCTAAGGAGATGATGAACGCTCGTTAATACGATGCGATGTTTTTTTAAATGATGTGATCACCCAATGGGGAAGCCTGCTTTCCCCGCTGGGGTCGGTTGGGTTTCTTCGTTGTGGATGAAGTGTTAGACCCATAAACAAAGGAGAAATCTATGAAAATCGACTATGTAAAAATCGTTAAAGATAATCTGTTGGAAGAGGCAATTCGGCTTATTGAAGCTGAGATGTCGCAGACAATGGTGTTGGCGCCAGTTGAGGGGGAGAGTTATGAGTAACATCTATAGTCCTCAAATAATGGCTGAAAGTCAGCAATTCATTGGTGCTCAGAATTGGTATAAAAATCCGTTTGGAATTTTATATACCGATGGGGTTCAGTGGATCGCAGAAACACTCAATTGTTATTGGCTGATTAATGATATTGCCTTGTATTCGCGGAAGATACGAGATTTCCCGAATCAGTATCCTTTTCTAGCGGTGGATTTTATGGCACCCGAAGAAGGGAAGGGCAAGTTGTTGGTCGGTGATGGTAACGACAAGGTGCTGTTCAGTAAGCGATACAGTTTTGCCGATCTCATGATTGAGAATGAAGCATTCAAAGCGGTTAAAGAAACACCGAGCATTCGGTTTTTTCTTTGCCACGATGGAGGCGCTAATCGGTATGTGCTGATGTTGCCAACTGAGTACTAATAACGAGTTTTAAACCACCCACAGGGGATTGCATGATCCCTTGCGGGGTTGGTGCATTCTCCTGAAGGGTTTTTAACCGTAACCAAAAGGAGAGTTATGCTATGAAAAATCATCGTGATGTCGACTGGGATCGTATTACGCAAGAACTGGAAACAGCACTGGAGGGGATTTTACACCTTGAAGTGAATGTCGAACAGGTGGGTAATTGGCTGTGGGTCGAAGGATCTAACCGACAATATGCCGCCGACTTGCGCGGTGCCGGTTTCAAATATTCTCAAAGTAAACGCAGCTGGTGTTTTAAACCACCGAGCCTGCCTTATAAAGCGCCTGAGCATGACTATACGCTTGATGAAATTCGAGCGTTGCATGGCAGCTTGAGAATGGCGTCGTAATGTGTTGTACCCCCGGGGATTCTGTTCACTCCCGACAGGGGCTGGCATGATTCCCTTTTAAATCGTAAATCAAAATAGGAGCAATGAGTATGTATCACAATCAAATAGAACTATGTGGAAATGTTGGCAAGGTAGAAATCTTTGATGAAACCAGTGGCAAGAATCCATTTGCACGAGTGTCGTTGGCGACGAACAAACGCTACGAAAAGTCGAATGGTGAGGTAGTTGAAAGACCGCAATGGCATACATTGATGTTTTTCGGCAACCATATCAATTTTGTCAAAGGTAAAGTCGCTGTTGGTAAACCGCTGTCGATTATCGGTGAACTCGATTATCGCGAGTGGCAAACCAAAGAAGGCGAAAAACGCATCAGCATTCAGATCAACGTGCGTAAAGCATTTTTGGTTGAGTCGTGGAAAGCTGAAGTGGCCAAAGAGATGGAGGCAGTAGAGTCTGAGGCAGCCCGTAAGGAGCGCATTAGAGCTGAATTAGCCCAACATCGCTAAACCAATAAATCCAATAGTTGTAAACCCTCAGGGGAGTTAAACCTTCCCCTGGGGGAGATTTTGCTCCCCATACTTTGTAAAAACCTAAAAGGAGTAAATCAAAATGAGAAACGCAAATAATCGTATTAGTCTGGATATGACCATTAATGCACTGGGCAAAGAAATTCATTCGCTTTATGCCATGATTCCCTTAATGGATGAGCTAGATCGGATCATGTTAAGAGACGCGCAAGCGCGCTTACTGGATCTGATCAATACCATTGAGGCGGAGTCAAAGCTGAAAAGTAAAATTACGATGCACTTTGCTGCGTAGTGTACAAAATACCTGAACTGTTAAATCAACCCACTGGGGAAGAAATTCCCTGGTGGAATTTCTATCTCCGGTATTGCTGGAGTAATGAATATGGAAGAAACAGAGTTTGCTACTTTCAAAGAATGGATGTTGGATCGTTTTGATCGCGATCAAATGGCAGATTTATCCCAATATGGAGCGAAGGGTGGTTTTAGTGGGTTAACCTACTATCGAGACACCCAGGCTTTATATGATAAATATAAGCGTGAAATCTGGGCAATGTTGCGTGAAGACGCCAACAATGCCGGATATAACAATGCTTTGGAATATGTTGCCATCTTTGGTGCGGCGGATGGTGCCGACGATGCAATTTCTTTTGAAAATTTATTGGTCTGGTACGCCGCTGAGCGAATTGCTTATGATGCGGTTGAGCTTGGCTGGTGCAAAGATGATGAAGACGAAGAGGATTCAGATTCTGGCGAAGATCAATAGTGCAAAACACGTATCATTCGTTGTTGATTCAAGAGTGGCGGAGGGTTAAACCTCCGCTGCCATTGGCCAATACAGAGAATCTTAATAACAAGAGAATCTCAAGGACATGTGAATATGAAAAAAACAGCGAAAACCAATACAGAATCAGCTAAAGAGAACCAACAGTTAACTCCGCGTAGAGACTTGTCGGCTTTATTTTCAAGTGCGTCAGAAGAGTGGGCTACCCCTCAAGCGCTTTTTAATTCCTTGAATGAGGAATTTCACTTTAACTTGGATGTTTGTGCAACCCAACAAAATGCAAAGTGTGAACGTTATTTTGATAAATCCCAGGATGGGCTTGCTCAGGTTTGGGATGGCGTAGTGTGGTGTAATCCGCCATACGGTAAAACCATCCAAAAATGGATAGAGAAAGGATATGAGTCTACTCAGATTGGCGAAGCACAACTGGTGGTTATGTTGCTACCAGCCAGAACCGATACCAAATATTGGCATGAGTTTGTGTGGGACGGCAGCCAACATAAACCCAAAGAAGGAGTGGAGGTGCGTTTAATGCAGGGACGCGTGAGATTTGGTGAAGCCAAGTCCAGTGCGCCATTTCCTTCGGCGGTTGTAATTTTTAGATCGACCAAAAACGAACCAGTTGCTGTGATTGACGCGCAGAAATTAGAAGCACAGCAAACCAGCTTCTTTACTCGCTTGCGAAATAAGTTTTTAAGTTTGCAGAAAATTGCATAAATTAAACAGTGGGAGAAAATAACAATGACACATAATTTGAATTATTGCGTTGCTGGTGTTCTGCTGCACGAAGGTGAAACCATATTGGCAACAAGAACCAAGCCACAATCAAAAACAGCAGTGTATTGGCTAATTTACTAGCTTTTTTCCGCTTTTGACGCTACTGCCAATTTTGCAATTGGTTCAATTTAAGGGGCAGCTGTGTGACGCTTAGTGTTATGAGATAACTAATCATATATAATTTACCTTAATGCAAAATAAGAACGAATGCTGAATGACTAATATAAAATTCATTGCTCGTCCGGGACAGTTGCTGGAAGCTATAAAATGACAACTGAAAAACTGGCCCATGTAAAACAGAACTCTAACGGTGAATGGAAGGTTCATCCGTTAGAAGAACATTTACGTGAAGTCGGCCGTATTGCGGGTAAAAAAGCCGCTTCCTTTGGTAGCAATGATTGGGCTCAACTTGCTGGGTTGTGGCATGATTTAGGAAAGTATCGTCCCGCTTTTCAAAGCTATCTGAGAAGGGCATCCGGATATGATACTGAAGCACATATTGAAGGTAAGGGGAAAGTTGACCATTCTACTGCTGGTGCGCTTTATGCTTTTGATAAATTAAACAATATAGGAGTGGTGCTGGCATATCTAATTGCAGGGCATCATGCCGGTTTGCCAGATTGGTTTTCTGTTGAAAGCGCTGGCGCTACACTATCAAATAGAATAGACGAAGGGAAAAAGAAACACTATCTTGATGAGGCATTGAAAGAGCAGGTTCCAAAGCATATATTGAATCCAATATTACCAACATCTAAATCTGTAGGCGGAAGTGAGGGATTGCATCTTTGGATACGAATGCTATTTTCTTGCTTGGTGGATGCGGATTTTTTAGATACTGAAAGCTTTATGTCGCCCGAAAAAAGCGAGTTTCGAGATACAGATTATTCTTTAAAGTCATTTAAAATTCAGTTTGACCATTATATTGAACAGAAACAGGCAACAGCTACTCAGTCTGTTGTTAATCAGATTCGTAGAGAAATTTTGAGTGACTGTCGCAATGCAGCACAGCATGAACCAGGTGTTTTTTCACTAACAGTGCCTACGGGGGGTGGTAAAACATTATCTGGTATGGCTTTTGCGTTAGAGCATGCACTCAAATACGATAAAAAGAGAATTGTTATCGTAATACCCTATACAAGTATTATCGAGCAAACGGCGAAGCAATATCGAGACATTTTTGGTGATGGTGTGATAGAGCATCATTCGAATTTAGAGCCACAGCAAGAAGACTCTGCTAGTAGATTGGCTACCGAAAATTGGGATGCCCCTGTTATCGTAACTACTAACGTACAATTGCTGGAATCATTATTTGCAGCAAAAAGTAGTCGATGCCGAAAGTTACATAATCTTGTTAACTCAGTAATCATTATGGATGAGGCACAATTGTTGCCGCCAGAATTTTTGCAGCCTACGTTAGACATATTAAACATGTTAGTGAAATACTATGGTGTAAGTTTGGTATTAAGCACGGCAACGCAACCTGCATTGGCAAGTCGAAAAGATTCTTTTGGTAAAACTAGGCTACGTGGTTTTGATCATATTCATGAGATTATTCCAAATGTTCCAGAACTGAACGCCAAGTTAACTCGTGTTACAATTTCTGTACCTGAGAATCTGAAGTCTCGATCAAGTTGGGAAGACATTGCGCAGCAAATATTGCAGTATGATTCTGTATTGGCAATCGTAAATACTCGAAAAGATAGCCAGGCGTTGTATGCATTAATGCCAAAAGATACCCTCTATTTATCTGGCTTGATGTGTGGTCAGCACCGATCTAAAGTCATTGGTGATATTAAACAAAAATTTGCAAGAGGTGAATCCGTTAGAGTAATCAGTACTCAACTTGTTGAAGCGGGTGTGGATTTGGATTTTCCAGTGGTATATCGTGCCTTGACTGGACTTGATTCAATCATACAGGCATCAGGACGTTGTAATCGTGAAGGCAAGTTGAGCAAAGGGAAAGTGTTTGTGTTTGTTCCGCCAAACCAATCACCAAAAGGAATGCTTAGATTTGCTGAGCAGGCAACTATAAATATTCTGTCTCAATGTCCAGAAAATCTAATTGATCCATGGCTATATTCTCAATATTTTGAACATTATTTTAGCCAAACAAACCTTGATGCAAAAGGCATTGTGGAATTATTAACGAAAGATGCAAGTCAGGGTTACGTTCAATTTCGCTCAGCAGCAGAGAAATTTAAAATCATTGATGACAGCGCTACCCATAATATTTTGATTCCTTACGATCAAGAAGCGGAAAAATGGATTGGTATTTTGCGTTCAAAAAATACAGAGGCTCAGTTAACACGGCAAGCAAAGCGGCGTTTACAGCGTTATTCAGTGACTGTTTACGAATCACAATTTAAAAAGTTGAGAGATATTGGGGCTATTGAAGAAATTACTTTGGGTATTTGGGCTATTTGTGTGACCAATGCTTATGATGAGACAAAAGGGCTATTATCATTAGAAGAGTTATATTCTGGTGATCCAGAAGCGTGGATGGTGTAGATAATGCTTCGGTTTTTCTATTTTTAGAGGATAATTTATGGCTAAGAACTACTGTGTTGAAGTATCTGCGGATTTTGCTTGTTTCACTCGTCCTGAAATGAAAGTGGAGCGGGTCAGTTATGATGTGATTACGCCTTCGGCTGCACGAGCAGTTGTTGAAGCCATTTTATGGAAGCCAGCCATTCGGTGGCAGGTAACTAAAATCGAGGTGCTGAATCCTATTCGCTGGGTCACGATTCGCCGTAACGAAGTTGGGACAGTCTTTGCTAATCCAACCGCAAAGCATTTGAAAGGTGGATCTTTCGAGTCATTAGGTTTTTTTGTAGAAGAAGAAAGACAACAAAGGGCAGGTTTATTTTTACGTGATGTGAAATATCGAATTTATGCCGACTTAATATTTGATCAAACTAAAGATATAAATTCAAATTATGCTAAATATACAGAAATGTTCGAGCGGCGTGTCGAAAAAGGACAATGCTTTAACCAGCCTTATCTGGGATGCAGAGAATTTTCGTGTGATTACCGCCTGATTTCTGATCCACCTAATGAGGCCAAAAATATTGATGAAACTCGTTCATTAGGTTGGATGCTGTATGACTTAGATTACTCAGACCTCAAAAATCCAAAGCCTTGTTTTTTTAATGCAGAAATGAGAGCGGGGGTTATTGAAATTCCTGCATGGGATAGTGCGGAGGTAAGAAAATGATTCTGCAAGCGCTGAAAGAATATTACGATCGAAAAGCCGCTGATTCAGAAAGTGGTATTGCTCCAGAGGGTTTTCAATATAAAGAAATACCGTTTGTAATCGTCATAGATACAGCAGGAAATTTAGTACAAATTAAAGATACTCGTCGACCAGTGGGTAAGCAGTTGCGGGCTCAAGCTTTCCTGGTGCCTCAAGAAGAAAAACGCGCAGGAAAACTTGGAAAAAATGTAAAAGTAAATCTTCTCTGGGATAAAGCGGAATACGCTTGCGGTATTTGTGCTGAAAATAGTATTGGAGAAGAAGCGGAACGAAAACATGCTGCTTTTATCAATCGTGTTCATTTATTATCATGCCAAGATGAAGGTGTTTTGGCTGTTTTGAAGTTTTTAGGTAATAACCCCATTCATGCATTGGAAGCACATGAGCAGTTTCAAGAGATAAAGGAAGCCAATCCTTTTGTTTCTTTTCAGTTAAATACAGATAGCATTGAGCTTGTACCTCAACGCAGAGTAGTAATTGATAAAATTCGTAATATGAATAAAACAGTGGAATCTCATGGTATATGTTTGATCACTGGAGAATTAGGTGCTGTTGCTAGATTACATCCTTCAATCAAAGGAGTACGAGATGCTAACACAACTGGCGGAAATATTGTTTCCTTTAATCTTTCTGCCTTTAACTCTTATGGAAAATCTCAAGGTGCAAATGCACCCATTGGTGAAAAAGCTGCCTTTGCTTATACAACTGCACTCAATCATTTGTTAAGGAAAAACTCAAATCAAAAAATACAGGTGGGCGATGCAAGCGTAGTGTTTTGGTCTGATAAAGAATCCATATTGGAAAACACTTTTGGTGCTTTATTTAGTGAGCCTGAAAAAGATAATCCAGATGCTTTAACCGATGCCGTGACATCATTGTATAAGGCGCTTGAAAAAGGTGGAATGCCCAACTTAGAACAAACAAAAAAGTTTTATGTGCTGGGCTTGTCACCGAATGCAGCTCGTATCTCGGTGCGTTTTTGGCTGGTTGGTACGGTTAGAGATTTTTCTCATAAAATTATTAAGCATTTTGAGGGCTTGAATATAGTACATGCGGATTATGAACCCGATCATCTGTCTTTATGGAGGATGCTTTTGTCTACGGCAATTCAAGGTAAATCTGAAAATATTGCTCCTAATTTAGCAGGAGAATGGATGCGTACTATTTTGAATGGATTGCCATATCCTGATTCTTTATATCAATCAGTATTGCGGCGCATTCGTGCAGACAAAGAGATTCATTATCCACGAGCAGCAATCATCAAGGGCTATTTAAATCGTAAACAACCTGAAAAGGAGGTCACAGTGTCATTAGATATTGAAAATAAAAACGTAGGTTATAGGTTAGGTCGTTTATTTGCGGTTTTTGAAAAAATTCAAGATGAAGCGCATGGTAGAGAAATTAATGCTGGTATTAAGGATCGTTATTACTCTGCCGCTTCTACAGTGCCAGCCAGTGTTTTTTCCACCTTGGTTCGTCTTAAAACCCATCATATTAAGAAGCTTGATAATAAAGGAAGAGCAATCAATTTTGAAAAATTACTTGGTGAAATTTTAAATGATATCGTTGATTTTCCTGCACAATTGAATCTTTCAGATCAAGGCAGATTTGCGATCGGGTATTATCATCAGCGACAAGATTTTTTTAAGAAAAATGAATCTACTAACCATGAACCTCAAGGAGAATAAAAATGGCTATTCAAAACCGTTATGACTTTATTTTATTGTTTGATGTAAAAGATGGCAACCCTAATGGTGACCCAGATGCTGGAAATTTGCCAAGAGTTGATGCAGAAACAGGAAAAGGGCTGGTAACTGACGTTTGCTTAAAACGTAAAATTCGTAATTATATTGGCTTGGTTAAAGGTGAACAGCCGCCTTATGAGATTTATGTAAAAGAAAAAGCCGTTTTGAATAAAACTCATGAGCGTGCATATGTGGCTATTGGGGCTGGTGAACAATTAAAAGAAGAAAAAAAACGAAAAGGAGGCGACAAAGTAGAGGAGGCGCGTCAATGGATGTGTCAAAATTTTTATGATGTACGTACTTTCGGTGCAGTGATGTCTACAGGAACTAACTGTGGGCAAGTACGTGGGCCAGTTCAAATTACTTTTGCTCGTTCGATTGATCCTATCGTATCTTCTGAGCATTCAATTACGCGTATGGCAGTGGCAACAGAAGCGGAAGCTCAAAAACAAGATGGTGATAATCGTACGATGGGACGCAAATTTACTGTGCCTTATGGTTTGTATCAAGCACATGGATTTATCTCTGCTTCATTAGCTGAACAAACAGGCTTTAGTGATAATGATTTAACGTTGCTATGGGAGGCAATTGGTAATATGTTTGAGCATGATCGTTCTGCTGCACGTGGAGAAATGATCGTTCGTGGGTTGTACGTTTTTAAACACGACAGCAAGTTAGGTAATGCACATGCGCATAAATTATTCGACCTCATTCAAGTGAATAAAATAAAAGAAGAAGTGGCACGTGGTTTTAAAGATTATCAAGTCACTATTAGAAATGAACTTCCGCAAGGAGTAACTTTGCAGAAATTGGTAGAGTAGTTTACGGATGGAAAGTAGTAATGATTATCTGATGATCTCCGCTCTGCAACACTATGCCTTCTGCTCACGCCAGTTCGCTTTGATTCATCTCGAACAGGCGTGGGAGGAAAATCGGTTTACGGCGGAAGGACGTTTGTTGCACGAGCGGGTGGATTCGGGCACCTCAGAGCAACGCGGCAAACTGCGTTCTGAGCGGGGCGTATTGCTGGTTTCAAATCAGCATCAGATCAAAGGCAAAATGGATTTGCTCGAAATTGAGAAACTTGCTGATGATTCGTTGCGTTATTTTCCGGTTGAATATAAGCGTGGCAAACCCAAAACCGCAGATTGGGATAGGGTGCAAGTCTGTGCACAGGCATTGTGTATTGAAGAAATGCGTAATACACGAGTGACAGAAGGTGCCATCTGGTATTGGGAAGTGCGCAAGCGTGAGCTCGTTGTGATTGATGATACCTTGCGAGCCAATACACTCGCCATGATTACAGGTGCTCAAGCAATATGGGCTTCTGCAAAAACTCCTGCACCGATTGCAGATGAATCACGTTGCAGAGCTTGTTCGTTAATCGATATTTGCCAGCCAGAAGCATTTAGAAAAGATCACTCTCAGCAATATGTTACTGATTTGTTTAGCAAAGAATCAGTTATTAATGATGATTTATAAAAAGGCGGGATTATGAAAAAACTGCTCAATACGCTTTATATTACTCGGCAAGAAAGTTACCTTCACAAGGAGCGTGAGACCATTATTGTGAAGCAAGGGGATGATAAACTTGGACAATTCCCAGCATTGACGGTAGGCAACATTATTTGCTTTGGACAAGTGTCAGTATCGCCTTTTTTAATGGGATACTGTGCAGAGCAGGGAATTGGTTTGGCTTTTTATACAGAATACGGCAAATTTTTAGCGCGAGTACAAGGCAAACAGACGGGTAATGTGTTATTGCGACGTATTCAATATCGTTGGGCGGATCAAGCAGAACGGACCGTTTCGATCGCGCGCTTAATGATTGCCGCTAAAATTGCCAATGCTCGTGCAGTATTAGCCAGAGAGCTTCGTAACCATGGCGGTAACCCAGTATTAGAAGCCGCGGTGGGGCGTTTGGCAATGAGTTTGCGTCAGGTTGAAAATGCGCAATCTAATGAAACCATTATGGGCATTGAAGGGGAAGCTGCTAGTCATTACTTTGGTGTTTTTAATGAATTATTGCGTAGCGATGGTTTTATTTTTAATGGCCGTGTGCGGCGCCCACCCACTGATCCTGTCAATGCGCTTTTATCCTTTGTTTACTCGCTGATTACTCAAGAATGTTTTTCAGCGTTGCAAGGTGTTGGACTAGATCCTTTTGTTGGGTTTCATCACAAAGATCGGCCAGGCCGTGCCAGCTTGGCATTAGATTTGGTTGAAGAATTTCGTGCCTCTTGGGCCGACCGTCTGGTGTTAACGCTCATTAATCGTAAACAAGTGCAGCTAAATGATTTTATAACAGAAGCCAGTGGAGCTGTTCGTTTAACGGATGACGCGCGTAAAAATCTTTTAACTGTTTATCAAGAAAAGAAACAGGTCATGATTATGCATCCCTATTTACAAGAGCAAGTTCCCATTGGGTTATTACCACACTGCCAGGCGTTATTACTGGCGCGTCATTTACGCGGAGATACTGAGTATTATCCGCCTTATTTGGTGAAATAATTATGTTGGTACTAATTACTTATGATGTCAGTGTTACCAGTACAAATGGCCAAAAGCGATTGCGTAATATTGCCAAAACTTGTTTAGACTATGGAATGCGGGTGCAAAACTCAGTGTTTGAATGTGAAGTCGACCCTGCACAATTTACCGTTTTAAAAGCAGAGTTGCTGGATATCTATGACCCTGAGCAAGACAGTTTGCGTTTTTATTTTTTAGGTAAGCAGGGACGCAACAAGGTAGAGCATTTAGGTGCCAAAGCAGTTGTTGACCCCATCCGTACTGCATTGATTTTATAATCGCTAATCCCTGGTTCTCATCAAAACCCAGGTAGATTAGCGTGATCTTTAACAATTGAATATATAAAGGTTTTTTGAAAAACCCGTGGTGACTAAAAGCATTGCGGCTATTATTTTTTTACTGGTTAGCGGAGAACGTTCGATTTATTCTTCATTTTCATCATGTTATAATAACGCGGTCGCGCCTTCACGGGCGCGTGGATTGAAACGGCCAACCGGCTACACAACAATCTGGTAAATCGTGTCGCGCCTTCACGGGCGCGTGGATTGAAACCCATAAATACATCGCGGGATTATAACCTCACAAGTCGCGCCTTCACGGGCGCGTGGATTGAAACATAACGTTTGATTCCTATAAGATTTCTGATCTCGGTCGCGCCTTCACGGGCGCGTGGATTGAAACCACAGCAGCTTGACTCAAGCTCAGGCAATGTTGGGTCGCGCCTTCACGGGCGCGTGGATTGAAACTTGATGATTTTGCACAGCCAATATCATATGTGGGTCGCGCCTTCACGGGCGCGTGGATTGAAACTTTGTCGTTGTTGTTACAACCTGACCAGTTGCCCGTCGCGCCTTCACGGGCGCGTGGATTGAAACATATAATCTTGCCAACCAGGGATGGACTACCGACGTCGCGCCTTCACGGGCGCGTGGATTGAAACTCTGTTCGGCGCGGCAACCGGCGGTAGCTTTAAGTCGCGCCTTCACGGGCGCGTGGATTGAAACTTACTAGGTTAAAGCAAGTTGTGATTAACGTTGGGTCGCGCCTTCACGGGCGCGTGGATTGAAACCTGTCGGTCTTAAAATCAATATATTAGATAACGCGTCGCGCCTTCACGGGCGCGTGGATTGAAACTTTGCTAAACAGCCAAATATTGAAGAGTTTGTCGGTCGCGCCTTCACGGGCGCGTGGATTGAAACATTTTTCGCTAACAGCATTACAACCTCCGTTGAAGGTCGCGCCTTCACGGGCGCGTGGATTGAAACAATGCTGGTCTTTCAACCAGTTAGGTATTTCATTGTCGCGCCTTCACGGGCGCGTGGATTGAAACATAGTAGACGAAAACAGCTTCCCCATTTGTTTTGTCGCGCCTTCACGGGCGCGTGGATTGAAACATTTTAGCCATTCCCAATGATCATCAACAATCAAGTCGCGCCTTCACGGGCGCGTGGATTGAAACACTGACGGCGTCTAATAACGGGGTGCTTGAGAAGTCGCGCCTTCACGGGCGCGTGGATTGAAACAGATAATACACAACACATAAGGAGATAATCATGGTCGCGCCTTCACGGGCGCGTGGATTGAAACAAGATACAACCTGAGTAGTCTAGCACATTCATTGTTGCGCCTTCACGGGCGCGTGGATTGAAACTTGACCCTCCCCCCTTCAACACTCCAGCGACAGGTCGCGCCTTCACGGGCGCGTGGATTGAAACTATAGGTGTGTCCACATGTTCGCAGTATTTGATGTCGCGCCTTCACGGGCGCGTGGATTGAAACACTGCCCGAAACACCACATATTGGTAACCCTTAGTCGCGCCTTCACGGGCGCGTGGATTGAAACTGACTGGGCAGCAAATAAAACATTGCAAATACCGTCGCGCCTTCACGGGCGCGTGGATTGAAACATTTAGCTGGTATCGCTGTGATGATCATTTTGGTCGCGCCTTCACGGGCGCGTGGATTGAAACTTTGGGTGTTATTACAAAACGCGTTTTTAAATGAGTCGCGCCTTCACGGGCGCGTGGATTGAAACAGATCAATACCAACATCCAATCAGCGCTAAGTGTGTCGCGCCTTCACGGGCGCGTGGATTGAAACTACTGTTATATTACTAATAGCTTTCGCCCCCGTTGTCGCGCCTTCACGGGCGCGTGGATTGAAACATAAGTGGTACCATCCACATCATATGCTTGCAGCAGTCGCGCCTTCACGGGCGCGTGGATTGAAACATGAAGCTGAGATTGAGTATGGCTTACCACTTCGTCGCGCCTTCACGGGCGCGTGGATTGAAACAAGACTTTAAAGCCACGCTTAGTAGTATCCAGGTCGCGCCTTCACGTATTGCAAAAAAGAAGTGTAAGAAGAGGTTCGGTAGCTAAACCAGAGGAAAGTGGTTTAGCTTCTCCACCGCTACTGTTGGCTACAAATAAGATTGTGTAGTAGCTGGTTTTTTTGCTTAAAAATAATATAAGAAATAAAGTGTAAGTTAGGCGCTCAGAAACTGTGGAAGTTTTGTGGAAGTCGCCAGAACCTTGTGGAGCCTTTCTGGTTAAAATTGCAATGAACGTCCCTTGATTAATTTTTTAAAGCGTCAATGAGTTTTTATTTCATTATGCTCTAAAATCACCGTCCTGTATGGAATTGATAGGTTTTTTTTAGGGTTTTACTGAGTGAGTAGAGAGTTGCTATTCTACTCAACAGCAAGGAATATCGATCTCCAAAACCGGGGGTTGTTGGTTCGATTCCTACCTAGCCTGCCATTTTTTAATGACCTTCTCTATGAAGATTTAGCTCGCTAGTCTCACGTCATCTGCGAAACCCGCGTGACCATAAAAAGCGAGAATAGGATCGTTGTCGTGATGGTTTTCATCGTTCAATAAAGTTTCATCCATTTTTTGATGGACTTTATAGCGGTGCTCGTCTTTCAATAATAAATCCATGGCCATCACTGCGTGTTTCAGGTCGGTATTTTCTGCGTCAAATTCCGCGATGCTTTTTAAGGTTTCGACCAAATCGGCTGCGGTGATGTTTTTGTCATCTAATAAATCAATCATCAAATCGGCATCGATCAGGTACCAACTGTCCATATGTTTTTCCAAGATGGTTTTGATTTTTTTAACCTGGTCGCCAGGGACTTGACTTAAGAGTTGGCGATATTGTTTTACGGTGGTGTTCATATAAGGCTCCTTTTAGATGATATTATTAACATTTTTAACGATTTCTTAAGGTTAATTATCGGTTATTAGCAAAATAAGTTTCTGCTGCCAATAAACGATCGGCCTCTTCCATTGCCAGATCTTTTTCCAAGCTTCTGGCCAAACGCATCATGATCTCGACAGTTATGTCACGACCGTTCTCACTTGAGCGTTGAACCAGGTCTTTGATCATATTCAATGGCAACCGGATGGTTAATTCTGGTTGATCTTGGTTCAAGGTAATGTCGTAGGTTTTCATGTTAGCTCCTGGGTAAACTTCAATTTATTACTTAGCGTTTTAAGATACGTCTATGAGACCATAGGCCAGTGCGTAAAAAAATTACTATATTTGGCGGGCAATAATAGAATGATATTTTAGCGGTGAAAAACATACCCAAAATCATGAAGCCCCGAGCAGAGGTGAAGATTCACATCGTCGCAGTTTTTATCACACACAAGTGCATCATTAAAATTGCCAACACGTCTCATTTATCTTATCATCCCTTGCCATCAGTGAAGGAGTGACTCTATGATCAATCAGATCAGCGCGCAGCAAAAAGCGGATTTGTTTCAGGCTGCCTGTAAAACGCAAAAAATAGGATTCTTATTGCCTGGCAATACCTATCGAGTAGGTTGCGCCGTATTGACGCGCAAAGGTAATATTTATACGGGATGTAATATCGAAAATTCTGCACATACCCCCACGGTTTGTGCGGAACGTGTGGCCTTGTTCAAGGCATATTCAGAAGAAGATCGTGACATCATCGCAATGACCGTGGTCAGTGAAGAGGGTGGGACTTGTTGTGGGGTATGCCGTCAAACCATTGCAGATCTTGCGCCTAATATGGTGATTATTTTGGCGGATGTGAACCAAACCAAAGAAGTGATTACCAATATTGATGAGCTGTTGCCGTTCAGATGGACTAACCCAACGTTACCAGAGGCATCTGAGTAACTTTTAAATAAGTGGTTCTCCAGAGCCTACGCGATAGCTTGCCTTAAGCGGAGCGAGCACCGAGGTTGTTAGTGGTTTTTTGCCAGTTCATAACTCAAAAGCGACGGCTGCTTGTTCTGCCAACATACCAATGCCATGTATCAAGGGAGATTTGCTGTAGCTGATACTTTTGCCAACCACGGCAAGTTTACAAGGGGCAGTGGCCTATTTTATCTCTATTGGCCAAGGAGCATCAAGGCGCAACATTTGTGCTTAGGGTCGAGGAGGAGGAGGAGACTCTGTCGCATGCGCGCCCTTGATGCTGGAGGTAACAATAACAGAAAAAACCTTATGGGTGCAAGCGGTTTTTTAATTTATTTTTTAAGTCGCTAAAAAATTGCCACCATGGAGCCTTGGGAGTCATTTTTATTAAAAATGGCAATAGCCCAAAGCCCAGTGCCACCAGGGCAAATATGCCAAATACCGTGGTGAAGTGGTGTGCAATGGCAGTGGGTTCTACGCTACCCGTCGACACCATTACCTTGGCGAGAAATGCAGCGAACACCCCAGAAACGCCGGTGATTAATTGCGAATAACCCATCATAAACCCTTGCAGTGGCGTGGGGCCAAACTCACCCACCATCGACCAGGACAATGGGCCAAGCCCCATTTCACCAAGTGATTGTAAAAAATAGGATAAAATAATCCAACCAATGCCAATATTGATCATGCTGGGGTTAATCATTACCGCAAGCCACAAAGCAGCATACCCCAAGCCCATAACCATGGTTCCAGCGCCCACCCCAATGCGTGAAGAAACTTTTAAGGGATAGTGTATAGTCAGTGCCATATAACTCAATGCAATCAATACAATAAAGGCACCATTGATTCCCATAAAAGTACTGGCAGCAATGGTATGTCCAAACATCACGCGATTCACATAGTCATTAATAAATAAGGCCAATGCAGAAGGCAGTATATTAAAGAGCGACCAGAACACAATGCCAACTAAAGATAAAGCAATAAACAAAAACAGCGCACTTTCTCGCTTTAATCGATAATGGCGAATCGCTTGCAGCAACAACCATCCCAAAGCCAATGCAAACAGTGCGATCACCACGGTAAAACAGGCATCATGATGCAATATTAATAAGGCATTGACAAAAATCATCGCCAGCCATAGAGGAATAATCACGATCGCTTTGTGCGGCAAATGCTGCGTCAATTGCTCTCGGCAATGGCTGCTGGTAATAAATGGCAACCGTTTGTAAATAGCATGGTACAACACACCCGCAAGCATCGTGAAGAGGCCAGCGAAACCAATCGAATTGGTATAGCCGATTTTGGTAACTAAATAAGTGCTGCCAAAAGAGCCGAGCATTATCCCTAAGTTCATGCATGCATATACAATAAGATACGCGTTGAAACGCTTAGCGTCTTTTGCCTCGTACATTTGACCGGTGAGTAACATGAAATTAGGTGTCCAGAAACCTACCCCAACCGTAAATAAGCCCAAAGATAGTTCAACGGGAACCGGTAGTATAAAAGACAATAATCCAACAATCATGGTGATATTGCCCAACAGCGCACAATAATAATGAGAAAATTTACTGCCCAAGGTCCCGCCGATGATACCGTTACTAAACAGTAACGCAAAAAAAGCACCACACATCAAAACCGCCTTGCTTTCTTCGTAATGAAGGTGCTGAGTGAAATAAAAAATAAGGATGCTGAAGAACATCCCGTAGCTGTACATATGACATGTGGCGATGGTGCTGAGAGTAACAAGTGCTGGAGTTCTTTTCATGGCTAGAGAATGCTTCCCGACATTGATTGAGACGAAAGTTAATATAAAGTGACCATTTAGTCAATTAAATATGCGCGCATCCATCTGCACTCTGCAATGCAGTAAACAAATTAATGTTACTAGTTGTGATCGTCTTAAGTCTCATAAAATACCCTCTCCTTTGTTTGGCCTAATACGAATGCAGCCTTTAAAAAAAGTCGACTTTATGGGATGTTGCAACTGTGGCTCCGATGTTAAGCGATGCACTTGTCTAAAACGATCATCTTCCTCAAAAATACTTTCAATATTTGAGATTACGCCCCCTTTGTTGTCAGCTTGAGGATGAAAAAAGTCAAATTGTGTCTTCTGTAAAACATCAAGCAAAATTGTATCTGATACATCATACTCAAGTGAGGCATTGTTTCGAATTATTTTTTCTTGAAAGCGGTAAATAATTTCTCGTATTAACTCCAACTCATTAATGGTTTGATGTAAATTGGCTAGCTTTGCTTCCGGGTGAAAGAATGCATGGCGTTGCATTGAGTAGTATACTGGTGCGGTTCCATTGTAATTAGCTACACGCATAAATGTAGGATGAAAAAACCGAATTTTGTAAACATCAATATACAGGTCGATTAAAGAAGAAACTGGGCCAGTAATATCATCTATTGCAGGAGTAAAGCCTGGTGTTGTGATATTTTGCCCGAGCGAAATGTTGATAATATGTTTAGCCACTGCAAGTACAGAAGACGCACTTTTTTTATAAAGTGATCCAAACCTCGGAAGGATCGATTTTTCGACGAAAGAAGCCCATAAAATTTCGTATAGATAGCGATAGCGCTCATAACACGTACTGCTATGTATGTTCGTTAACAGATGGTGCTGAAATGGCAGCGTACCGGGTGTTTTTTCAAAAAAATATTTTGAAAAAATGAGTGTCTCTACATACCATTGAGAATTAAACTTGGGTGAAAAAGCTAATTTTTTCAATAAAGCTGTTTGCTCTGCTGATGTTTTTGGGTATAGCTTTTGATCCTTGTTGGATAATTTCAGATGCTTGTAAAGCAAATCATTTTTGTTTTTATCACTGACCTTTGGCAATAGTATAAGGGACTCACAGCCAGCAGTCAGTGAATATGCAGATTGTAAATAATGTCCTGGAATTTTACTGTCAAACAGACCAAGCGTCGCATAGATACTCCCTGGCTCTACCATTCTAAACGGAATGGTATGCGTAAAGCTTTGGGTAAAAACCTCAAAAGCATTATGTGTTACTATGCCTGTTGGACAACCCCTCCAAGGATATTGCAACAGATCTCTAATTTCAATTGGAACAGATGTGTCATGATGTAATTTCAAAACCCCATCAATTGGAAAAAAGAAATCTCCTTTAATCGTCATCGGTGACATATAGGGAAATTGTGCCTTAATTAATGGCAAAGTTCCAGCATTTGGTATGTCATCTATAATTTGTGATAACGTAGGGTTGAGTTTGGCTACAACCTTTCTTGCTTCAGTCCATGTGATGATTTTGGTTTTTAAATTCATTCAATATTTCACCTGCTTGGTGATTTATCTTAGCATTATAAAGGAAATTTTGCAGTGTAAATTCATTTGCATTCGCAAATTTTTTTACAAATTTTAAGTTGGTAGAATACATCTGAACCATGAAAATAACAGGAATCATAACCATGAAATCAGCACGTAATTTAAAATCGAAGAATATTGCTCGTATTATCTTAATCGAGCAACATTTGGAAAAACGCCAGATCACGATTACTGTCACCTATGATAACAACCGCGTGATTTCGGGTACGCCATTTAAACTTTCGCAATGTGGAAAATTGATTCAAGACTTATCGCGTCAAGATGTTATTACGTTGGGGACTTTCCTGGCGATTCAGCAGCAGGATTGGATGGATACCAAAATCGCGGATTTGAAGTAAGACTATTTGGAGGGGGAAACCAAATAAACCAATAAGGGAGCATGTTATGGCTTTAGCATCTGAGATAAAACAAAGTGTGTTGTTACAGGAACGCCAATATTTTTATGATGACGGACATGAAATTGAAGTCACAGCGATGGATATTGCCGGCAAGGTGATTGTAAGTTCGCCGCGTCAATTGATGAACAGGCGTCGGGTGACGGCGCATATGAACAAGGCGCATTTATTGCGGTTGAGCTTCTTGGCGCACACGGAACGAATGCAGACCCATGCACAAAAACTTCTGGATTCTCGCGTTAAAAGAACTGGCCGTAGCAGGCAGTGAAGTAGCGTTGAGGGCGTGATGCTGAGTGTATGCGATGCCTCGTGTTACTCAAAGTCACGCCTCATCAGCGTTAACTTATAAATAAAGTGCACAAGGGCGCAATATTCGGTGCGTAAAGGTCGAGGAGGAGAAGACCCGATAAGCGCCGTAGCAGGTACGCCCTTGATGCTGTGAGAACTTTACCATAAAAAACCTTATGAGTGCAAGTGACTTTTTAATTTTTTTAATTGTCATCGCTGCCACTACTCTGTCTTAGGTTGCGCAGGAGTTGGAACGTAAGCAAATTCATAAAAAACGTAGGTAGTGCTGCCTGGTGCAACCACAGTATTTTATTGAATATGGCAACTGGTTTTACCCGAAATTATTGGCGGTTCAGCAGGCTAAAGGTGGTGATGGTTTGAGCGTTTTATAAATCAATGCAAGAGAGTATTGTTGTTACAAGTTCATCAGGAGAAGCTTGATCCGCATCTATTGTTACGGTTGCAGTTTCCTGATACCAGAGAGTGCGTTCGGTTTGCAAGCGTGTCAAAACACCAACTTTATCAGGTGTCATTAGTAAAGGACGGGTTGTATCGCCTTCAGTGCGTTGCAGTTGAGTAGCCACCGATACTTTTAAATAAATCACGGTGCTGTGTTGGGAAAGTAGGTGTCGATTTTTCGGCGTTTTAATGATGCCGCCTCCTGTCGATAATACCATGTCCTCAGAAGGGTGCGAGAAAAAATGTTGTAGTGCTTTGGTTTCATGCGCTCTAAAAAACGGTTCGCCTTGAGCGGCAAATAGCTGGGAAATAAGCATGCCAGTTTCGCTTTCAATCCATTGATCTGTATCATAAAAAGGGTAGCAAAGCACTGCGGAAAGCTTTTTACCGATGGTGGTTTTGCCTGAGGCCATGGCGCCAACTAATGTGATTTTCATAGAGGTTACCTCAAGGTGCCGAGAACCAGCGCTGTTATTGGTTTTTTGCCGGTCCATAATTCAAAGGCGACCGCCGCTTGTTCTACCAACATGCCAATACCATCATGAATTTTTTTAACGCTACGGCTGTGTGCCCAGGTCATGATTTCAGTGGGTTTGGTGGGGCTGTATTTTAAATCGTAGACCAGTGCATCAGCAGCTAAAATAACAGAATCAGGAATGGGTACCATCGTATCTTTTAACGAACTGCCATCGATGATTATATCAAACGTACTGTCCGCCAAGGTATCATAGCCGCATCCATGAAGGGTTACGGTATCTGTAGCAAAACGTTTGGCCAATGCTTCTGCTTTTGCAATGGTACGGTTGGCAATGGTAATGTTGGCGGGGTTTTGCGCCACTAAAGGTCCTAAAATGCCGCTGACTGCGCCACCTGCGCCGGTAATTAAAATACGTTTGCCAGCGAGCTCATAACCAATATTCTCTGTAACATCACGAATAAAGCCTATGCCATCGGTATTGTCAGCCCTAATGGTGCCATCGTCATTAAAAACAAAAGTATTCGCCGCTTGCGCTTGTACAGCGCGTTCAGAGCGGTAGGTAGCGATTGCAAAGGCATTTTCTTTATAGGGCACGGTGATGTTACATCCGTAAAAGCCAGTGGCTTGTAATTCGGTAATTTTAGCTTCAAACGTCTCATCGCCCACATCCTGAATGGTGTAATCCACGTCAATGCCCAGCGCTTTGCCAAATGCGCTGTGAATGGTGGGAGATTTACTGTAGCTGATGTTTTTACCCGTGACGGCGAGTTTGTAATGGTGAGGTGCGGCAGCGAAAGGTAACGGGTTGTGTGGCACCAACAATCTCCTAGTTGAAATTTATAAGTATCATCATCGCAGATTTTAGAAGAGAGTGTCAACCCCGCAAGAACGCGAGGCATTTTCCATATTTTACAATGATCCAGCTTTTCCTGTAGATGGTGAAACGTTAGAAGAAGCAAAAAAAACTCTCGATCTTCAGATGATGATTTTATTAGGAGTGCTTGATGCGTTGCAAGAAATGGTGGCGAAAGAGTTATTTCGATTTGCTGCATAAATTGGCGAGAAGTAGACCGCGCCACTGGTGGCCGCACGGGATAAACAAGCGGTTTTTTAATTATCCCAAAACTTCCACCATGGATGCTCAATCACTGGTGCCCAGACTTGTTTTAGTGTTTGAGTTGCTGGGTCATATTTATAAACCAGAATGCCGTTTTGATCAGCTTGTGCTATGACTAACACATGTGCTGATGGAGAAGTGTCGATGGCTTGGTCGCGGAGAAAAGCATTTTGTGAGTCATTCATTGGAAGAGGTTGCGGTGCATTGGGGTTATTTGAGATCAGTAAAGGTAAATAAATAGGGTTCATTGTGTAATAGCTATAATCAACACGCTGAATTAATGTGGTTTTTCCATTTAAATCATAAAGCGCAGCAAATGGAAAATAACAATCTGGTATTCCAGCGTAGAAAACTAAGAAGTGTGTTTTATCAATAAATTTCATGGTAGTGATGCCATGAGCACAATTTTGATAGTTTTCTGGTTCGTTTGGCAATTGTTCTGGAATAGCAAAGAAATGTTGGCAGGCTGTTCCATCCATTGCGCACTTGAAAAATTGAGTTTTTAAATCGCCACTCAAAATTATTTTACTGTCTGGGCTTATGGTTGCAAAAGTTTGACCATCGTTTTTTTGTAATTCTTGCATTTTCATGGTTGGCAGATACCATACGCGAACAAATTCATCGCTGGAACCAATTAAATATTGATCATCTGACGATAATGTTAAATTAAAGAGCTTCCCATTGCCTTCAAAGCTTTCACGGTATGCTGTATAAAATTTAGTTTCTTTGCTATCTACAATGCCATACATATTGTAATCGGCATCAGAGGCGTAATATTGTTGTAACTTGGAAGTCATCAACTCACCATAGCTGGCAAAGGAAGGCTTGAGAGTTTTAATAATTTGACCATCCGTATTTTCTACATAGACAGTGTTATCAGTATTGCTTTGATACATGAAGTCGTTGGTATTTTTGATAAAATAAGCGCTGTACACGTTTGCTTTTCTCGCCACTACTTCGTAAGTGTGATCTTTTAAATTCCAAAGTACAATATGCTGATAAAGATCTGAGGTGACTGCGTAGTTGCCATCGGTTGAAATACTCAAAATCATGATTTCTGGTTTCATGTAGTCCGGTACAGAATTTTTGTCATCTGAATTAGAGCAGCCACTCAGCAGCAATAAGGTTAATAAAATCAAACTTTGTTTAATCATCTGTGTTAACCTTGCTGAGATCATAATTGCCGAATGATTTGAAGCTCCAGGTGGAGCGTCCCATCAATTGATCCACGTAAATTTTCTGGAATAATTCAGAGTTTGGAATTTCCATACCATTGTGATCAGGCAATAGTTGTTTTCCAGTTACAGGATCAACTTGATTTACACCATGGTATTTCGGATCGTTTGCAAAAGGTGTTTTTATATCAACTCCCCCATACCCCATCGCCGTAGCAGGAGATGCTTTTGGCGTTAGCAGTGCGGTAAGGACAATAGTTGCCAAAGCATTGGCATCTGGGTCGCGGAAGTTGATGTCGTTGCTTTCGTACCACTTCAGGCAGGGTTCGCTGCTTTTGAAGTAATCAAGGGCGGCGTTATAGCCTTTAAGGCCGGTATATTGGATTTGGGCGAAGGTTTTGGCGAGGTGGAAGCCGACGCTTAGGAGGTTGAAGGCGTCAGGGGCGGTGGTGCGCAGGCGTTCCTGTTGTTGTATTAGCGTTGCCGGCAGCTGGTTGGAGCTTTTGGTTTGAATGTCAGTATAGGCTTGATACTCAGTCCGCCATTGTTGGTAATAAGTAGTACAGATGCTGGCGGTGTCGCCTTTGAGGAAGTAGCTCAGCGGGTACGTTAGCAAATTTGCTAGGTGGTAAATGCTGTACATTTTGGCCTGGGTTTGAATGGCCGGTAAAGCATAATTATCAATGATAAAGGCGGTTTCGGCGATGGCGGCGAAGATGGTGCCGGCAGCTGGGTCGGCCATTTTGCCTTTGAGCACGTCGAGCAAGTCGTCGTCAGAGGGGCCATCCATAATGCCTTTGAGCCAGCAGTAGGTGATGGTGGCACCGTTAGGAAGTTTAAGCCAGTCTTCTGTTAATGAGACGCCGGGGAGCAATGAGATTGCGTCATAAGCGGCAATCCCAAAGCTGGCCATCAGGTCTTTGCCTGGGCTTAATACACCGTAAAAAAAGTCATGCATCACTTGAACGGTCCATTCTACCGGTTTATTTTGGGGCTTGTTGGTTTGGATGCTGCCCAAAATATTATCATTGTTGGAGTAAAGCACCGTAAACGCCTTCGCACCTTGTTGCGCGGTGAGGTAATTGTATTCATAGTTGATGGTTTGGCCATTGATAACTATCGGGAAGTATTGTCGTGGAGTGGTATTGAAGCAGTCGTCAGGAATGGCGGCGTCCCACATAAAGACGTGGTCGATCGCTGTTCCTTGTGCGCCGCATTGGTTGAGGACGTTCATTAAGACTCCATTGCCGAGCGAGTGGCAGACGACATTAACCGTCAGCCCCGCAGATTTCAATTGTTGGATTATCGCAACAATTTTAGTGGCAGGGAAGTGGGTCATTGCAGTGGCGGCCATATAATCGTATGCCTGAGTCGGGTTGCCTTGCCAGGCGCAAGCGAGCAGGCGGTTGAAGTTGCTATAGTCTTTACCATCAAAACCAGCGGCCAGGTTAAGGTTTTGCTCCATATGCACCAGCCACTTGTGGGCTTCGTTGCCGTTGAGCGCGGTTTCTTTATCGGGCGTGAGGGTTGCGGGGTCGTAGGCGCTGCCATATTGCGATTTCATGATGCGGTCGTCGCGATAAATGGCAGAACAGGGCAGGTCGGCGCTGGGGGTTAAGGTGTTGACCGTAATGGGTGCGCTGGGCATGCCATAATTGAACGACAACGGTGTGATGGTTTTTTGAGTGACGGCCAGCCCTTGCGCGAATTGGCCGAACTTAACATTATAGCCGTGGATAAAGAGTGTAGCGTTATTGCCGTTGGCTTTGAAGTATTCAATCATCCATGGTTGCAGCACTTGATTGCCGGGTTTCCATTCATCATTAAACTCGGTTTTGTCAAAGGGAAGGGTTTTACCGTTGGCGTCAACCGGTGGTTTGGATTCATCATCGAAATAGGACTTCAGCGTTTCATAAACCGGCTGATCTGCTCCCAGGCTGCTTTGCCAGCAGTCATGACGGAAGTTAAGCAGCATCGCCGGGGGCAGCAGGGTGAGTTGGATTTGGTACTGCGGTTTGCCTTCGCTATCTTTGCTTAAGGTCAACTGCGAGGGCGTAATCACCAGCGTATCGGTCGGGTAACCCAGCGATTGCTGATTCATCGCAATAATCGACACCGACTGGCCGTTTAATACGTCTTTGCCGATAAGCGTGATGGTGATGCTTTCGCTGTTATTGACCAGAGGGAATTGGAGTTTTTGTTGAGCGAAGGGCAGTTTGCTGAGGGTTTGGCTTGTGCTGCTGACGTTGAGGGTAAATTGATTCAGCAATTCGGCCATAAAGGAGTGTTGCTCCGGCGTGTCTTGGGTAAACTGATCAACTAGGGTAATTTCGAGCGAGGCATTGACGGTGGAAAGTGGGTTGATGGCACCGGGAGTGGGTGCCATGGGTGCAGGCACGCTCGCCGGGTTCGCGCTGGCGCCGGTGTTAATGCTTATATTGCCGGTGTGGGTATAATGGTCAGCGCCGTCTTGCATGTTGCCAACGGTGGTGATGGAAGTGTTATGTTGTTGCGTTAATGTACCGATGTTTTCGCTCAAGGTTCCGCTTTGTACGTTATGGTTGTTAATGGTGTACTGGCCTTGATTGATCTGCTGCGACATCGTGGTGGCATTGTGCAGATTGGTGGTGTGTAACAGGCGGGTGGTGCGCGTATCGGTATGGGTATCTTCACGGGTTTTGCCAACCTGGGTAGTTTCCGATAATGGCGTTTGCACGTTCATAGTATAAGCATTGTAAACATAGCCAACGGTATCGGATTGATAGGTGTCGAGTTGATTGACGTAGATATAACCGGTGGTGTCGGCATTCACCGTATCGAGGGTGTTTTTAGCGGTATGCGTGGTGTTGATGGTGGCGGAGTTTTGTGTGGTGGTAATTTCGGCGTCTTGTACCAGAATTTGATGTTGATGAGTGTCAACATGGCTCGTTTCTAAAACATGTAAGCCATTGTCCTTCATGTCAGCTTGTACCATGTGACGATACGCCGGTGTGGCGGACTGGTTCGGGTCGGTGGCGTCGCGGTTGCCGATTAAATTAGCCAGACCGCCATCGTGTTGACTGTGGAAATCCCCCTCGGTATAAATAAAATGGCCTTTGCTGCCATAAACCGAGGGATAGGTTTGGTCTTCGTTGACCGGATCACCCTGGCGCATATAGCTGCTTTGGCCGATGTCATTATAATTCGGTACTTCGGTAATCGTAGCGCTTTTACGGCCGGTGGATTGATTTCGGTCAAAATCACCCTCGTTGATATAGCCGATCCGATTGAGCTTTTTATCTTGCCAGTAATGGTTTTGTGCATTTGAAGTTCGCGTCAACGCTGGCATGTTGCTGTGCGTGTTGGCGCCTTCAATAAACGGTCTATCGAGGTCGTCGCTGTGAAAACCAAGACTGACTTCGCTGCTTACCGGTAATGGCATATTAACCTGATGGTCTCGGCTTTGGACAGGGTTGAGTATGCGCAATTGCGCCATTTCGCCGCGACCCGTCAGATACCAGCTTTCTGGCGGTGCAATTTTATAGGCCCCTTTGCCATCAAGTGCATGATCGTCACCGCTGGCATCACCGGCCTGTGACAGAATATGTGCACCCACCAATATGCCGGATTGTGTGCGAAAAACAGGTAAGTCACGATATATGATATCATTATCGAGTAACGCCATATTGTTGTGGGTATTGCGCAATTGATTAAAGCGATGGCGGTCAAACTCCAGTGTTACGGTAATTGAGGTAATCAGGTAATTCTTGGAGAAGGGGTGGTTGGTAAGCGCGATGCGATCGCCCGCAAATAAGATACCGCGGCCACCAGCGGGTAGCGCGTTGCGTTGCGCATAATAAGATTGCGCTGCCCATTGCGACCACTGTTCGGCCTCTTTGGGCGAAAGTGCATCAAAGCGCCATAATGCTTCACGTTTACTGGGGTAATGGGAATCTACCATTGTGACTGAGTTAATGGTTTGTTCAGGATAGTCTGGATTGTATCCTGTTACGCGGACGCGGTCAGGTCCAAGCATTTGGCCCGTGAGTGCAATGCGAGTAACTGAGGGAGCCAGGCTTAGATGTTCTTGATCTGCTGGATGAAAAGGCGCTTGGGTGATTGATGCAACTTGATACAGGCGGTCACTGATCACCAGTGGGCAGGAGGCGCGATGATGGTCGAAGTAAAAGCTAAAGCCATGTTGACTAAGCGCGCGTTTTAGGAATTGATAGGTGGTTTCGTCGTGTTGAATCCAGTTGGCTTTTTGGGGATAGGTGGATTCCATCTGACTTAACGCAAGGGACAGTGCTTCTGGGTCAGCCAGCACCGGCGTTTGGCCCTCTTGAATATTGAGCAATACTTCCTGGCATAATTCGACCAGTGTCAGATCATTATATAAATGGGACTTGTGTTCTCGATTAAGGAGTGCCAAGGTTGGTTCTATGGTCAGTTGATAATGAAAGGTTCCATCTTTTAAGGTTTTGATGATTTTGGTGTCTTGTATTATGCCATTAAAATAACAGGGGGCAGTATCGCCGGAGATTTTTAAGCAGATGCCGCTATACGCCGCAGTATCAAAAAAAGCAGGAGGTTGAGAGGTGATGAGATCCACGTTTAGCGTAAATAATTCCGATATATCTGAGCGATAAGAGACGCCGTGCACTTGATGGTGATCAAGTCCAGAGAGCGTGAGTTCGCAGGCAATATTAACCGTCAGAGTGGGCATGGGGTTGCTAGGGTTTGTTTTGGTTCTGGTCAATATAGCACTTAAAACAAAAATTGTCTATAGTTTGTTCGTAAAGACTCTATTTAATTCTAATTATTCGATATTTTGATTGATTATTGATAAGTGCGATGATATAGTAATCTCACTCGAAGTAAGAGATCATATGTCATGAGTCAATCATTATTAATCATCCGTGCAATGAATAATACTTATGAGTTTGTCGTTTCCCGTTTTGATTATCACGCGGCGCTATCGAGTTTGTATACATTGCAGTTGAGCTGTCGTTTGGATCAAGTGCCAGATAGCTTAATGCAGGACATTCAGCAGCACCCGCAAGCGTCGTTTTCGTATGGGAGTGCTGATCAAGTCAGGGCGTATAAAATTCACGGTGTGATTGTGGCGTCGGAAATGATTTATGATCAAGGGAGAAAATGTTACTTCTTGGCCGTGACTCTTCGCCCTAAAGTCGCGTTATTAGCGGATTCCTTGGTGGTGCAGATCGCACCGAATAAGAGTGTGCAGGAATTGCTGGGTAACCTATTGGATCAGGCATCCCAGTACATTGGCCCACTGGACTATCAGTTGGTGATCTCTCATTCAATGCTGACTAACCCGTTGTCAGGGTTGGAGATTCACTATGGACAATCCGATTTTGATTATTTGCAACACCTGTGTCGTTATGGGTTGTTCTTTTATTTTGTACAAGGGGATAATCAGGAAAAACTCATCATTACTGATCAACTGGAAAGTACGCCGGTGCATCCTGATCCCATTCAGCTGGATTTGCATCTGCGTAGCAAGCCACAGGTGGATAATCCTGTTTTTAACTGGATGTCACAAGCCTCGCAAGCGCAATCGCATCAAGTAAAGGTGCGGTATTATGATGCCTTGCATTCGCAACAGGCGTTAAGTCAAATGATGGCCCAGGTTGAGGGTAATGAATATGCGGTGGAAGGATTGATTGTCGATTTGGATGGTCAGGTAAAGTTGAATCAAGTATTGACGGCCAGCGTTAATGCGCAGCAGTCGGTGCAGGAGTTGCGGGGCAATTATAGCGCACTTAATGTCGGTGAGCGTATTCGTTTTCAAGATCAGCGCCAGTTGGTTTATTCAGTGGTGTTGCAGGGTAATTTTAGTCAGAGTCGCTGGACCTATGATGCCAGGGTTATGATCATGCCAGAAGGTAAGGTTTATTATGCCATTGCCCCCTGTTACGCTAAAAAACCATTGCCTGGGAATCTTTGTGCTGCAGTGATGCAGGCGACTGAGCAGGTTAACCCCAATGGCTATTTTAGAGCGCAAGTGACGCCTGCACTGACAGAGCAAAATGCGGTTAGCCCAGATGTGTTGTTGCGCGACATTCAAGGGACCAGTACACAGGCGGGAGGTTCGTCGCATAGCAATACCTACGAAGGTGAAATTGTGTTAACTACGCGCAATGGTCAGTCATCAGATATTCTGATTGTGGGTGGTTTAAGTAATGCGAAATATCCTGCCAATGTCACCACGCAAAATGAACAAGACACTGCTTTGAAAAATCAAGGGGGGTTGGAGGTGAGATTGCGTCGTCAACGCGATAATCAGCCGCATGCGCATATTCATATGGGTGTGACCGATGACAGTCAGGCGCAAAGCTTTGTGCGGGTTGGTGGTCACAAGGAGCCTGGTGAAGATCCTCAATATGGTATGCAGGAAGGTTCCACCGGGTTTGCCAAAAAAGTCACCGGCAAGCATGCGTTGAAGCAAGTTGGCCAGGATATTCAAAATCCGGTGTATCGTTTTCAGCATCAGCAAACCGACGAAGGTAAGCATGATATTAAGGAGCAAATCAACACCGACAGCTATTCGCAGCGTTATTACACTACACCATTGTCGGGAGATACTGGTTCGTGAGTGGATAATGGGATTGACTTTGCCGAAAAACGCTATACACTGCCGCGTAATGTGTTTAAAAATTGGGTCACTATGCGTAAAATAATTTTTTCTGCTGTACTGCTTGGCGCAATGGCTTCAAGTGCCTTTGCGGATCAAACCCCAGCGGTTGCGTCGATGGCGCCGCCGGCTGCAGCGGTTGTAACTCCAGCGGCTGAGCCAATCAGTGAATTGCCAGTGCTGCAGCATCCGCTTTATTTTGGGTTGATTACGGGTTTGGGTGATACGGACTGGGATAAATTGGTGGCAGAGGATGGTTCTTCAATTAATGCAACACCCAGTTCAGCTTCTGGTACTGGAGTATTAGTTGGTGGGTTGGTTGGCTATGATTTAACTCAGTACATTGGGTTTGAGGCTCAGTATATTCGCTATCCTGATTCGAGTGTTAATTTTGCCACAGATGCTCAGGAAAATCCCTTTCTTAATGCTCCGGCTCACATGACTTCTAAGACAGATTATGCCGCCATGATTGCTAAGGCATCAGTTCCTTTTGATGACAATCAATTCTCTGGTTTTGGTGAAATTGGTTATGCTTTAGAAATGCGTGACGATGTGATGTCTGGGAATATTCATGATTTTCGCCCCACCTTTGGTTTTGGAATGAGTTATTTGCGATTAGAGCATTGGACCTTGACGCTTGCATTTAACTATACGCCTGGTGTTGGAACTGCTACTGTTGATACTGCGAATAATTATATTCCTTATGTATATTCAGGCCAGTTTATTGTTGCTTACCGTATTTAAGGATTCTTTATGAAAAAGTTTGTCTGTCCGTTGCTGTTGATTGCGGGTATATTTTTTTCTGCCATGAGCTTCGCGGATCAAGGTCAATCATTACCATTGAAGCAACAATTTTTGTACGCGGGCTTGATAGGTGGTTATGGCAACGATGATTGGAGTAGTATGGTTGTATCGTACAATAACGTAGCCGATATCGCCACCTATAACTCTAATCCTGCCGGTGTCGATGGTAAGGGGGCCTTATTTGGTTTAAATGCAGGTTATCAGTTTAATGCGCATGTTGCCGTTGAGGCGGAATATGTGAAAATGCCTACTGCGAATGTTTCAATGAAGTATTTTGGCTCTGCTTCTCTTGAGCGGAATATTAGTTCTCAGCTTAGCTATGCTGCAATAACATTAAAATTGATGGCGCCGATTTTCAATAGTAATTTTACCTTCTTTGCTGAAGCGGGTCCTGCTTATGAATGGCGGAAGGATTCTGCTTCATGGGATTTGTTAGATGAATATCCAGCGGTAAGCGTAGGTACCTGGGCGCCATTATTTGGCGGTGGTTTTATGTATCGAATGGATCAGCATTGGCAGAGTGAGCTCGCTTTCCAATATTTGCCTGGTACTGGGAAATCAGTGGGAGACCCAATGAATTATTACATACCTGAAATCTATGCTGGTCAGTTTAAGTTGGATTACATTTTCTAGCCCCTTGCAACGCGACTGCATTTTTTGCTTGAGCGTGGATAAGTTATGTGTTAAATTGTTGCGCCGTTTCAACCGTTTTTAGAGTGAGTAAATCCATGGCGACCATTGATCAAACCCCTTCAAGCAGCTTCAACAAGTTGAAGTGGATCTTTGTTGCGTTGATTGTGATTGGCTCGGTGGTGGGTAATATTTATTTTGGCAGTGATTCGTTGTCGATTCGCGCGGCAGTGTTAATTATCGTTGCGATTGTTGGATTATTGATTGCCAAGAGTACTGCGCAAGGTGCTTTGGCGTGGACGTTTTTGAAAGATGCGCGTACCGAGCTGCGTAAAGTGGTGTGGCCTACGCGTCAGGAAACCATTCAAACCACCGCATTGGTGATTGGAGTGGTGATTATTTTGAGTCTGATCTTATGGGGCGTAGACAGTTTGTTTGCGTTGTTGATCAGCGGAATTATTGGATAAGCAGTAGGATAGCAAGATGGCAAAGCGTTGGTATGTGGTTCAAGTCTATTCTCAGTTTGAAAATCGTGTCAAACAAGCGTTGGAAGAGCGCATTAAATTGGCAGGTTTGGAAAAAGAGTTTGGCGAAATTTTGATTCCTACCGAAGAAGTGGTAGAGATGCGTGATGGGCAAAAACGCAGAAGTGAGCGTAAGTTTTTTCCTGGCTATGTATTGGTTCATATGGAAATGGCAGAAGCTGCCTGGCAGCTGGTACGTCACGTACCTCGCGTGCTTGGCTTTATTGGTGGTAACAGCGATAAGCCTACGCCAATTTCCGACAAAGAAGTTGATAAGATTATGGCGCGCGTGCAAGAAGGCGTTGATAAACCAAGGCCCAAAACTTTATTTGAAGTGGGTGAGGTGGTGCGTGTCACTGATGGTCCGTTCGCAGATTTCACAGGAGTGATCGAAGAGGTCAACTATGAAAAGAGCCGTTTGATTGTATCGGTAATGATTTTTAGCCGTTCTACTCCAGTGGAATTGGCGTTTAATCAAATCGAGAAGTCGCGGGAATAGTGTAGTAACAGGGGAGCCGTGCTAACGCTGGCGATAATACCCAAAAGGAGAGTAACATGGCAAAGAAAGTCACTGCGTATATTAAATTGCAAGTGAAGGCGGGGCAAGCTAACCCCAGTCCACCGATTGGTCCAGCATTGGGTCAGCATGGTGTTAATATTATGGAATTCTGTAAAGCGTTCAACGCCCAAACTCAAGGGTTTGAACCGGGTTCACCAACGCCTGTGGTTATCACGGTGTATGCGGACCGTAGCTTTACTTTCGTGATGAAAACCCCTCCTGCATCGTTCTTATTGCTGAAAGCAGCAAAAATTAAGAGCGGCAGCAAGGTGCCTAACAAAGACAAAGTAGGCAAAGTCACCCGTCAGCAATTGGAAGACATTGCTAAAATGAAAATGGCGGATTTGACTGCTGCTGACATGAATGCAGCGGTTAGAACCATTGCGGGCACCGCTCGTAGTATGGGCATTGAAGTTCCTGCGGAGGTGAAATAATGGCTAAGTTAACCAAACGTGGCAAAATGATTGCTGCAAAAGTACAAAAGAAAGTTTATCCAGTCTTGGAAGCATTTGAGTTATTAACCTCGTTGCCAAAAGCGAAGTTCCGCGAAACCGTAGAAGTGTGTGTTAACCTCGGTGTTGACTCACGTAAATCTGACCAAGTGGTGCGTGGCGCAGTGGTATTGCCCCATGGTACCGGCAAAGTGGTTCGCGTTGCAGTGTTTGCACAAGGTGCGAATGCTGAGGCGGCTAAACTGGCGGGAGCTGATATTGTTGGTATGGATGATTTGGCAGCAGAAGTTAAAAAAGGCAACATGGATTTTGACGTGGTTATTGCTAGCCCAGACGCGATGCGTGTGGTTGGTCAATTAGGCCAGGTGCTTGGTCCTCGTGGCTTGATGCCTAACCCAAAAGTGGGTACCGTTACGCCTGACGTCGCTACTGCGGTGAAAAATGCCAAGTCTGGTCAAGTGCGTTATCGCAATGACAAAGCCGGTATCATTCACTGTGGTATTGGTAAAGTGGATTTCAAACCAGAACAATTAAAAGATAATTTGGAAGTGTTGTTGGCGGATCTGAGAAGAACCAAGCCTTCTTCCGCAAAAGGTATTTATCTGAAAAAGATCACTGTATCGAGCACGATGGGCCCTGGTATCGTAGTAGACGCTGGTTCATTTAGTGTGTAGAATAATGATTCTTTTAGATAATTAAAGAATCTTTGGGTCATCGAAATGTCGCCTCTTGGGATTTCGATGATCGTCAAAGACCGTAGGAGTGAGTAATCACTTAAACCAGTAGGTAATATGGCATCCTACGTAGACGGTGTGAGCCCAGTCAGTTTTACTGACGATGCCATATCGATGTGTAAACAAGCAGATAACCAACGAGGAATATCGCATGGTGTTAAAGTTAGAAGACAAGAAAGCGATAGTGGCAGAAGTAGCGAAAGTTGCTTCTACTGCGTTGTCTGCGGTTGCTGCGGATTATCGTGGAATTACCGTAGGGGATATGAACAAACTGCGTGACAAAGCTCGTAAGGGTGGCGTTTATTTGCGTGTGGTTCGTAACACCTTGGCGCGCCGCGCAGTGGAAGGTACAGAGTTTGAGTGCTTAAAGGACAAATTAACCGGTTCTTTGATTTTGGGCTTCTCGGAAACTGAACCCGGTGCTGCCGCTCGTTTATTCCGTGATTTTTCGAAAGGGAACGAAAAAATCAAGGTTCAGTTGTTGGCCATTGGTGGTAAGGCCTTCGGCGCAGATCAATTAAATGCTATTGCTACCTTGCCAACGCGCAATGAAGCAATTGCTATTGTGATGGGCGTAATGAAACAACCGATCGAGAAGTTCGTTCGTACTTTGGCAGAACCTCAGACGCAGTTTGTACGAGTCGTCGCTGCTATTCGTGATCAAAAACAAGCGCAAGCTTAATATAAAGTAAAACTGACAATCAGGAGTCAATCGTATGTCAATTAAGAAAGAAGATATCTTACAAGCCATTGCTGACATGAGTGTAATGGATGTATGTGATTTAGTGAAAATGATGGAAGAGAAGTTTGGTGTTTCTGCTGCTGCTGCTGTTGCTGTTGCCGCTCCTGCTGCCGCTGCTGCGGTCGTAGAAGAAAAAACTTCTTTTGACGTTGTGTTAGAAGCTATTGGCGAAAACAAAGTGAACGTGATTAAAGCCGTTCGCGCTGTAACTGGCCTGGGCTTGAAAGAAGCGAAAGATGCAGTTGAAGGCGCTCCGGTTACCGTCAAAGAAGGCGTTAACAAGGCTGATGCTGAAACCATCAAAAAGCAGCTTGAAGAAGCTGGCGCTAAGGTTAAAATTAAATAACCAGCGTTATTTAGAACTGTTAAAAAGGCTGGCGGCAAATGTCGTTGGCCTTTTTCCGCTACAACAGCGGAGTGTCTGCACAATGTGTTTATCGATGGTCACAGGGGAATGTTAAATGTCTTACTCTTATGCTGAGAAGAAACGAATCCGCAAAACATTTGGGCAATTGAAGGATGTGATTGCGATCCCATATCTTCTAGAAATTCAAAAGCAATCTTATTATGATTTTTTACAGGAAACGATCGATCCAGAGTCTCGTAAAAACAAAGGCCTGCAGGCGGCGTTTACCTCTATTTTCCCGATTAAAAGTTTATCTGGTAATGCAGAACTGCAATATGTCAGCTACCGTTTGGGTAAACCAATTTTCGATGTGAGCGAGTGCCGCACGCGCGGTGTTACTTATGCTTCACCCTTGCGTGTTAAAATGCGCTTAGTGGTTTATGAAAAAGAATCTACGGGCACGCAACCGGTGGTGAAAGACATCAAAGAACAAGATGTCTACATGGGTGAAATTCCGTTAATGACCGACAATGCTACTTTTGTGGTCAATGGTACTGAGCGGGTGATTGTATCGCAGTTACATCGTTCACCGGGTGTGTTCTTTGAGCATGATCGCGGCAAAACCCATTCTTCCGGTAAGTTATTATACGCAGCGCGTATTATTCCGTATCGTGGTTCATGGTTAGACTTTGAATTTGATCCAAAAGACTGTATGTATGCGCGTATTGACCGTCGTCGTAAATTGCCTGCCACCATTTTATTGCGTGCACTGGGTTATTCAACGGCTGAGATTTTAGAATTGTTCTTTGATACCACCACTTTCCATCTTGATAAAGGCAAGTTAGTGGTTGAATTGATTCCTGAGCGTTTACGTGGTGAGCGTGCTTCCTTCGATATTAAAGATGAGAAGGGCAAAGTTATTGTTGAAAGTGGTCGCCGTATTACCGTGCGCCATATTCAAGCGATGGAAAAAGCCAAAGTCAGTAACTTGGAAGTGCCTGAAGATTTCGTTATTGGCAAGGCGTTTGCAGAAGACATTACCGAGAAAAAAACCGGTGAAGTGTTGGTTGCGGCGAATGATTTGGTAACGGCAGAAGCACTGCGTAAATTAGAAAAAGCAGGGGTTAAAACCTTCAAATCTTTGTACACCAATGACTTGAACCGTGGTCCTTACATGTCTGATACCTTGCGTATTGATTCTGCCCGCACCCAAATGGATGCGTTGGTCGAAATCTACCGCATGATGCGTCCAGGCGAGCCACCAACCGCAGATGCTGCTCAAACCATGTTCCATAATTTGTTCTTTAATTTAGAGCGTTATGACTTGTCTGATGTTGGTCGTATGAAATTTAATATGCGCGTTGGTATTAACAAGAAAACCGGTCCAGGCGTATTGTCGAAAGATGATATTGTATTGGTTTTGAAAACCTTGATTAACATTCGTAACGGCCAAGACGAAGTGGATGATATCGATCACTTGGGTAACCGTCGTGTGCGTAGCGTGGGTGAAATGACCGAAAACCAATTCCGTGTGGGCTTGGTTCGTGTTGAAAAAGCCGTACGTGAACGCTTAAGCATGGTGGATCGTGAGCAAATGATGCCGCAGGATCTGGTCAATGCGAAACCGGTGTCGGCTGCGATCAAAGAATTCTTTGGTTCGAGCCAATTGTCTCAATTTATGGACCAAAACAATCCATTGTCAGAAGTGACGCACAAACGTCGTGTTTCTGCCCTGGGGCCAGGCGGCTTGACGCGTGAACGCGCCGGTTTTGAAGTGCGTGACGTGCATCCGACTCACTACGGTCGTTTGTGTCCGATTGAAACACCTGAAGGTCCAAACATCGGGTTGATCAACTCATTGGCATGCTTTGCGCGTACCAATGAATATGGTTTCCTAGAAGCACCTTATCGTAAAGTCGATGATGGCAAAGTGACCGATCAAATCGATTACCTCTCGGCGATCGAAGAAGGTAAATATGTGATCGCACAAGCCAGCACCCGATTGAAGAAAGATAAATTAGTGGATGACTTGATTTCTTGCCGTCATAAAGGCGAAATTATTTTCTCAACCGCCGACAAAGTCGACTACATGGATATTTCCACCAAACAAATGGTTTCTGTGGCTGCGGCCTTGGTACCGTTCTTGGAGCATAACGATGCGAACCGTGCGTTGATGGGTGCAAACATGCAACGTCAAGCCGTTCCTACGTTGCGTTCTGAAAAACCATTGGTGGGTACCGGTATTGAGCGTGTGGTAGCGACTGACTCTGGCGCTGGCGTGGTAGCGCGTCGTAGCGGTACTGTTGAGTCGGTGGATGCCGGTCGTATCGTGATTCGCGTTGATGAAAAAGAAATTGGCGAAGGCGATGCCTGGGTTGATATTTACAACCTGACCAAGTTCACCCGTTCTAACCATAATACCTGTATGAACCAACGTCCAATCGTTTCACTGGGAGACAGTGTGGGCAGAGGTGATTTGATCGCTGATGGTTCCTGTATCGACAAAGGCGAGTTGGCATTGGGTCAAAACTTCCTTGTGGCGTTTATGCCTTGGAATGGTTTTAACTTTGAGGATTCAATCTTGATTTCTGAGCGTGTGGTGGAAGAAGATCGCTTTACCACCATTCATATTGAAGAGCTGACCTGCGTGTCCCGTGACACCAAGCTCGGGCCTGAAGAAATTACTGCGGATATTCCTAATGTCAGCGAAAGCGCATTGGCGAAACTCGATGAAACCGGTGTGGTATACATCGGTGCGGAAGTCAATCCGGGCGATATCTTGGTGGCAAAAGTAACGCCAAAAGGTGAAACTCAATTGACGCCAGAAGAGAAATTGTTACGTGCCATCTTTGGTGAAAAAGCATCTGACGTTAAAGATTCTTCACTGCGCGTGCCAACTGGTATGAGCGGTACGATCATTGACGTGCAAGTGTTTACGCGTGATGGTGTGGAAAAAGACAGCCGTGCATTAGACATTGAAAAAACTGGTTTGGATCGTATCAAGAAAGACTTGAATGATGAGTTCCGTATTTTGGAAGACACCATTTTCCAACATCTGAAATCAGTATTGGTGGGTGCTACTGTGCAAGCAGGTCCTGACAAGTTGAAGAAAGATGCGCCGATCACCGCAGCGTATTTAGATAAACTGGATCATGAAAAATGGTTTTCAATAAAACCAAATGAGAAAAAATTAGCAGATCACTTGAAGAAAGCGCAAAAACAATTGAAACAATATCGTGATGCATATGATGAGCGTTACAAGGAGAAGCAAACCAAGTTGACGCAGGGTGATGATTTGTCACCAGGCGTATTGAAAATCGTGAAAGTGTATGTGGCCATTAAACGTCGCGTACAACCTGGTGATAAGCTTGCGGGTCGTCATGGTAACAAAGGGGTAATTTCACGTATTCTGCCCGTCGAAGACATGCCATATTTGGCGGATGGTACCACGGTTGATGTGGTGCTGAACCCATTGGGCGTACCCTCACGGATGAACATTGGTCAGATTCTTGAGACGCATTTAGGTTGGGCTGCGAAAGGCATGGGCTTGAAGATCGCCGCAATGCTAGATGAGCACGCCAAACCAAAAGCGGTACGCGAATACTTAGAGCAGATCTATAGCGTTGCCGACTCTCAATCCGTTGATTTATCCAAATTCAAAGATGCGGATGTGATGGAATTAGCGCATAACCTGCGTGGCGGTGTTCCGATTGCAACCCCAGTTTTTGATGGGGTACAAGAGTCGCAAATCAAAGAAATGTTGAAATTGGCAGGGTTACCAGAGTCAGGTCAGACCACCTTATATGATGGTCGTACCGGCGATGCGTTTGACCGTCCGGTGACCGTGGGTTACATGTACATGCTCAAATTGAATCACTTGGTAGATGACAAGATGCATGCACGTTCTACTGGTTCGTATAGCTTGGTTACTCAGCAGCCGTTGGGTGGTAAAGCGCAGTTCGGTGGTCAGCGTTTCGGAGAGATGGAGGTATGGGCGCTTGAGGCTTATGGCGCAGCGTATACCTTGCAAGAAATGCTCACCGTAAAATCAGATGATGTGGCGGGGCGTACCAAAATGTACAAAAACATTGTCGATGGCGACCATTATATGGATCCTGGCATGCCGGAATCTTTCAACGTACTGATGAAAGAAGTGCGGTCGTTGGGTATTGATATGGATTTGGATGCAGAATAAGTAATAGTTGCCCCCACCCCAACCCTCCCCCGGCAGAGACAGGGGAGGGCGCTAATTCCCTCCTCCAGCGCAGCTGGGGGAGGGCTAGGGAGGGGGCGGATTGAATTAAATGCGTGAAATTAGGAGATGAACCTTGAAAGATCTACTTGGCGTCGTTAGACAACACACTAAAAAAACAGATTTCAGTCGCATTCGTATTGGTTTGGCTTCCCCAGAAGCGATCCGCTCGTGGTCGTATGGCGAAGTTAAAAAACCAGAAACCATTAACTATAGAACCTTCAAGCCTGAGCGCGAAGGCTTATTCTGTGCCAAAATCTTTGGACCGATCAAAGATTTCGAATGTTTGTGCGGTAAATATCGCCGTCTCAAACATCGTGGCGTAATTTGTGAAAAATGTGGCGTGGAAGTAACTCAAGCCAAAGTGCGTCGTGAACGCATGGGCCATATTGAATTGGCTTCGCCAGTTGCGCATATCTGGTTCTTGAAATCCTTACCTTCGCGTATCGGCATGATGTTAGACATGACCCTGCGTGAAATTGAGCGCGTATTATATTTCGAAGCCTATGTGGTGGTTGAGCCAGGCATGACCAAATTGGAACGTGGTCAGTTATTGAGTGAAGAAGCTTATTTAGATGCGCTAGAAGAATATGGCGATGAATTTGAAGCGATGATGGGTGCAGAAGCAGTACAAAAACTGTTGAAGTCGCTCAGTGTTCCGGAAGAAATTGTGAAGATTCGCGAAGAACTGCCTTCAGTTAATTCCGAAACTAAAATCAAAAAATTATCCCGTCGTTTGAAGTTGCTCGAGTCTTTCTCAGAATCTGGCAACAATCCTGCCTGGATGGTGATGAGCGTATTGCCGGTATTGCCACCAGACTTGCGTCCTTTGGTACCGTTGGATGGCGGTCGTTTTGCGACGTCAGATTTGAACGATTTATATCGCCGTGTCATCAACCGTAACAACCGTTTGAAACGTTTGCTAGAATTAAATGCACCTGACATCATCGTGCGCAACGAAAAACGTATGCTGCAAGAGTCTGTGGATGCCTTGTTAGACAATGGTCGCCGCGGTCGTGCGGTTACCGGTTCCAACAAACGTGCGTTGAAATCACTCGCAGACATGATCAAAGGTAAAGGCGGTCGTTTCCGTCAAAACTTGCTCGGTAAGCGTGTGGATTACTCCGGACGTTCGGTAATCGTGGTTGGTCCTACCTTGAAATTACATCAGTGTGGATTGCCTAAGAAAATGGCGTTGGAATTGTTCAAACCGTTTATCTTCAGTAAATTGGAATCACGCGAATTGGCGACCACCATCAAAGCGGCTAAGAAAATGGTGGAGCGCGAAGAAGCAGTGGTCTGGGATATTTTAGAAGATGTCATTCGCGAACATCCCGTGCTGTTAAACCGGGCACCTACTTTGCACCGGTTGGGTATCCAGGCGTTTGAACCAATTTTGATTGAAGGTAAAGCGATTCAATTGCATCCTTTGGTGTGCGTGGCGTATAACGCTGACTTTGACGGTGACCAAATGGCGGTACACGTGCCATTAACCTTAGAAGCACAAATTGAAGCCCGTGCGTTAATGATGGCCACCAACAATATTTTACATCCGGCGAATGGTGAGCCAATCATCAGCCCAACGCAAGACGTGGTATTGGGTCTGTATTATATGACCCGTATTCGTATCAATGCCAAAGGCGAAGGTAAAATCTTTACCGACCTCGATGAAGTACATCGCGCTTATGCGGCAGGTGCAGTGCATCTGCAAGCCAAAATCAAAGTGCGTATGACCAACAAGGTTTTGGATAATGATGGCGTGATGCAAGTTGCTTACGGCTTGGTCGATACTACGGTCGGTCGCGCATTGTTGTCAGAAATATTGCCAGAAGGCTTATCATTTGCGTTGGTGGATCAAGTATTGACGAAGAAGACCATCGCGAAGATTATCGATACTTGCTATCGTCGCCTGGGCATCAAAGCCACCGTGGTTTTTGCTGACCAATTGATGTATACCGGCTTTAAATATTCAACCATTTCGGGTATCTCGATTGGTATTAATGACTTGGTTGTACCAAAAGAAAAAGTCAAAATCATTGAACACGCTGAAAATCAAATTAAGGAAATTGCGGAACAATTTTCCTCTGGTTTGCTGACCGAAGGTGAGCGCTTAAACAAAGCGATCGACATCTGGTCCCGTGCTAATGACCAAGTGTCGAAAGCCATGATGGATGTAATTGCGCAAGAAACTGTGATTAATGCCGAAGGTAAAAAGGTGCAAACCGAATCCTTCAACGCCGTTCATATGATGGCAGATTCTGGTGCACGGGGTTCTGCGGCACAGATTCGTCAGCTTGCTGGTATGCGTGGACTGATGGCGAAACCGGACGGAACGATTATTGAAACTCCTATCGTGGCAAACTTCCGCGAAGGCTTGAACGTATTGCAATACTTCACCTCAACCCATGGTGCACGTAAAGGGTTGGCCGATACCGCATTGAAAACCGCAAACTCGGGTTATTTGACACGTCGTTTGGTTGACGTTTCACAAGACGTGGTTGTGACCATGGAAGATTGTGGTACCAACCAAGGCTTGATGATCCATCCGCATATTCAGGGTGGTGACGTGGTTGTACCCTTGCATGAACGTGTATTGGGTCGTGTCACTGCAGTTGATGTGATCTCGCCAATGGATAATAAAACCTTGCTGGCACCCGCAGGTACTTTGCTGGATGAGCGTTGGGTTGAAAAATTAGAAATGAACGGGGTTGACGAACTTAAAGTGCGTTCCGCTATCACTTGCCTGGCGCCTCGTGGTATTTGTGCTTCCTGTTATGGTCGTGACTTAGGTCGTGGCCATCGGGTTAATATCGGTGAAGCTGTTGGTGTTATTGCAGCGCAGTCTATCGGTGAGCCGGGTACACAGTTAACCATGCGTACCTTCCACATCGGGGGTGCGGCGTCGCGTACCACATCAGAAAACAACGTTCAGATTAAAACCGAAGGCCAAGTGCGCTTCCACAATATCAAAACCGTGCGTAATAGCAGTGGTAAGCTGGTCAGCGTATCACGTTCTGGTGAGTTAACCGTTAGTGATAACCATGGTCGTGAGAAAGAGCGTTACAAGATTCCTTATGGTGCTGAGTTGTCGGTAGAAGACCACGCTAAAGTGAAGGCGGGTACGGTAGTGGCCAATTGGGACCCCCATACCCACCCAATCGTGTGTGAGATTGCGGGTAAAGTGAAGTTTGTCGATTTAATCGATGGCATGACCGTACGTCATCAAACCGATGAATTAACCGGTTTGACCAGCATGGTCATCATGGACTCCACGCAACGTTCTGCTGCGGGTAAAGAATTGAAACCGACCTTGCGCTTGTTGGATGAAAAAGGCAAAGACCTGAACTTCCTCAACAGTAATGTCCCTGCACATTATTTCTTACCTGCGAATGCGATGGTACAAGTACAAGATGGTGCAAAAGCCAATATTGGTGACATCTTGGCGCGTATTCCACAAGAAGGGTCGAAAAACAAAGACATTACCGGGGGCTTGCCTCGCGTTGCTGACTTGTTTGAAGCACGTCGACCTAAAGAGCCTGCAATTTTGGCGGAAGCCAGTGGTTTAATTAGCTTTGGTAAAGAAACCAAAGGCAAGCGTCGTCTGTTGATTACCTCGATTGATGGTACGGTAACCGAGTTGTTGATCCAAAAATGGCGTCATATTAACGTGTTTGAAGGGGAGCAAGTGGAGCGAGGCGAAGTGGTCTCCGATGGTCCAATGGATCCGCATGATATCTTGCGTTTGCAAGGTGTGAGTGCATTGGCGAGCTATTTGAGCAATGAGATTCAGGACGTTTACCGCTTGCAAGGCGTTAAAATTAACGACAAGCACATCGAAGTGATTGTGCGTCAGATGATTCGCCGTGTAGAGTTGACATTTGTGGGTGACAGTAAGTTTATCTTGGGTGAAATGGCCGATTATGCGAAGGTCAAAGAATCTGCTGAGCGCCTTACCGCGCAAGGTAAGGCAGCGCCAAGGTTTAATCGCCTGTTACAGGGGATTACCAAAGCGTCGCTATCGACCGAATCGTTTATTTCGGCTGCATCGTTCCAAGAAACCACTCGTGTGCTTACGGAAGCTGCGGTCAGCGGTCGCGTTGATGACTTGTATGGCTTGAAAGAAAACGTCACCGTCGGTCGTTTGATTCCTGCCGGTACAGGTATGGCGTATCATTTGATGCGTGAACAGCAACGTGCCGCAGCGCAAACTCGTCGTCAAGGCCCAACCGCTGAAGAAGTACATAGCGCGTTGAGTGCGGCGTTGACGGATAATGAATCGTCGAAGAAAGAGTAAAGTGATTGTTGTTAACATAAAAAGGCAGCTTCGGCTGCCTTTTTACTATTTGTGCTTCTATATTGAGAGGGTAAATGATACAATTCAACCACTGATTTTTTAGGACATTATAATGAAAGCAGTCATTTTAGCGGGTGGTTTGGGTACTCGTTTAAGCGAAGAAACTGATAAAAAACCTAAACCAATGGTCGAAATTGGTGGCAAGCCAATCTTGTGGCATTTGATGAAAATGTACTCCGCTCATGGTGTGAATGAGTTTATCATTTGCTTGGGCTACAAGGGTTATTTGATCAAAGAGTATTTTGCCAATTATTTTTTACATACCTCTGATGTGACCATTGATATTGAACACAATCAGATTGAAGTTCATGCCAAAAAAGGTGAACCCTGGAAGATTACTCTGGTAGATACAGGTGATACGACCATGACGGGTGGGCGTTTAAAACGTGTTAAACCGTATCTCAACCCCAAAGAACATTTTTGTTTTACCTATGGCGATGGTTTAAGCGATATTAATATTACCGAATTGATTGCATTTCATCAAAAGCATCAACAGCTGGCTACGGTCACTGCAGTTAAACCTGCGGGTCGTTTTGGGGTTTTGGATCTGGCCGATGATCATACTCAAGTCAGATCTTTTCAAGAGAAACCTAAAGGTGATGGGGCCTGGATCAACGGTGGGTTTTTTGTATTGTCTCCCAAAGTCATTGATTATATTGATGCGGATGAAACCATTTGGGAACAAGCGCCTATGAGAAAATTAGCCACTGACAACCAAATGAATGCTTTTTTACATGAAGGTTTTTGGCAACCGATGGATACCTTGCGTGAAAAAGTGCTGTTAGAGAAACTATGGGATAGCGGTAAGGCGCCCTGGAAAATCTGGTCATGAATACCGCTTTTTGGTCTACTAAAAAAGTATTGCTTACTGGTCATACCGGTTTTAAAGGCAGTTGGCTCAGCCTCTGGTTGCAACAAGCCGGTGCCAAATTATGCGGTATTGCCTTGCCACCCAATACTCAGCCTAATTTATTTGAATTGGCACAAGTGGTTGAAGGTATGCAGAGTCACTTTGTTGATATTCGCGATGCCGCTGCCGTTAAAAAAATCATGGATACCTTTAAGCCAGAGATTGTCATTCATATGGCTGCTCAGCCACTGGTGCGCTATTCCTATGACTTCCCCGTCGAAACCTATGCCACTAATGTGATGGGTACGGTGCATGTATTGGAAGCCGCGCGGCATTGTGACAGCGTGCGCGTGGTGGTGAACGTCACCACGGATAAATGCTATGAAAACCGTGAGTGGGTATGGGGTTATCGTGAAAACGAGCCCATGGGTGGACATGACCCTTACAGCAACAGCAAAGGCTGCTCGGAGCTGGTGACCAGCGCGTATCGAAATTCTTTTTATCATAAAGCGGGGAAAGGCCTTGCTTCCGCTCGGGCGGGTAATGTCATTGGTGGCGGTGATTGGGCGTTAGATCGCTTAGTCCCGGATATTATCAACAGCATTATTCATAAACAACCGGTGGCAGTACGTAATCCAACCGCCATTCGCCCCTGGCAACATGTATTAGAACCGTTATCGGGTTATCTATTATTGGCCGAGAAATTGTGGGATAATCCCAAGCATTATGCAGAAGGGTGGAATTTCGGACCCCATGTGCATGATGCCGTCAATGTGGGTATAGTGGTTGAAAAAATATTGGCTCAATGGGGTTCTGATCATGCGGGTTCTAAACACGAATCGCAGCAAGGTGCACCACATGAAGCGAATTATTTGAAGCTGGATATCACCAAAGCCCAAGCTGAGCTACACTGGCAACCGCGTTTGACCTTGGATATGACTTTGCAGTGGCTGGTAGAATGGTACCATGCCTGGATGCGAAAAGAAGACATGAAAGTATTTACGTTGAAACAAATTGAACAATATCAAAATAAAGCAGGAGTATAAGATGAGCAAAGAACAATTTATCCACGTCCCTTATGGTAAAGCTGTATGGGGTGAAGCTGAGAAGAAAGCCGTAATGCACGTATTGGACACCTCCACTCAAATGGGCAAACATGTTCGTGATATGGAAGCAGGCGTTGCTAAATTATTTGATAAAAAACATGGTATTATGGTCAATTCTGGTTCTTCTGCCAACTATCTGGCGGTTGAGATCATGAATTTGCCCAAAGGCAGTGAAGTGATCACACCTGTCTTAACGTTCTCAACCACGGTAGCGCCGTTGGTTAAAGCAGGGTTGATTCCTGCGTTTGTGGATGCAGAACCTGCGACGTTCAATATTGACGCCAATCAAATTGAAGCGATGATTACGCCAAAAACCAAAGCGATGTTTATTCCTAATTTATTGGGTAACTTGCCAGACTGGCATAAAATCCGTGCGTTAGCTGACAAATACAATCTATTTTTGGTTGAAGACTCTGCGGATACCTTGGGTGCGACGATTGATGGCAAAACCGCCGGGCGTTTTGTCGATTTGTCCACCACCAGTTTTTATGGTTCGCATGTGGTGACATGCGGCGGTAACGGCGGTATGGTTTGTGTGAATGATGACAAAATGGCGGATCGCGCTAAACTTTTGCGCAGCTGGGGCCGTAGCTCTTCTTTGTTCGTCGAGTCGGAAGCCATTGAAAACCGTTTCAACACCAAAGTGGATGGCGTACAATACGACGCTAAATTTATCTTTGAAGCCTTGGGTTATAATATTGAGCCCAATGAAATGTGCGCAGCCTTTGGACTGGTACAGTTGGATTATCTGCAAAAAAATATTGATATTCGTAACCAGTGGTTCAAAAGACAACGTGACTTCTTTGCGCAATATCCTCAATTTTTTACCTTGCCCGAGCAGTTGCCGCATTCCCGTACGGGCTGGTTGGCGTTCCCCTTTATTATTAAAGACGGCGCACCGTTTACGCGCACCGAGATGCAGATTTTCTTGGAGAAACGCAATATCCAAACACGTACGGTATTCACCGGTAATATCTTACGCCAACCTGGCTTTTCCGATATTGAATGCCGTAAGGATCCAGCAGGTTACCCTAATAGCGACCGCGTGATGAAAAATGGAATGCTGTTAGCCTGTCATCACGGATTGACCGAGGAAATGCTGGCGCATGTGCATGAGTCGGTGGCGTTGTTCTTGAAACAATTTAACTAGATTACAGGTAGTTAGTAAGATGAAATTTGCTGAAACTAAAATCCCCGGATGTTTTGAGATCACTCCTTTTGTGCATCAGGATGATCGTGGATGTTTCGTCAAAATTTTTAACGAAAGTGTGTTTCAGCAACACGGCTTGTCATTCGAAACCAAAGAAGAATATTTCTCGATTTCAAAAAAGGGCGTTTTGCGAGGTATGCACTTCCAAATGCCACCCGACCATCATGCGAAATTGGTCTATTGTATTGAGGGCGAAGTGTTAGATGTTTTGGTGGATTTGCGTGTCGATTCGCCTGTGTATGGAAAGCCTGTGACATTTCAGCTCAATAGCACTAGACGCAATATTCTTTTAATTCCGGTGGGGGTTGCCCATGGTTTTTATACGGTGAGTGATCAAGCGACCTTGATTTATAAAACCAGTACGATTCATGCGCCTCAATCCGATGCAGGGATTTTGTGGTCTTCTTTCCCGGACTTATGGCCAACGAATCAGCCTAATTTATCGGATCGAGATAAGAAACATCCTTTGTTAAAAGATTTTCAATCACCTTTTAAGATGGGGTAAAGTAGATGTTAAAGCGGGCGTTACTGACCGGAGCAACCGGATATTTAGGGTCTGAGCTGGTTAAGTATTTATTACGTCAGCAAGTTCAGGTCAGCATCATTGTCAGGCCGCATTCAGATTTATCTATTTTGCAGAATGAATTAGCGCATATAAAAGTTTTTGTAGATCAACAAGATCACGATGCTTTAGTGGCTTTTATAAAGGCAGAAGCGCCGGAGGTGGCATTTCACCTGGCCTCTTTGTTTATTGTAGAGCATCAGCCTGTTCAGGTGACCGCATTGATTGAGGCTAATGTTTTATTCTCGACACGTTTATGTGAAGCCATGCGAGCAGCAGGAGTGAAGCGTTTGGTGAATACAGGTACGTCATGGCAGCACTATCAAAATACTGAGTATAAGCCAGTGAATCTGTATGCCGCGACCAAACAAGCGTTTTATGATATTTTGTGTTATTACGTCGATGCACATGAATTTCAAGTGATTAATCTAGAATTGTTTGATACTTATGGCCCTCTTGACCGGCGTAAAAAATTAATTCAAATTTTGCTAAAACACATTAATAATCCCACTCCACTGGAAATGTCACCAGGAGATCAAATTTTGGATTTACTGCACGTGGATGATGTGTGTGAGGCATATCATTGTGCAGCGAAACAGTTGCAAGCCAGTTATGTGGCATGTTTTGAAAGCTATATGTTGGGTACGGAACAGCCTGTCACGCTAAAAGCGTTGGTGGCGTTACTACAGAAGCTCGCTGTGCCTAGAAAATTACTGGTGAACTTTGGAGGAAGGTCTTATCGCAATCGAGAAGTGATGGAACTTTGGCAGAAGGGAAAACAATTGCCGAATTGGCGTCCTCGTGTATCTTTATATGAGGGGCTGAAAAACCTTGTGGGGCAAGCATGATAAAGAAATTTGTCACCAGTGGTTTGGGGAGTTTTTACTTAATTGTGACACAATCCCTGGGGTATTTATTTATTACCCACTTATTGATTCGATATTTACCTCCTATTTATGCTTCTGCGTGGTTTTTATTTATCTCCATTGCTTTGTTCGTGAGCATTTTTGATTTTGGTTTGTCTCCTACCTTGAGTCGTGAGATTGGATTTTCTCATGGCAATGAAGGGCTAGATAAAAAACGGTTACTGGGAACCATTTATACAGCTGTTTCTCTAAATACAATAATGGCATTTGTATTGCTTTTGGTTGGCATCATAGGGGGGGGAGCTTACCTTCATCATGTTTTTCCGAAAGTTGATTACCCCATTATTTCCCATGCCTATTTCTATTTCTTGTTTGGTACTTTTTTTATGTTTCTCAGTAACCCTTTTTTTGCGGTACACTACGGGTTTGGGCATGTTGCAACAGAGCGATTTTTGCGTTCGCTGTCTTGGCTCTTGGCGATGTTACTGTTATATATTGGGGTTAAGTGTAATCTTAGTTTTCCACAGTTAGGGATGTTGTGGCTTACTCAGGGAGTGATTGTACATTTCATTGCTAGAGTCTATACGATAGTCAAGTTTAAACTCCACTTTCTGAGCGTGTATATTGATTATAAACAGTTACCGTTGATCATAGGACCTTCCTTGAAATGGGCGGTTATGTCGTTTGGAGCAATTTTAATTTTACAAACCAGTAATTTTGTCATTGCCAGTGCATTAAAACCGGAGTTGATTGCACAATATGCGCCCTTGATGCAACTAGCGACCGCGATCATGACGTTAGGCGGTGTTGTGCAATTAGCACTGGTGCCTATGGTATCAAAATTAATGGGCAAAGGAGAGCATCAAAAAATTAGAGGTATATTGCTATTTTCGAGTAGGACAACGTTATGCTTAGTACTGCTGCCTGCTATTTGTTTGTTATGCTGGGGAGGTGAGATTGTACATTTTTGGTTGGGGGCGGCTTTCCATTATTCTTTTGGGATTATGGTGGTCTTGCTTATTATGTCAGTTCTGGAATCTCATCATGTTTCCTGTGCTGCTGTAGTGATGGCCACAGGGTATATAAAATTTATGATTCCAGCACTGTTGTCTGGTGTCCTGACCCTCGTTTTTTCAGTTTGTTTTGCGCATTATTGGGGGTTGGTAGGGGTTGCTCTAGGTGTGATGTGTGCCCAACTGATGACCAATAACTGGTACGCGGTGTTTGTTTCTTTAAGGTGTCTTCATGTGAGTGCGGGTTCGTTTTTTTATAATTTACTCCCTGTCTTTTTTTACGCAATTATTTTGTTTGGAGTTGGATGTCTTTTATCTTATTGGCATCAATCCGTGGGGTTGTGGATGCTTTTATTTAATTTGCTAATATTGTCTATGGTTGCAGCTATTTTTTTAATGCTACTCTATTGGAAAAACATATCAGGGTTTTGTCAATTATCTAGGAAAAATCATCATGAATAATATACCCTTGTTTAGTATTGCTATTCCTACCTTCAATCGTTTGGAATATTTTAAGTTGGCACTAAACAGCGCTTTGGCTCAAACTTATCAAAATGTAGAAATTGTAATTTTAGATAATGCTTCTAGTGATGGTACGCAAGCGTATTTAAATGATGTTATTACCCAGCACTCAAACATCACCGTTATTCGAAACGATGAGAATATTGGTTTTGCGCGAAATATTATGCAAATTCCCCAGTATATCAAAGGAAAATACTTAACTGTATTATCGGATGATGATTTATTGATGCCGACCTTTGTTGAACTTGCAGTAAGCTCGATGGAAACATCAGAGAATATTGCTTTATGGTATTGTCGAACTCAACTAATTGATGCAAGCGGTGCGAATCTCAGATTAACGCCTGATTACTCAACTAAAGTTGAAGAGGGAGCTGATTTTATTCGTGATATTATTGTATGTAAAAAAATTAATCCATATTGGTGTTCTGTAGTTTATAGAGTAAAAAATTTGATAACAATAGGCGGCTTCGTTAATGTCGGCAATGCACTCGATTTTGCTGCAAATTGTTGTGTAGCCTCTCAAGGAATGGTCGTTTTTAATAAAAAAACATTATCTTTTTATCGATCTTACGATACTAATCTAACGAGAAAAACACATTTTTTTGAATGGTTTGAGTCTGAATATGCTGCTTTTCAGCATATTCAAAAACATTATTTTTTCCCAATAAAAATGGCGGATAAATTTTTTTCTAGAGTATTAGTGTCAAGGTTAAATAAAATAAAATGTCTTGAATTGTTTGATATGTTAAGTTATGGTGTCCATCGCTATGGAGTCGGCGTTTATTTTTGGTTTTTTATATACTTACCGCGTTTTTTTGTTAAAATTTTTTTGTTAAAAATAGGGTTTTGGAATGCCAGATAATAAACAGTTTCGTTTTTTTAACAAAAGGAAGTAAAATGTTTTCCATTGTTTTTGGTTATGAAATAGCGATTGCAATTTTTGCTATTGCCCTCTATTTTTTGTTTCACAGAGATATTTTTTCGCTCTTCTTGATGTCAATAGTATTGGCGATTTTTCAAGCATCCGCGCTCTTGAATTTTCATATTGGACAACACGGTTTTGGTATCCAACCAGTTTTATTTTCGTTGTTTTTTTTATTACTCGCCTATCTGACAGTCAAAGAGGAAAAAGCCATACTAAAAGAGACTGTTGTTTATTTTTGGCCCCTATTTGCTTTTGCTGCATTTGCTGTTGTATTAAACTTTATAGGCCCATGGCTATTTCATGGAATGCCTATCTCTAACCCCCGTGTTGGAATAACGGGTTATTCTGAGCCCTTGCAATTTACTTCGACCAATATTACGTATTCTATCTATATTGTTTTTTATGTATGTGTTTTTGCTGCAGTAACAAGTTATGTGCGCCGAATGTCGCTTTCTTCAGTGAAAACTTTATTTCGCATAACAATCATTACTTTTTTGGTGGTTATCATCATTAGTCTATATCAAATGATGGTCATGAGATCTTTCCCTGGATATTGGCCAGAGTTTTTGATTAATAATAAACTGGGCGTTGCTCAGTTATTTTATGAAACGCTAGGTAATTATCCCAAGGCTTCAGGCACTTTTACGGAACCTTCATTTTTATCCTATTATCTCAGTGGGATATTTATGGGACTTTCTTTGCTATGGCTGACTCAAAAAGAAAAATGCGCCTGGAACGTTTTGATTCTTTTATTGTTGGCGGTGTTTGGACTGATCATTACATTATCATCAACCGCATATGTTGCGATGGTTTTTGAATCTATAATTATTTTAATTCTTGCGTGGCGCCTCAGTATGAGGGCTTTTTGGAAGTGGCTTCTTGTGATGTTATCAATATTTATATTATCTTGTGCGGTGCATGTTGCCATGAAGACAATCTATTACCGCGATCTTCCAGTCAAAACTGCTCCACCGATTGCTGCATCATTTCCTATTGCTCAGCATGCTAGGCCTCCTAGTATCTTAGAGAGTGTGTTGTTCTCAAAAAATAAAACACAATCTTTTGTGCAACGAAATTATGTTGATAAGCTTGCATTGAAGGATTTTGTAGATTCTTGGGGAGTTGGTATTGGTGGAGGGTCCTATAGAGCATCTTCTCTTTTAACCACATTTCTAGTGGGCAATGGAATAATCGGGTTAATTTTGATTATTTTATTTTTGCGGAAGCTTTTTACAATCTCTACCGCTGATGTGGTATTAAATTCCATGTGGCGTAAGTATATTTTCTTTTTTGGCGGTAGCACCCTTGGGAATTTGATTGCGGGATGTATTGCTGTTCCTGATATTAGTGTTGCTTTCTTTTGGTTGAATTTATCTATATGGATAGGGTTGTCGTGGAACAAAAATAAATCTGATCAGGAGTGTTCGCCGGTATGCCATTAATTGTTAATACACGCATTATGGATAAACACATGACAGGTGTTCAGCGTTATACCCAAGAAATACTGGAACGTTTATCCATCCCATTTAGGTCTGTTTCACCTGGGAGCCAGTTTTCAGCAGGAATAAAGGGTCATACTTGGGAGCAGCTTTCTTTGCCCTTTAAAGTTAAAAAAGGAGAGTTATTATGGTCTCCTTCAAATACCGGCCCTCTCCTTGTTTCACATCAGGTGGTTACCATACATGATATTGTACCGATTGATCATCCAGAGTGGTTGAGTAAAAAATTTGCCCAATGGTATCAATTTTTATTGCCCAAATTAGCAAAAAGGTGCGTGCACATTTTGACGGATTCAGAATTCAGTAAAAGCAGAATCATAGATGCTCTTTGTGTTCCAGAAAAGAAGGTAACCATTGCAAAAGTAGGGGTGTCTGATAAATATAAACCCATTGGTGAATCAGTCATTCTCCAAATGAAACAAGAATTAAAATTGCCAGAAACCCCCTATATTTTATCACTGGGCTCACTGGAGCCGCGTAAAAATTTGGTTACTCTATTAAAGGCCTGGAAATTAGCTCAACCTTATATAGGGGATGTTAAACTTGTAATTTCAGGTGCGCGTGGGTTTCAACGGGTATTTGGAGACTGTCAAGATTCCTTTGACGATATTCCAAACGTTATCTACACAGGGCATGTTAAGGACGAATTATTGCCGGCTCTGTATAGTGGTGCATTGATGTTTTTTTACTTATCCAGCTATGAAGGATTTGGTCTTCCGCCTTTAGAAGCTATGGCTTGTGGAGCTCCAGTGTGTGTGGGTAATCAAACTTCCGTGCCTGAAGTGGTTGGCAAAGCAGGCATTCTGGTGAATCCATTTGATGTAGACGCAGTCGTAGATGTTATGAAGACGGTAATAAGTGGAGAATTGAATACAAGCCTCTATCGTGAAGCTGGGTTGCAACAAGCTAAGCGATTTGGTTGGGATGAAGTGGTGGCAAAAACAGCTCGGGTATTTGATCAGTATTTGGAGCTTTAGATGAACATTGCATTAATTATTCCGACTTATAATGCCAGTTCTTTAGCGCATCAACAGTTAAATTCTATTCAAATACAAACGTTGTCTCCAATAAAGTGCGTGATTGATTCTTCTTCTCAAGATGGTACAGTTTCAATTTATCAAGCTGCAGAATTTGTGGTAACGGTGATTCCTAAAGCTGAATTCAATCATGGCAAAACCCGTCAGTTAGCATTAAGTTTAGTTGATGCAGATGTTTATATCTACATGACCCAAGACGCTATTCTGGCAGATGAAAATGCTTTAAAGAATATTGTCACTGTTTTTGACAATCCATCCGTTGGCTGTGCTTATGGTCGTCAGTTACCGCACCAAGATGCAGGGATTTTAGGGGCGCATTTACGCCATTTTAACTACCCTGCGGAGTCCGATCTTCGCTCATTACAAGATGTGCCTCGATTGGGGATAAAAACCTGCGCTAATTCCAATAGTTTTGCAGCGTATCGAAAATCAGCGCTGATGCAAATAGGCGGTTTTCCTGAGCGTGTGATTTTAGGTGAAGATGTTGGCGTGGCGGCAAAAATGTTAATTGCAGGATGGAAAGTGGCTTATTGTGCTGAAGCAAAAGCATTTCACTCACATGATTATACGGCGTTGCAAGATTTTCGTCGTTATTTTGATGTGGGTGTTTTTCATCAGCAAGAGCATTGGATTCTCGATACTTTTACAGCACCTGGGAAACTGGGCGGTCAATATGTCAAATCAGAGTTGCGCTGGTGTATTCAACACAAAGCGTATGGTATGATTCTGGTATCTTTTTGGCATTCTGGGATGAAATGGCTGGGCTATCGCTTAGGGCGTCAATATCGGTGTTTGCCATTGTGGCTGCGCAAACGGTTTAGCATGCATCGATTTTATTGGACGTAATGCGACTCGTGTAAATTAAGGTGGGTTATCATGAAAAAAGCAATCGTTACAGGCATTACCGGCCAAGATGGTGCCTATTTGGCAGAATTATTATTACAAAAAGGCTATATGGTTTATGGTACCTATCGTCGGACGTCATCAGTCAATTTTTGGCGTATTGAAGAATTGGGCATTAAAAATCACGCCAATTTACATTTGGTTGAATACGATCTCACGGATCAATCCAGTTCAATTCGTTTGGTACAGCAAATCATGCCTGATGAAATCTATAATTTGGCAGCACAAAGTTTTGTGGGCGTGTCGTTTGATCAACCATTGGCAACTGCGCAGATTACGGGATTGGGTTGTGTGCACTTGCTTGAGGCAATTCGTATTGTGAACTCTAAAATCAAATTTTATCAGGCATCCACTTCGGAGATGTTTGGGTTAGTCCAAGAAGTCCCCCAAGTTGAAAGCACGCCATTTTATCCTCGCAGTCCTTATGGTGTGGCAAAATTGTATGCTCATTGGATGGTGATCAACTATCGTGAATCTTATAATATTTTTGGTTGTAGTGGCATTTTATTTAATCATGAATCACCGTTACGTGGCCAGGAATTTGTGACGCGTAAAATTACGGATAGTGTCGCTAAAATTAAGCTGGGTAAATTGGACTGCGTAGAGCTTGGTAATCTAGATGCCAAACGCGATTGGGGTTATGCGAAAGAATATGTCGAAGGCATGTGGCGTATGTTGCAAGCAGAGAAGCCTGATACGTATGTGTTGGCAACCAATCGTACCGAAACGGTTCGAGATTTTGTGACCATGGCGTTTAAAGCAGCGGGAATTTCTTTGGAATATAAAGGCCAAGGCGATCAAGAGTTTGCTGTTGATAATGCCACAGGAAAAACGGTCGTGAAGGTCAATCCTAAGTTTTATCGCCCAGCAGAGGTGGAGCTTTTGATTGGAGACCCACTTAAGGCTCAAAAAGCATTAGGATGGACGCCCAAAACGACCTTAGAAGATCTCTGTAAAATGATGGTGGATGCGGATCTCAGGCGCAATAAAGCTGGTGCGAGTTTTTGATGCGAGTTTTAATCATTGGCATCGACAGTTTTACCGGGCAACACCTGAAGCGTCATTTAGCGGCGGAAGGTCATCAGGTGTTTGGGACTACCCGTGAGAGCTGTGATATTACGGATGAATTTGCCATTAAAAAAGTGATTGATGACCTTAGGCCAGAGGGTATTGTTCATTTGGCGGGTATTTCGTTTGTAGGGCATGAGAATGTTTTGGATTTTTATCGTGTCAACGTCTTGGGTGCTGAAAATGTATTAAAAGCGGCAAAAGGGAGTGCGCTTAAAAAAGTGATCTTGGCGAGCAGTTCGGTGGTTTACGGCAATCAAACGGCGTCAGTCTATGACGAATCGTTAACAGCACACCCGGTCAATCATTATGGTATTAGCAAATACGCCATGGAGCAAATGGCGGGGATGTATATGGGCGATTTACCCATCCTTATTGTGCGACCATTTAATTACATTGGAATCGGTCAGTCCGAGGAGTTTTTGATTCCTAAGATCGTGGCGCATTATGCTCAAGGTAAGGCTACAATAGAGTTGGGTAATCTACAGGTTCAGCGCGAGCTTAATGATGTTGTTTATGTTTGTGAGGCTTACAAAAGACTATTAAGCTCAAGCGTCCATTCCGATGTTGTAAACATTAGCTCGGGTCGAGCGGTTTATTTGATGGACGCCATTCAAGCCATGAACAAAATTGCCGGATATGAGATTAAGGTGACCGTTAATCCTAAATTTGTACGTAACAATGAAATCCCCTTGTTAACAGGAAGTCCAGCGAAGCTCCAAAGCGTGGTCGGAAGCATTCCTCAGCCTACCTTCGAAGAGACATTGCAACAACTCTATCTCGATATGCACAAACGTTAAGCATTGTGATACAATGTGGGCGTTCCCAGTGAAGTGTTTTTTATTGAGACAACCGCTATGCAGCCAAATATTTTAAAAAGACATGCCAGTTTAGTTACCGCCTTGGTTAGACTTGCTGATATTGTTATTACCGCAGTTGCTGGTTATGCGGCTTTTGTGATCAAATTTTCTTTTGATGCCTCTCTTTCACAAAATTATGTGATTGCGATTTTATTGGGCTGTATGTTCACTATTGTTGGTTTTACATTGTTGGGTTTTTATGAGCCGACACGGGGCAGGAGCATCTTGTCTGTTTTTCGCCGCGTCATACTCGCCTGGTGCTTGATTATGCTCACGCTTACGGTGGTTGCTTTCTTTTCTAAAACCAGCGTTGCGTTTTCTCGGGTGTGGTTTTTTGAATGGATGCTTCTGGGTTTTGGTATTTCATTGCTTTCGCGATTGCTGATGATTGTGGTGTTGCGCCTTTTTCGTCATGTGGGGTATAACATACGCACGATTGTTATTGTGGGTTCCGGAGAATTGGGTCAAAAGGTTTATCATCGCTTATGTAAAGGGCGTTGGACGGGGTATAGAGTTGTGTGTTTTTTGGATCGCTCCGCGCGAGCAAAGCAGGGGGCGATCGATGGTATTGCAGTACACGCTATCCCAGAGAACCTGGGTGAGTGGATTGTTGAGCAAGGTATTGATGAGGTATGGATTGCGCTGCCTTTGCGTGCCTTAACCGTGATGAAAACCTTGTTGCATCAACTGCGTTTTAGTACGGCAAATATTAAAGTAGTGCCGGATATTTTTGAGCTTGATTTATTAAATCACTCTGTGTTTGAAATTGCTGGGATGCCAGTGATTAATCTCCGCGCCACGCCGATGGAGGGGATGAATGTTTTGATCAAGTCCATGGAAGACAAAATATTATCAGGTATTATTTTGATGTTAATTAGTCCTTTGTTACTGGTTATTGCCATTGGAATCAAAATAACATCGAAGGGGCCTATTTTTTATAAACAACAACGGGATGGATTTGATGGGCAAGTCATTCGAGTTTATAAATTTAGGTCCATGTATGTGCATCATGAAAATAAAACCCATATTGAGCAAGCGACAAAACATGACGCTAGAATTACCCCCTTTGGACGGTTTTTACGAAAAACCAGTTTAGATGAACTCCCTCAATTTATTAATGTACTGCAAGGGCGAATGTCTATCGTAGGGCCAAGACCACACGCCATTTCGCATAACGAGCATTATAAGTCGCTGGTGAAACAGTATATGCAGCGACACATGGTGAAGCCGGGAATCACTGGTTGGGCGCAGATAAATGGTTTTAGAGGTGAAACAGACACACTCGAAAAAATGGCAAAACGCATCGAATATGATTTGTATTACATCGAAAATTGGTCGTTAGTTTTTGATTTAAAAATTATCTTTTTGACTATTTTCAAAGGATTTATCAATAAAAACGCTTATTAACGGGAGCAAACATGAAAGGAATTATTTTAGCAGGGGGTTCGGGCACGCGCTTATATCCGATCACTCGTGCCATCAGTAAACAGTTGATGCCTGTGTATGATAAACCGATGATCTATTATCCCTTGTGTACATTATTAATGGCAGGCATTCGCGAAATATTGATCATCACCACGCCAGAAGATCAATCGAGTTTTCAGCGTTTATTGGGCGATGGTCATCAATGGGGTATTACGCTGCACTATAAAGTACAACACAAGCCAGAAGGATTGGCGCATGCGTTTATTGTTGGCGAGGATTTTATTGGCAAGGATTCCGTCGCGCTGGTGTTGGGGGACAATATTTTTTATGGCCATGGGTTGCCAGAATTGCTTACGAAAGTGCGTCAAGAATTGAGGGGGGGCACTGTATTTGGCTATTACGTCAATGACCCCGAGCGCTACGGCGTGGTTGAGTTTGATGCCAGCGGCACTGTGTTATCTTTAGAAGAAAAGCCCAAGCAGCCGAAGTCGCACTATGCAGTAACCGGATTGTATTTTTACGACAATCAGGTAGTGGAGATTGCCAAGTCGCTCAAGCCTTCGCCGCGTGGCGAGTTAGAAATTACCGATCTCAACAAAGTTTATCTGCAACGCAATCAATTAACCGTAGAGTTGATGGGGCGTGGCTATGCCTGGCTGGATACCGGTACACACCAGTCATTACTAGAAGCATCACAATTTGTCTCGATTGTGGAAAATCGCCAAGGACTAAAGGTGGCATGCCCAGAAGAAATGGTTTGGCGTTTGGGGTATATTAATGACGATCAGTTAAGAAAATTGGCAGAGCCTTTGCGCAAAAGTGGCTATGGTGAATACTTGATGCAGTTATTGATAGGAGGCTATCGTGCCCTTTGAATTTGAACGTTGTGAAATCCCTGATATTATTCTGATCAAACCCAAAATTTTTGGCGATGAGCGTGGTTTTTTTATGGAGACTTTTAAAAAAAGTGATTTTGACGCGTTTGGGTTGCCGACGGAATATACCCAGGACAATCATTCTAAATCCAAAGCCAATGTTTTGCGTGGTCTGCATTATCAGTTAAACCCGTATGCGCAGGGTAAGCTGGTGCGCGTGGTGACCGGTAAAATTTTTGATGTGGCGGTAGATATCCGCAAAAACTCACCTACCTTTGGCCAATGGGTAGGGCGTGAGCTATCCGAACAAAATAAACATATGTTATGGGTGCCATCGGGTTTTGCCCATGGTTTGTTGGTGCTGGAAGATGATACGCATTTGCTGTACAAATGCACGGGCGAATACTCGCCGCAACACGAGCGCAGTATTTTATGGAATGATCCCGCGCTCAATATTCCCTGGCCGCTCGCCCATGATGTGATGCCCACCTTGGCGGAAAAAGACAGCAAGGGTCTATTATTGAAAAATGCGGAGTTATTGTAGGATGAACATATTATTAACCGGTGCAAATGGGCAAATAGGGCAGGAATTGGTGGCATTGTTGGCCAAAGATTCACGTCATGTATTAATCCCCCTCTCCAGAGTAGCGCTTGATATTACTGACCAAGCTCAAGTTCAACGCGTACTTAATCACCATCGTCCTGATGTGGTGATCAACACAGCAGCCTATACTCAGGTTGATCCGGCAGAGCTTGAGCCAGAAGCGGCACATGCGATTAATGCGTCGGGGGCAGAGTATTTGGCCAGGACATGCCAGGTCTTGGGTGTTCCGCTTATTCATTTATCGACCGATTATGTGTTTGATGGCAAACAAGATCACCCCTATTCTGAAACAGATCTACCCAATCCTCTTAATGAATATGGTTACAGTAAATTACGGGGTGAGCATCTGATTCAACAGCATTGCAGCAAGCATCTGATCATTCGAATCACCTGGGTGTTTGGCCGTTATGGTAAAAATTTTATTAAAATCATGTTGCAACTGATGGCGGAAAAAGAAACCCTTTCTGCGGTCAGTGATCAGGTGGCATGCCCTACAGCGGCGAGAGATGTGGCGAAAATGTTGGTGCAAGTCAGTGAGCAATTAACGCCCGCTTTTTCACAGTGGGGTGTTTATCATTACGCAGGAATGCCTGCCGTGAGTCGATTTGAATTTGCGCAGGCGATTATGCCCATTGCCCAAAAGCGGGGCGGTAAAATTCAGCAAGTGTTGCCAGTGACCAGCGATCACTTTCCCACGCGCGCAAAACGGCCATTGTATTCGGTGTTAGATCTGTCTAACATTAAAAAAGTATTTGGTATTGAGCCCAGTGATTGGCGATTAGCGTTACAGCAAGAATTTTAAAGGAGTGTTATGATGTCTTTTACCCCCCAAAATATCCTGGTCACCGGTGGCGCTGGGTTTATCGGCAGTTGTTTTCTGCGTCATATGTTGCAACATCACCAGGCCATTCAGGTCATTAATCTCGATTTACTAACCTATGCCGGCAATCTCGAGAATTTACAGGGCGTTGATCAAGATGAACGTTATCATTTTGTACAGGGTGATATCAATAACCAAGCATTGGTAGAGGGGCTGTTAGAACAACATCATATTGATACTGTGGTACATTTTGCCGCAGAAAGCCATGTCGATCGCTCTATTTCTGGCCCTGATGCATTTGTTAAAACCAACGTTCTGGGGACGTTTCATTTACTAGAAGCAGCACGTCAGGTTTGGAAAAAACGTTATAACCTGGATTCCAAAAAATGCCGGTTTCACCACATTTCAACGGATGAAGTGTTTGGTACCTTAAGCAAAACCGATCCAGCATTTTGTGAAACCACGCCGTATGCGCCTAACTCCCCTTATTCAGCGTCTAAAGCTGGTTCGGATCATCTGGCTCGCGCCTATTTTCATACCTATGGCTTGCCGGTGACGATGTCCAATTGTTCCAATAACTACGGTCCGTATCAACACCCGGAAAAACTGATTCCTACGGTGATTCGCACCGCCTTGGCAGGTAAGTCCATTCCAGTATACGGCGATGGCAGCAATATCCGCGACTGGTTGTATGTATTTGATCATTGTGATGCAATTGACCAAATTGTCCATCATGGGCGCCTGGGTGAGTCTTACAATGTCGGTGGCGATTGTGAAACTAACAATCTGCAATTGGTTAAGCATATTTGTACATTGCTGGATGAAATGGTACCTAAATCAGGATCGTACGCCAAACAAATCAGTTTTGTTACAGATCGCCCTGGCCACGATTGGCGCTACGCGATTAACCATGATAAATTGACACGTGAATTGGGGTGGAGCCCTGAGCAAACATTAGAAAAAGGTTTGCGCGAAACCATTCGTTTTTACCAAGGAGTATAAAGGTGATTCAGCCGGTTATTTTGTCTGGCGGTTCTGGTAGTCGATTGTGGCCACTGTCACGAGAAGAGCACCCCAAGCATTTGATTCCGTTGTTGGATCAGCAGACTTTGTTGCAAAAAACGTTGTTACGCTTGCAGGGGCTTTCTGATTTGCTGTCGCCGCTGGTGGTATGCAATGAACGGCAGCGCTTTATGGTGGCGCAACAGCTACAAGATATTTCAGTTGATGCGCAAGCAATCGTCTTGGAACCAGTGGGGCGTAATACTGCGCCTGCGGTGGCGTTGGCTGCGATCAAGGCCATGGAGCAAGGCCAAGATCCTTTGTTGTTGGTATTGGCAGCAGATCATATGATCCAACAAGCCGATCTATTTCGAGAAACGGTAATGGATGCTGTTGCGTATGCCACCGCTGATCACTTGGTGACTTTTGGTGTGGTGCCCTTAAAGCCGCACACTGGTTATGGCTATATTCATCGCGGTAGTAGGATAGGGGCGCATGCCTATCAGGTGGCGCAGTTTGTCGAAAAACCCAGTCTGCCAACAGCGCAACAATATCTGCGGAGTGGTCATTATTATTGGAACAGCGGGATGTTTTTATTTAAAGCTTCTGTTTATCTCAAAGCACTGCAACACCATGCCCCGGAGATTTTAATGGCCTGTCAGTTAACCATGAAACATCAACAGCAAGATAGCGATTTTACGCGTATTGATGCCGAGGCGTTTAAGCACTGTCCGGATATTTCGATTGATTATGCAGTAATGGAAAAAGCATCCAATGTCGCAGTATTACCCCTAGATGCCGGCTGGAGTGATGTGGGTTCCTGGGAAAGTTTGTGGGAAGTATGCTTGCAAGATGCCCAAAACAACGTGGTGCAAGGAGATGTGTTGAGCGAAGGTGTCAGTAACAGTTATCTGCGCGCAGAAAGTCGGCTACTGACGGTATTGGGCTTAAAAGAGGTGGTGGTGATTGAAACGCCAGATGCGGTGCTGGTGGCCGATATGAAGTACAGCCAGGCTGTGAAGAATGTGGTACAAATGTTGAAAAAAGCCAATCGCATTGAGCACATTCGTCATTTGGAAAGTGAGAAAAAACATGGCTAATATTTTGGTGATTGGTGGTGCTGGCTATATCGGTTCACATATGGTTTTACTGCTGCAGTCTGCGGGATATCGAGTGGTGGTGCTGGATGATTTTTCCAGTGGCCATGATCATGCAGACATCACCGTTGAAACCGTTCGGGGTAATTTGGGTGATGTGGCATTGCTCGATCGTTTATTCAAGCAATATCAGTTTGAGGCGGTCATGCATTTTGCTGCATTTATCCAAGTGGGTGAATCCGTACAAGAACCGGCGAAATATTATCACAACAACGTTTGCAATACTTTGGTGTTGCTCGATAAACTGCGCCAATATCAGATTAATAAATTTATTTTTTCGTCAACAGCGGCCATTTTTGGCGAACCGCAGGGTGTGCCCATTGATGAAAATCACCCGAAAAATCCGCTGAATCCCTATGGTCGTACCAAATGGATGGTAGAGCAAATTTTGCAAGATTATGATGTTGCCTATGGCTTAAAGTCGGTTTGTTTACGTTATTTTAATGCCTGTGGAGCTGATCCATCCGGTCGTACGGGGGAGTGTCATGAACCAGAAACGCATTTGATTCCCCTGGTTTTACAAGCAGCATCCGGCAAGCGTGACAGCATTAAAGTGTTTGGGCGGGATTATGCAACGCCAGATGGAACCTGTCTGCGCGATTATGTTCACGTTACTGATTTGTGTCAGGCGCATTTGCTGGCGCTTGAGGTTTTGTTGAAAGGGGGCGCCAGTGCGCAATATAACTTGGGTAATGGCCAGGGGTTTTCGGTTCAACAAATCATTGAAGTGGCTCGACAAGTGACGCAGAAAGAGATTAAAGTAGTCGATGCACCACGTCGTGCGGGTGACCCTGCATGCTTAATTGCAGATAGCGCAAAGATTAAAAAGGAATTGGGCTGGAAACCCCAATATTCAGATTTGGCGCTGATTATTGAACATGCGTGGCGGTGGGAGTTCACAGATTCTTGTTAAATGAATGGCTAGGGGCTAACATTATTGATATGAATAGGTGTGTTCACTTTGAGCGTTGTTCGGGCTGTTCCCTTGATTTAAGAAAAGAAAGCTATGATGAAAATAGTCTTTTTTTTGCGCAGGCATTCGCTTTTTTCAAAGCGTGTGGAATGGAAGATTTTAAGATTCATAGCGGGGCATTTATCGGCTTTCGAACACGAGCAAAATTAGCCATTCGAGGTGACGTCGGGCGTATTCAAATTGGAATGTTTGAAGGGCGCTCACATCAGATTTTAGAAATTCCGTACTGCCAAGTTCAGCATCCTCGGATTAATCAAGCCGTATCCATTTTGCAAAGCTGGCTCAATGAGCAGGGTTTTTCGGCTTATCAGGAAACCACCGGGCAAGGGCTTTTTCGTTATGTTCAACTGACCATTTCTGAACAAGAAAAAATTCAGCTGGCGTTGGCCCTGAATTGCGAAGATCCGATTGAAGCAAAACTTGGCTTAGCGCTGCAGAGGTTTTGGGCTCAGCATGAAAATTTATTCCATTCTATTTGGTTGAATTTTAATGTTCGACGAGATAACGTTATTTTTGGGGAAGCGTGGACTTTATTTTCTGGCGAAACCTGGATGTGGCAAACATTTCTTAGCCGAGCGGTTGCTTTTCATCCGGCGAGTTTTATGCAAGCGAATCCTGCCATGTTTGAACAACTCTTGCAACGTTTGCAGGGTTTTATTCCAGAGGAGTCTATTATTGCGGAGTTCTATGCAGGGGGCGGTACCATTGGCTTAACGCTGTTAGATAGGGCTAAGCGGATTGATTTTAATGAAATTGACTCCGTGGCACATGCTTGTTTCCAGGCTTCCTGTTCAATATTACCGGAAGACAGTCGGAGTAAGCTTTCTTTTGTGGTAGGGAAAGCAGGGTCTTCTGATATTTTGAATCAACATGACGTTGAGCTTGTGATTGTGGATCCGCCCCGCAAAGGGCTTGATAAAAAATTGCTCGATAACATCATCGATGCTGATTCTGTGAAGCAGTTAATCTATATCAGTTGTGGCTTTGAGAGCTTTAAGCGAGATGCGAATCACCTGTTAAAAGCAGGGTTCTCTTTGAAATCTGCGGAAGCATTTTTATTTTTCCCGGGTACAGATCATTTGGAGATCTTAGCGGTGTTTGGGCGGAATGCGCCTTAATCCAGTTAAAGGTTATTTCTGGAAAGCGCCCAGTCCACATGCTCCCTAACCAATTCTGACGCATCATTTGCTCTGTTTTGTAAGGCCTGAATAACCCCTGGTGTTTTCGGTGCATTGCCCAACGCCACGGCGATATTGCGGAGCCAGCGCTCATAACCAATTCGGCGAATCGGTGAGCCTTCGGTTTTTTGCAAAAACTCAGCTTCGGTCCAAGTAAACAAATCCACCAGATCTGGTGCGCTTAAGCCGCGGGTGCTTTGAAAGGCAATTTCACTGCTGGCTTTGGCAAATTTATTCCAGGGGCATACCAATTGGCAATCGTCACAGCCGTAAATGCGATTACCCATCATTCGGCGAAATTCCTCAGGGATACTGCCTTTTAGTTCGATGGTTAAGTATGAAATACAGCGCTTAGCATCCAGCTGGTATGGGCCAATAATGGCTTGAGTGGGGCAGATGTCGATGCAGGCAGTGCAGGTGCCGCAGTGGCTTTTGGCCATGGGTTCGTCGATGGGTAAATCTAAATCGATATACAATACGCCAAGAAAAAACCAGGAGCCGGCTTTGGGGTTAATCAAGTTGGTATGCTTGCCTTGCCAACCCAAGCCTGCTTTTACTGCCAATGGTTTTTCCAATACGGGAGCACTGTCGGCAAAAGCCCGTGAAATCACCGGGTGACCGACGTGTTCTGTGATCTTATCCGCTAACTGGCTTAAACGTTTGCGAATCAACTTATGGTAGTCTTTATTCTGTGCATAGCGGGAAATATTGGCTTTTAAGGGTTTATTTAAGACGGCGTCAAAGTCAGGGTCTTCGGGCAAATAATCCATGCGTACCACAATGGCACGCTGTGCGGTGGGTAGTAATTGTTGTGGATTGAGTCGTTGTGGTAAATGCCGTTCGATAAAGTGCATCTCACCGTGATAACCTTTGTTTAGCCACTCTTTTAGCGGAGGTTCAACGTGAGATAATGACAAATCGGTAATGCCCACTTGTTGAAAACCTAAATCGACACTCCAGCGTTTGATATGCTCGGTTAATGTTGGAAAAGTCGAGTTGGGAGTTTGCATTATTTAAAGCCAGTATTGTTTAATCAATAGGATCAGCATAATGCTCACCATCACCATAAACACGGGTCGAATTAATTTGATGCCTTTGCTCATCACCAGATGCGCACCGACATAAGCGCCACACATTTGCCCGGCCGCCATACAAAAACCAATCGTGTAAAATACCTTGCCTGCGGCAATAAACCAGATCAACGCGACCAGATTGCTGATGAAGTTATATAACTTGGCGTGGATGGTGGCTTTTTGCATATTAAAGCCCAAGAAAAACATCAGCGCCACCACCCAAAAAGAACCCGTGCCAGGGCCCAAAAAGCCATCGTAAAAACCCAGTAATAAACCACACCCCATCAAAAAAGCAAGGGGTTTGAGGCGTGGGTGTGTGTCCTGTGACGAGACGCGTGGTGAAAAAATCGAATAGAGTAGTACCGCAAACAATAGAATGGGTAAGGCTTTGCGTAACCAATTATCATTTACCCATAATACTAAACAAGTCCCTGCACTGGCACCGATGGTGCAGAAGAGAATGCCAACCCAACAGTGGCGAATATTCAAATGCCCTTTACGCCAAAACCGCCAGGTTGCCATTGCCACACCGCAAGTGGCCTGGAACTTGTTGGTGCCCAGCGCCAGGCTTGGGGGAAGCCCCGCGGCTAGGATAGCAGGAAGCGCAATCAAGCCACCACCGCCCGCAATGGTGTCGACCAGCCCAGCGCAAAAGGCCGCGAGGGTGAGTAAAGCGAGAATCCATTCTGAAAGATGAGGTAACAGCATCATGTAACAACGACAAGGGTGACTGGAATAAATTCTAGCACCAATTGATCCTTTTGGGCTATAATCATCGCATCGTTTGTACAGCAATAAGGATAGTTCGTATGTTACAGCAAGATATCGATCCCATTGAAACCCAAGAATGGTTGGCTTCACTCGAATCATTGGTGAATGCCGACGGCAATGGTCGGGCACAGTTTATTTTACAAAAACTACAAGAAAAAGCCTCCAGTTTGGGCGTTCAAGCAGCGATGGGAGGGGCTCTCCACACCGCATACATGAACACCATTCCCACGGCCAATCAGCCTCAATATCCGGGCGATTTGGAGCTGGAGCGCAAATTAGAAGCGCTGATTCGCTGGAACGCTGCGGTGACCGTCGCAGGCGCTAACCATGTAGACTCCAGTTTGGGAGGGCATATCGGAACATTTGCATCCAGCTGTACGTTATACCAAGTCGGCATGAACCACTTCTTTCACGCAGCCACCAAGGATCATGGTGGGGATTTGATTTTATTCCAAGGTCATGCGTCACCAGGGGTATATTCCCGTGCATTTTTGGAAGGGCGTTTGACGGAAGAGCAGATGGTTCACTTCCGCACCGAAAGCAAAGGCAAAGGATTGTCCTCTTATCCACATCCCTGGCTGATGCCAGAGTTTTGGCAGTTCCCAACGGTGTCGATGGGCTTGGGGCCTTTGATGGCCATCTATCAAGCGCGCTTTATGAAATATTTAGAATATCGTGGCTTGGCCAAAACCAGTAACCGTAAAGTCTGGGCATTCTGTGGTGATGGCGAAATGGATGAACCTGAATCCATGGGTGCTATTACCCGTGCGGGCCGTGAGAAATTGGATAACCTGATTTTTGTGATCAACTGTAACCTCCAGCGCTTAGACGGTCTGGTTAATGGTAACGGCAAAATCATCCAAGAATTTGAAGGCAGCTTTAAAGGTGCCGGTTGGAATGTGATTAAAGTCGTCTGGGGTTCGGATTGGGAGCCTTTATTTGCCAAAGATACCGAAGGTCTATTGCAGCAAGCGTTAATGGATGCGTGTGATGGCGATTTCCAAAATTATCGCTCCAATGGCGGCGCCTATATGCGTGAACATTTCTTTGGTAAAAATCCAAAGTTGGCTGCATTGGTTGCTGATTTGAGCGATGATCAACTTCATGCTTTACTGCGCGGGGGCCACGATCCTGTGAAAGTATATGCGGCCTATAAAGCAGCGGTAGAGTACAAAGGTCAACCCACGGTGATCTTGACCAAAACGGTCAAAGGTTATGGAATGGGTCATGCGGGGGATTCACGTAATATCGCGCACAATCAGAAAAAATTAAAGACAGAAGAGCTGAAGTTCTTCCGTGATTTTTTCAACATTCCCGCCAGCGAAGCGGATATTGAAAACTATCGTCGTTTGAAACCAAAAGACACAGCGCCTGAAATGAAATATATGCACGATCGTCGTAAGGCATTGGGCGGTTATTTGCCAGTCCGTACGGTCAACAATACGGCTATGACTATCCCGAGCTATCAAGAGTTTGCCAAACGGTTGTTGGAAGGTACTTCAGCCGATCGTGAAATGTCGACCACGATGGCTTTTGTCCAAATTTTAACGGTGTTGGCGAAAGACCCCAATATCGGTAAGTTCATTGTGCCGATTTCACCAGATGAATCGCGCACTTTTGGGATGGAAGGCCTGTTCCGTCAACTGGGAATTTATAACCCTGCTGGGCAAAAATATGAGCCAGAAGATCGCCAACAAGTGATGTGGTACAAAGAAGCCACCGATGGCCAAATCTTGCAAGAAGGCATCAACGAAGGCGGGGCGATGTGTTCCTGGATGGCCGCGGCAACGTCCTACAGTGTGCACCATTTGCCCATGATCCCATTCTACATTTATTATTCGATGTTCGGCGTACAACGCGAAGGCGATTTGTTCTGGTTGGCCGGTGACATGCGCGCCCGCGGCTTTTTGCTGGGTGCCACGGCAGGCCGTACGTCATTGAATGGCGAAGGCTTGCAACATGAAGATGGTCATAGCCATGTCATGACCGGGTTGATGCCGACCTGTATCAGTTATGATCCCACTTACGCGTATGAAGTTGCCGTGATCATTTGGCATGGGTTAAATGAAATGTATGCGAAACATAAAGACGTATATTATTACATCACTATGATGACGGATAGTTATCAACATTTACCCATGCCAAAAGGCTGTGAGCAAGGGATTATCAAAGGCTTATATTTGTTAGCGCCGGCGAAAAAGCCTGGCAAAAAACATGTACAATTAGTTGGCAGTGGCGCCATTTTGAAAGAAGTCGAAGCGGCGGTTGAGTTATTGGCCAAAGACTTTGACGTTACTGCTGATGTGTGGAGCATGACCAGCGCCAATGAGTTATATCGTGAAGCAATGGACATCAAGCGTACCAATCGTTTAAACCCTGAGAAAAAACCAGGTGTGGCTTATGTGACACAATGTTTTGATAGCCGTCCAGGGCCGGTGATTGTATCCAGCGATTACGTCAAATTGCTCGGCGAACAGTTGCGCGATTTTGTACCTCGTCGTTTTGAAGTATTGGGAACGGATGGCTATGGTCGTAGCGATAGCCGTCCGGCGTTGCGTTCACACTTTGAGGTAGATCGTTACCACGTGGCTATCACGGCGCTCTCTGCGTTGTCAGACGAGGGTCTTGTGACTAAAAAAGTGGTGGCCGATGCCATCAAAAAATATAAAATCGATACCAAAAAAATCAACCCCCTATACGCTTAAGGTTGGAGAGGAATAGTTATGTCATTACAAGAAGTGCGCGTTCCAGACATTGGCGAATACAGCAATGTCAGCATTATTGAAATTATGGTTAAGCCAGGCCAAACCATTGCCAAAGAAGCGTCCTTGTTGACGCTTGAAACCGACAAAGCGACGATGGAAATTCCCGCACCATTTGCCGGTGTGGTGAAAGAAGTGCTGGTGAAGTTGGGCGACAAAGTGTCGAAAGGCAGTTTGATTTTGAAAATTGAATCAGAAGCTGCAAGTGCTGCGCCAAAAAAAGAAGTTCCAAAAAATGAAACTGCAAAAACGGCACCCGTGGATGCTGGCAACGTAAAAGAAATCATTGTTCCGGATATTGGTGAGTACAGCAACGTTACCATCATTGAAGTCATGATGAAACCCGGTCAGTCCATTGCCAAAGAAGCTTCACTCATCACGCTCGAAACCGATAAAGCCACCATGGAAATTCCGGCGCCGTTTGCTGGATCCATTGATCAGGTATTGGTAAAAGTGGGGGATAAAGTGTCGAAAGGGTCGAAGATTGCGACGGTTCAGACTGCCGGATCAAACCCCTCATCCGCTGCTGCGCAGCACCTTCTCCCACAAGGGGAGAAGGGAGTCTCTGCGTCCTTCACCTCTCCCCTTGTGGGAGAGGTCGAGAAACCGCAGGTTTCGAGGGAGAGGGGTGATTCAATCGCTCACGCCACGCCCGCCATCCGCCGTTTTGCACGCGAATTAGGCGTTGAATTGTCTGTGGTGTCTGCCTCCGGGCGCAAAGGCCGTATTACCGAAGAGGATGTCAAAAAATTTGTGAAAGGCGTCATGCAGAGCGGTGCAGCGGCAACTGTTGCTTTGGGCGCTGGACTTGATTTATTGCCAGACCCCGTTGTTGATTTTGCTAAGTTTGGGGACATCGAAACCAAACCGTTATCTCGTATCAAAAAAATCAGTGGCGCCAATTTGTCTCGCAACTGGGTGCGCATTCCGCATGTTACCTTCTTTGAAGATGCCGATATCACCGATTTAGAAGATTTCCGTGGCACTAAAAAAGCGGAAGCCGAAAAAGTGGGTGTCAAATTAACGCCGGTGCCATTTATTGTAAAAGCGGTGGCGAAAGCACTTAAAGCCTTCCCTAATGTTAACTCATCATTGCAAGGGGATAATCAGGTCTTTAAAAAATACATCAATGTCGGTGTGGCGGTTGATACGCCAAATGGTTTAATGGTACCCGTGATTAAAAATGCCGATCAAAAAGGCATTTATGAAATCGCCAAAGAATTGGCCGGTTTTGCCGCAAAAGCCAAAGACGGTAAATTGACTTCTGCTGATATGCAAGGGGGCTGCTTTACCATTTCAAGCCTTGGAGGCATTGGTACGCAATATTTCACTCCGATCGTGAATATGCCTGAAGTGGCCATTTTAGGAATCTCTAAGGCCCAAACCAAACCGGTCTATGAACAAGGTGCGTTTGTGCCACGCTTGATGTTACCCTTGTCCTTGTCGGTGGATCACCGGGTAATTGATGGCGCGGAAGCCGGTAAGTTTGTAGTGACGGTAGCCAAGTATCTGGGTGAATTACGTGAGTTATTGCTGTAATGGCTAAGAGAGACATTGACCGATTTAGCTAGAAGTAAATACAGAATTTATGTATAATTTGTTATCATTCATCAGGAGTCAATCGTATGTTTAGAGTAGTGGGATTGTTTGGTTTGGCGTTGCTTGTGCTGTCGCCATTGTCGGGTTGTCAGGCCATTTCGACCGAAGTGGAATACCGTAATATGATTGTGCAAACTAAAATGAACCAATCATTATTCTTAAGTCCTGTAGCTAACCAAGATCGATTGATTTACGTTCAGGTTACTAATACTTCTAATGAACAAACCATTGATCTGAAATCCGCGTTGGTGCAAGATTTGCAACAAAATGGCTGGACGGTAACGGATGATCTCAGTAAAGCGCAACAAATGTTGCAGGTCAATATATTGCAGGCGGGTGTTACTACGCCGGAAGCAATGAATAATTTATTGCAAGAAGGTTTTGGTGCAGGGATGGTCGGTGGCGGCTTGGTGGCTGCAACCGGCGGTAGCATGCCTGATGCTGCTGTTGCAGGGGTTGCGGTTGGCTTGAGTGCGACAGTTGCAGATGCTATGGTACAAGATATTACCGTGTCCCTAACCACCGATGTGCAAATTTTGCTACGTTTGCCACCCAATGAAAAAGTGCCCGTTAATGCTACGCCAAAACCTGGCGATCCAACGGTTACGACTGATTATGTTACCGGCACTTCCTGGTTACAGTATCAAAGACGTGTCATATCCAGTGCCAATCAGGCAAACTTGAAATTCAAAGACGCGCAGCCGCAAATGACCTCTGAATTGGCGGGTAGTATTGCAGGTATTTTCTAAAGTGTCTTGGGCGATCACTCTCTCTGGTCTCATCATTATTGGCCATACTTGTGGCGTGATTGCTGCAGGTCATGCGTTATTAACCAAGCGTGATCCTCGCGCCGCGTTTCTGTGGACCATTTTCTGTTTAATTTTGCCGTTTGGTTTTTTGATTTATCTGGTGTTTGGTATTAATAAACTCACGGGTGTCCACCGACGTTGGGATTCTCAAGGACTACACCACCTCAAAGCGATAGAGTCGGAGTTTGAAGTAACGGCAGAAACGACCTTTGAGCATGCGGTGTATCATCTTAAAGCATTTCATGATTTAAAAAAAACTGGCGAGCGTATTTGCAAAGGCCGTATCATGAGCGGATGCCAGGTTAGTGTGTTGTATGATGGTACGCAGGCCTATCCACAGATGATTGCAGCGATTGAACAGGCAAAAAATAGCATATACCTTTCAACTTATATTTTTGGCACGACTGAAATTGGCAAACGTTTTATTGAAGCATTAATCGCGGCAAAAGACCGTGGTGTTGAAGTGAAAGTGTTAATTGATGGGGTTGGTTCGCTGTATTCATTCCCAACGGCATATCGACAATTAAAGCGTAAAGGCGTGAATGTTGCTTTATATCTATCTCCGTTTCGCAGTTGGTATAACCTGGTTCATATGAACTTACGTAATCACCGTAAATTACTGGTCATTGATGGCACTTTTGGGTTTACCGGTGGCATGAACATCCATCAAGAAAATATGGGGAAGGGCAGTGAGCCTGCGCCTATTCGTGATCTGCACTTTAGGGTTGATGGTCCAATCATTGGGTTTTTACAGAATGTTTTTTTAAAGGCGTGGTATTTTTCTGTGAAAAAAGATCCAGTGAAAGAAGTGATTTACTATGATGATCAACCCAAAGGCAATGCGTTATGCCGGGGTATCGCTTCAGGCCCGCATCATCAATTCCCTCAAATTGAGCGGATGTTAATTGCTGCCATTAATAGCGCAACGGACAACATCCGCATTATGACCCCTTATTTTATTGTCAGTGGACCGTTGGCCACAGCGCTCACCGCGGCATCACAACGTGGTGTTGAGGTTGAGATTATTATGCCGGGCAGTAATAATTTATCTTTTGTAAAGGGCGCTTGCGAAGCCATTTTACCCGGGTTGCTACAATATGGACTTAAATTTTATTATCGCCGAGGCAATTTTGCGCATACTAAAATTTTCCTCATTGACGATTTCTGCTCGTTTATTGGTTCTGCCAATATTGATGTGCGAAGTTTGTATTTGAACTTTGAGTTTAATCTGGAAATCTATGATTATGTGTTGACCAATACGCTGATTAATCATTTTGAAACGGTAAAAAAAGACGCTGTACCCGTAACAAAAGAGTATTTGCAAGGTCATCATTTCTTGATTCGTTTTAGAAACGCTGTCTTGGCATTATTCGCACCCTATCTATAAAATGAATTTATTTGCAAATAGTGCTTGCCATTAGGCCATATTTTATGCTATTGTGTGTAAAGTATCCATAACAAAGAATGGCCGCCGGGACAAGACGATACAACATCCACTCCCCTGAGCTGCTCCCCAGCAGCTACTGTGTCTTGTTCCCAATGGCCACCCATGACTCTATATTAATATGTTTATTTCGGGTTATCCGCGTATCACAGCATCATGCGATTCAATCAGTTGTTCTAATTGATTGGGATTCAGCATTTTTACGGGTAATACCAGGTCTTCAACGGTCAGATGATGGGTCGTTAGTGCAGCTTGATCTACATAGCACGCATGAATATCATATAAGGGAAAAGCGGCATAGGCTTTGGTGTAATTTTTCCAGCCATCGATTGCTAAATCTTGTTTTTTTGCCAGTTGTAATACACCCGCCTCACAAAATAGTACGCTAAATTGTTCACAGAATTGACTGGCAGCCAGGATCATATCCAGCATTTCTTGACCGGCACGAGCCGCAGGAGGGTGGCGTTGCATAATCAAAATCGATTTGGTCATATTAAAATTCCATCAACTGGTCGCTCTGTTGAATCGCTTCAAACAGTTGACCAAGGCTCGAGGGTATATATCCTTCGCGCCAATTAGATCCGGGTTTTTCATAAAATTGTGCCTGCTCTGGTGTAATCACACCGCGATGCGTGGCTGCCGTACTGCAGATGTGTAGCGGAAATTGATACTGCTTTGCCAGCGTCAGCCAGGCTTGCGCGACGTCCAGCTCATCTTGTGGAGTCACCGTGAAGGCATTGGCATGATAGGCACCATCACGGTCGAAAAACACCAGCTGAATCTGGTGCCCAGAAGCCAAAACAGCCTGACAAGCATGGTATGCTGTCAGGCTGTTGTTTTGGGTATATGGATGCGAATGAACCAGTACCGTATAATTCATGATTAGTTACGACTGTTGCCGCCGAACATGCCTAACAGTTGCAAGATGGTCAAGAAAATATTGATAAGCGATACATACAATACCACGGTAGCGGTAATGTAGTTGCGTTCTCCGCCATGCACGATCGCATTTGTTTGGTACATGATGTATCCGCCAGAAATAAACGCAAATGCAACAGATACTGCCATTTGTAACGCAGGCAATTTAACAAAAAAGATATTCGCCAATGAGGCAATCATGGCGACAATCACCCCGATAAACAAAAACTTTCCCCAGCTCGCGAAGTTGCGGTTAGGGTTTAGGGCCAATGCCGACAATACTAAGAAAATTAAGCCAGTCGAGCCCGCTGCCATCATGATTAACTGTGAGCCATTGGTAAACTCTTTGATATACATATTCAAAATAGGTCCAAGCATCCAGCCAATAAAGCCAGTATAGGCAAAGGTTAATATCAAGCCCCAGACACTGTTTTGTACGGATCTAAGTAGGAAGGGAAAACCAATGATTACAATCAACATCAGCCAGATATTCATAAAGCCAGCATTTTCAGCCATGGCAATACCTGCCGTCAGTGCGCTGAACAACAGCGTCAGCGACAGCAGCAGATAGGTATTGCGCAATACGGTGTTGGTCGCAAAGACTGAAGAACTTTGGCGAGAAACGGTAGATTGTTGTTCCATGGTAGAGGGTCTCCTTTAATTCAGAGTAGGTATGATACAGGATATTGGTTAAAAATACCAGGTGGAAGCTTTTTTAGAAATAGCATTAGCGTAGTTCGGCAGAGTTTTTACTATAGATTTGTTTTATCAGGATATTCGCATAAATCCCGAATTAAGCAATGGCCACATTTTGGATTGCGCGCGGTACAGATATAACGACCATGTAAAATCAGCCAGTGATGCGCGTGTTGCTGGTATTCTTTGGGGATCACTTTGAGCAACTTCTTTTCTACTTCCAATACATTTTTACCCGGCGCAAGGCCAATGCGGTTGCTGATGCGGAAGATGTGCGTATCCACCGCTATGGTGTGTTCGCCAAACGCAGTATTCAATATTACATTCGCAGTTTTGCGACCAACGCCAGGTAACGCTTCTAATGCTTCGCGGCTATGGGGAACTTCAGCGTGATGATGATCGATTAAACGTTGGCACAATTTGATAATATTGGCAGCTTTGGTTTTGTAGAGGCCAATGCTTTTGACATATGACTGCAGCTTTTCTTTACCTAGCGACAAGAGTGCCTGTGGAGTGTTGGCAATAGGAAATAAAATTCGAGTGGCTTTATTGACACTGACATCGGTGGCTTGAGCAGAAAGCACCACCGCAACCAATAATTCAAAAGTAGAATGATATTCCAGTTCAGTCGTTGGCGCGGGATTGTGCTGTGCAAAGCGCCGAAAAATTTCGGCGCGTCGAGTGCTGTTCATTAGGCAATGGCAGGAGAAGTATGTTGGCGATCCCGTCTAAAGTAGCATGCCAACCAGCAGATAAATAGGCAGAAAATCATGATGACGATGATGCTGGTGCCAACGTTCAGAACGCCAATGCCGCCGCCAAAACTGCCTAAGTAAGAAATAATGCAGATACCAACAAAATATACCCATAACCAGGTCGACTCGCGCCAATGCATTTTGCGCTGACGCATGCGTGGGCTGAAGACGTGGTAAATTACTAAAATCAATAAAGCAAACACCATGGCAATGGCCAATTTAAAAATGATATCCCAGCCACACCAGTAGGTCAGCAAGGCACAGATACAAAAAGCAATGTAGCACCACAGATTGGCCGCGGGTAATTTAAAAGGACGTGGGCGATCGGGCAACTGGCGACGTAATGCCAGCAAGCTGATCGGTCCAATGGTATAAGTGATGGCCATCAATGAGGTTAAGAAACTGGCCATTTTGTCCCAGCCTGGAAGAGGGGCAAACATTAGCATACCCAATACAAAGTTAGCAGCAATTGCCATGGTTGGATTGCCTTGTAAACTCAATTTGGTAAAGAATGGTGGCATGTAGCCATTTTTGCTCATGCCATACAATGAACGGCCGGCGCTGGCGCAATACATCATGCCCGCAGCCAATGGGCCAACGATGGCGCCAATCATTAGAATTGGGGTGACCCATTGCAAGTTATCTTGTTTTAGAATATCAGCAAAAGGGCTTAACGCGCCTTCCAGGCTTAAGTGGCTCCAACCATTGGTGAGGTTAACTGCTTGAATAGAACTGAAAAATGCGGTTTGCAATAAAATGTATACCAATGCACAAACAATCACTGAGCCAATAATGGCAAAAGGCACCGCACGTCTTGGGTTTTTTGCTTCACCGGCCATTTCAGCGGCTTGTTTGAAACCATTAAAGGAATAGACAATGCCGCCCATCGACAATGCGCTAAACACGCCAGCAAAACCAAAAGGCATAAAGGTGGAATGAGCGGGATGTATAACGTGGTCTGGGGTAAAGTAAACCACCAGAATCACGATACACATAAAAATTGGAATCAATAGTTTTAAAGCAGTCAGGAAGCTGTTAACACGAATTAACCAGCGTAATGAGTAGGTGTTTAAAATGCTCACCGCCAGCATCAAGACAGCTGCTGCAGCATAACCGGTGTGCGTCAATGCACCCGTTGCGTATGTCAGACCTGGAATATAGAACGACAGATATTGAATCACCGCTTGTACTTCTGCCGGGCAAGTCACCATGTAGCAAAGCCAGATGACCCAGGAGAATGAGTAGCTGGTGACGGCGCCGTGGGTAAAATGTGGGATGCGAGTGCTGGAACCAGAAATCGGCAGCATCGAGCTTAATTCAGCAAACACAAAAGCAACAACCATAATCATGATAGCGCCAATAACCCATGCTAATAAGGCGGCAGGACCCGCGAGCGTTGAAGTATAAAATGCACCAAACAACCAACCAGAACCAATGATGGCGCTGATGGAGGTAAACAGTAGACCAAAAGAAGAGATCGAACGTTTCATGCAGTGTTTCCGTTAGTTATTATTAAGTTTCTTGGCTTTCGCGCGTTCCAGTGCGGCGGCAATAAACGCTTGTTTATCAATAGCGCTGTCTGTTTTATCGGCTACCAAGGGTTTCGTGAGCGTATGATGCTTGATCTTTGCTATTTGGTCAAGGGTTGCCATTCGTGCTTTTTTACGCTGAGCAAGTTTTCGATAATGCACAACATCGCGCAAGGCTTTATCTGCAGAGATCAAGGTGATGCAATCCACGGGGCAGGGCTCAATACAAAGTCGGCAACCGATGCAATCGCTTTGAATCACAGTATGCATCCTGTTGCGAGTGCCGATAATTGCATCGGTGGGGCAGGCATCAATGCATTTGGTGCAGCCAATACAATCGGCTTCGCGGATATAGGCGAGTACTTTCAATGTCATGTGGCGGGGACCACCAATCCTGCTATTTTTTCTTCTTCTACGCGCATCATTAGTGGTTTGAACGGTTGCAGGGTATGGTTCAATAAAGGTGTCTGAATCGATGCCCAGTCGAGTTCACCTGCATTTAGAAACTCCTCTGCGCCAAGGCTAGTGTAGGGCAGTACGGGTTTCAAATAGGTGATCAATTGCTTGAATAAGTTGATACCGGTGGTACAAACTTGTTGCACTTCACTTTGTTTGTCAGGACTTTTTGCCAATTCCCACGGTTTATATTGTTCGACAAATTGGTTGGCGCGATCCGCCAAGGCCATGATTTCACGCATGGCACGGCCAAATTCGCGGGTTTCATAATGCTCAGCGATCTGTACGTGTGCCTGGGCAAATTGTTGGAATAATTCCGGTTCTGCCATCTGATTGGCGAGTTTGTTGTCAAAGCGTTTTTGGATAAAACCGGCGCAGCGGCTGGCAATATTCACGACTTTGCCGACCAGATCTGCATTAACCCGTAAACGAAAGTCTTCGAAGTTAATGTCGATGTCTTCAACGTTGCTGTTTAGCTTGGCGGCGAAATAATAGCGCATATAATCAGGGCTTAAGCCTTGATCTAAGTATTGTCTGGCAGTGATAAAAGTGCCGCGGGATTTTGACATCTTTTGACCGTTGATGGTCAAATAGCCATGGGTATGTACTTTGCTTGGGGTGCGAAAACCTGCGCCACGCAAAATGGCTGGCCAGAATAAGGCGTGAAAATAGGTAATGTCTTTGCCGATAGAGTGATGCAATTCAGTGGTGCTGTCTGGGTTCCAAAATTCGTTAAAGTTTAAGCCGGTACGTTCACAGAGTTTTTGGAAGCTGGCCAAATAACCAAAAGGTGCATCGAGCCAAACATAGAAAAACTTTCCAGGTGCGCCAGGGACTTCAAAGCCATAATAAGGTGCATCACGCGAAATGTCCCAATCTTGCAGGCCTTCTTTAAACCATTCCTGTAATTTATTAGCGACTTCAGATTGCAAGTGTTCTGGAGTGGTCCAATTTTTCAAAAATTCCTGATAATGTCCGAGTTTGAAAAAGAAATGTTCACTGTCTTTATAGATCGGTGGTTTGCCAGATAAAACGGAAATGGGGTTTTTAATGCCGCCGGTGCCATCGTAAGTTGAGCCACAGGCTTCGCAGCTGTCGCTGTATTGGCCTTCCGCGCCGCAGCAGGGGCAGGTGCCTTTGACGTAGCGATCAGGCAGGAACATTTGTTTCTCTTCATCAAACGCCTGTTTGATGGTGCGGGTTTCAATGTCACCATTGGCTTGTAATTTGGCATAGGCTTGCGTGGTCAATGCCTGGTTTTCGGCAATATTAGACAGCTCAAAACTGGCAAAGACTACGCCAAAGTCCTGAAAGTCAGTTAGCTGTTGGGCGCTGATGTCTGCCACCATTTGATCGGGCGATTGCTTTAATTGTTCCGCCTTGAGCATAATCGGCGTGCCGTGAGTGTCTGCGCCGCAGACATAATGACATTCATGGCCGCGCAGATTTTGAAAACGCGACCAGATGTCGGTTTGTACATAACCTAACATGTGACCCAGGTGAACTGGGCCATTGGCATAAATTAACGCATCAGTAACCAGAATTTTACGATGAGACATAACATTTCCTAAGCAGTGAGATGAGGGATTATAGCAAGTTTATGGTTAAAAGAAGATACCCGGAGAGTGCTTTTTTTGCTATACTGTTTGGCATTAAGTATGCAAGGTTCTGAGAATGAAAAAGAAGTGGGTTGGTTTGTTGATTGTTGTGATTATTCTGATTGCAGCTGCTTTATATTATTTTCAACGCCCTCAGGCAGTAGCGGTTCATGCCGCCCCTGTTATGGTGCAAGAAGTGTCAGTAACTACGCAAAACGTGCCATTGCTGGCACAGGCATTGGGTAATGTGTTGGCGCCCGATAATGTTATGCTTAAAGCCCTGCAGGCCGGGCAAATCACTGCTGCTTACATTAAGCAGGGTGAGCAAGTTAAGAAAGGTCAGTTGCTGTTGACCATCAATAATGTGCAGCAAAAAGCTAATATTGCCAAAGACAAAGCCGCCTTGGTACAGGCGCAGTCTGATTATCAACGATATCAAACACTGATGAAGAAACAGGCCACCAGCCAATCAGAATTGGATCAGTATGAGGCCAACTACTTTCAGGCCAAAGCGACGTTGGATTACCATCAATTAAGTTTACAACAAACCAATATTGTTGCACCTTTTGATGGCATTGTGGGTGCGCCACAAGCAGTGCGCGGGCAAGTTGATCAACAAGGTAATTCGTTAAGCAATATCACGCAGATTGCCGTCGGCAGTTATGTGAATATCGGTGATGAGTTGGTACAGCTGGTAAATTTATCTCATTTGCAGGTGCAGTATGACTTGCCGGGCGATAACTTATCATTGTGTAAAGTGGGGCAGGCAGTATTATTGAGCACACAAGCCTATCCAGGCAAAATCATTCATGCTACGGTGAGTTATGTTTCTCCCAGTGTCAGTGAGCAAACCGGTACGTTTACCGTCTATGCAACGCTCAGTGATACCGATATTTTTTTAGAGCCAGGGCTATTTGTGACCGTCTCGCAAGTATTGATTCCAACGCGTGAAGTGTTGGCATTGCCTGGATTGGCCGTAGCATCGGATTTGTCAGGGTACTATGTCTATGTGATTGAGCAGGGCAAATTAAAGCAAGTCAATGTCAAGATTGGTCAGCGTGTCGGTTCTTGGGTAGAGATTAAATCTGGTTTGAAAGCCGGTGACAAAGTCATTGGCGCCAATCTCGATTCTTTACAGCCCGGCATGGCGGTACAGGTGGCTTCATGAGAATTTCTCAAATCTGCATTCGTCGTCCGGTTTTCGCGACAGTATTAAGTTTGCTGTTGATTGTCGCAGGGTTATTGGCTTATCAAGAGTTGGCTTGGCGCTTTTATCCGGCCACCTTTAAACCCAAAGTAAGCATTCAAACCACTTATGTAGGTGCCAGCCCGACGCAGATTGAGGCCAGTATTACCGATCCGTTGGAAAATGCACTGGCCAATATTCCGGATATTGACAGCATCAGCTCTGACTCCAGTCAGGGCAGCAGTAATATCCAGGTTCAATTTTCATCGGTTTCTCAGCAAACCTTTATTATTGATCAGTCGCAAATGCTGCAGGCCATCGCCAGTGTTAATTTACCCGCGGGGGCCAATCAGCCGATATTGCGTATGTCGGGCAAAGGCCAGAATATGTTGGCTGTGGTGGCGGTTTCTGATACCGAATTAAAGCCGGAGCAAGTGGTGGATTACGTCACCAACGTCTTGCAGAAACAATTACAACAACTGCCTGGTATTGGTCAGGTTCAGGTAGGCGCTGGCCAGCCGACGTTGCGCATCGCCTTAGATCCCTTGAAATTGGCGCAATGGAATTTGACGGCGCAGCAAGTGGTGCAAGTGTTGCAGGATAATAATATTTCCTTACCTGCGGGGCAATTGATCAATAACCAACAGATTATTCCGCTGAATACCACTCTGACCCTGGCGAATATTGCCGAATTTAAAGCATTGACCGTTGCCAACCGCAAAGGCCATTTGGTGCGATTAAGCGATGTGGCCAATGTTTTTATTGGTTATCAAAGTTTGACGGGAACATTCTCCACCGTCGATGGTAAGCCAGGTGTGGTGGTGTGGGTTTCTTATTCTGACGATGCCAATCCCCTGGCTTTGGGTCAGGCGCTGCGTGATCGCGTCATACAAATGCAAGCGGTGGCGCCCCCTGGCATGCAAATCAAAGAGTTGATCGATTTTAGTTTGATTCTGCAGCAGTCGGTTGATGAGGTGGTGTATACCATTTTAGAAGCGATTGCCCTGGTCGTATTGGTAACGTTTTTATTTCTCGGCAATTGGCGGGTAACGTTAATTCCCATTGTGACCATTCCGGTGTGTTTGATTGGTTCGTTTGTTTTTATGTTTTTGATGGGATTCAGTATTGACATCATGACCTTGCTGGCTTTTGTGTTGGCCGTTGGATTAGTGGTCGATGATGCCATTGTGGTGTTGGAGAATAATCATCGTCACCTAGAAGCGGGTAAGTCGCCCAAAGAAGCTGCTAGTATTGGTATTCAAGAGATCAGCTTTGCCATTATTGCCATGACCATCTGTTTGGTTGCCGTTTACATGCCCGCCGGGTTTATGACTGGAAAAATGGCGGTGTATTTTCAAGAATTTTCCTTTACTCTGGCTGCTGCGGTTCTAGTGTCCGGCTTTGTGGCCTTGACTTTGTCACCGATGATGTGCAGTAAAGTGCTAACGTCCACTGCGGCAACCTCTCGTTATCAGAACTTTATCGAACAATTTTTTAACCGATTACGTCTGCGTTATGCGCGCCTATTGCGCCGCGTGCTCAATGCGAAAAAATGGGTGGTGGTGTTGTTTGTGATTTTGTTAGGGATAGGTGTCTGGGTATTTCGTTCCTTACCGACCGAACTGATGCCTGCCACTGACCCTGGTGTGGTGATCAGCTATGTCGATACACCGGATACCGCCAGTACGGCCTTAACTTTTGCACAGGATCAGGCCTGGATGCGCCAAGTGCAGAAACTTCCTGAAGTGGCTTCTTATGTTTCAATGGCCGGTGGGAATTTTGACGATCAATTGAATGAAGCCTTTAACATTATTCAGCTCAAACCTTTTGCGCAACGGACCCTTACCACGCCAGAAGTGGCAGAGCAAATTAGTCAGTTGGGACGCAATATGCCGGGCATCGATAATGGTGCGATGGCGATGGATCTTAACTCCACTGAAAATATGTTTAACCGTGGCTCAATCAAATTTTACGTCGTAGGATTGTTACCGCGCGATCAACTGGTGATTGCAGCAAATCGTTTGGGTGATGCCTTGAAAAATCTGAAAAGCATACACAATGTCAGCGTTGATTCTGATGTGGGCTCGCAACAATATAACATCGGTATTGTGCGTGATCGCGCCGCACAGTTGGGTGTTGCTACCACCGACATTACGCAGTCGATTCAAATTTTGCTGGGAGGCGATCAGTTAAGTCAAGGTTATCAAATGAATGGCATTACTTATCCCCTTGTGGTGCAAATGAATGCACGGTTTTTGCAAGATTTGTCAGCGTTGGATATGATTTTTGTGCCCAGTGGCAGTGGTAAGTTGGTGCCATTGGCGCAGCTGGTTACCGTCACGCCGATCTCGGGTGCAGCTGATCGTCAGCACTTCGGTGGGCTACCTGCCATTGATATTTCGGTCACGGTCAATGCGGCTGAAGGGTACACCACCGGACAGGTGGTGGATCAAATTAATCAATTGGCACGGCAGATGTTGGGTGGTAGTACGCAGATTGCCTATGGTCCTAATGTCACGCGCATGTTGCAAAATGATAGCAGCATGGCGATGGTGTTCAGCTTTGGCTTAATTTTTATTTACCTGATTTTGGCGGCATTATTTGAGAGTTTCTTAGATCCACTGATTGTATTGTTGACCGTGCCCTTGTGTGTGGTGGGTGCGTTATTATTGCTGAAAATAACCGGTGGTACGGTGAACCTTTTTACCGGTCTTGGTTTGGTGACCTTGATTGGCTTGATTTCCAAGCATGGTGTGTTGATTGCACGCTTTGCCAATGAAAGGTTGGCGCAGGGGGCTACAAAGCTAGATGCGGTGGTAGAAGCTGCGTCGATTCGCTTGCGCCCCATCTTAATGACCACTGCAACCATGGTGTTGGGTGCGGTGCCCCTATTATTCGCGGTGGGTGCAGATGCCGTCTCGCGTCAACAAATTGGGGTGGTGATTGTTGCTGGTCTCTTGATCGGAACGGTGTTTTCCTTGTTCGTGGTGCCGGTGGCGTATATATTGCTTAAAAAAGGTGAAAAAATATGATTTTAAGTATGACTGGCTTTGCGCGCGAGCGCATCAATACGCCGCAAGGTGAATTGATTTGGGAAATTCGTACGGTGAATCATCGCCATCTTGATCTTTCCTTGAAGCTGCCAGAAGCCTTGCGTGATCTGGATCCGTTGGTTCGCGATCTGGTGCGCCAAGGGGTGTCGCGTGGTAAAATCGACGTTACCTTAAATTTCAATGCCACCACCGCAGTGCAAGAGTTGAAGCTAAACCTACCGTTGGTGCAGCAGTTATTAGCGACTTCTGAGCAGGTAACCAATCTCAGTAATGCCGCGACGCCGTTGGCGACGATTGATATTTTGCGTTGGCCAGGCGTGCTGCAATCTAACGAAGCCGATATGGATGTGCTACGTCAAGAGGCAATGACATTGTTAAGCCACACGATCAAGGCGCTTAATGCCAGTCGCAAACGCGAGGGTGAGAAAATTACCGCGATGCTACAAAGCCGCTTGCAGCAAGTCGGTGATCATGTTCAGCTGGTCCATGCGGTATTGCCAGAAATTCAACGCGTGCATCAGGAGAAAATTCAGCAGCGCTTTACCGAAGCCAAGTTAGAACTCGATCAAACCCGCTTAGAGCAAGAAATGTTATTGCTCATGCAGCGCACCGATGTGGCAGAAGAATTGGATCGCTTGACCGCGCATTGTCAGGAAATGCAGCATAATTTGGTGCAAGGCGGTGCAATAGGGCGGCGCTTAGATTTCTTGATGCAGGAATTTAATCGTGAAGCTAATACCTTAGGGTCAAAATCGATTTCACCCCAAACCACCAAAAGTGCATTAGAATTAAAAGTGTTGATTGAACAAATGCGTGAACAGATTCAAAATATTGAGTAATGCAGGAGGCTGATTATGCCGATGCCTTGGCTAAAACGGAACAGTTAGGGTCGATTCAAAAATAACAAAGGGTGAGCGTATGAGCACTGCAATGGCCGAACGGGTAAAACTCAATGATTCCTGGAAGCCTTATTTATTGGCAGAGTTTGAACAGCCCTATATGCAACAGCTGCGCCAGTTTTTGATCACCGAAAAACAACAAAACAAAATACTGTTTCCCAAAGGCGCAGAGATTTTTAATGCGTTTGATTATACGCCGTTTGATCAGGTGAAAGTGGTGATGCTCGGACAGGATCCGTATCATGGTCCGCGGCAAGCGCATGGTTTGTGTTTTTCAGTGCAGCCAGGTGTGGATATTCCCCCTTCGTTACGTAATATTTATCAAGAAATTCACAATGATCTGGCGATTGTACCACCCGATCACGGCAATCTCGTGGCTTGGGCCAAGCAAGGCGTGTTGTTGCTGAACAGTGTGTTGACCGTAGAGCAGGGCAAAGCCGCAGCGCATCAAGGCAGAGGTTGGGAACAGTTTACCGATCGCGCCATTCATGCATTGAATGAGCATCGCGAACATCTGGTATTTATGCTGTGGGGTAGCTATGCACAGAAAAAAGGGCAGTTTATTGATCGGCAAAAACATTTGGTATTAGAAGCGCCACATCCGTCGCCGTTATCCGCGCACCGTGGGTTTTTGGGGTGTAAACATTTTTCCAAAGCCAACGCTTATTTACAGCAGCATAGCATTGCGCCGATTAATTGGCAGTTGCCAGGCATTTAATTAATGACAATCATCATCGCCTGACAACGGTTTTTCGACGAGTTTCTCAGTCGGTACTTTGTTTTTAAACGACGCCGGCAGAATATCAACCCCTAGTTTTTTCGCCGCCATAATGGTCAATGGCAGTGTAACAACACCGCCAGGTAATACAAATATTGTCCCCAATCCGAGCGTTTTTAGCAACTCACCAAATTGTTTGTTAGCCTGCTGTAGCTCTTCTGGTGTGGCTTTGTTAATCAACGAGCGACCATACACTTCCATCATCAATTTTGATTCAGAGGATTCTTGCGCAAAAATCTGCTGCAGGCGTTTCAGCCCATTGACAGTATTTTCGCCATAGGTAACAAATTGATCGCGGATGGTGGGGTTTTGTTTCATAGGGGAGATGCTAACATAATGCGTTGCTGGAAGCGATTTTAACTTGCAATTCAGGCATCTGCCTTTTATCATGGCAACCTTGGTGCGCGAAAGTGGCGAAATTGGTATACGCGCTGGATTTAGGTTCCAGTGGGGCAACCCGTGAGAGTTCGAGTCTCTCCTTTCGCACCATTTAATAGTCCATATAATTTCAAAATTATCCAAAAATCCTTTATAATAAAGGGGTTCGTGAAAAATGATATGTCAGGAGCGTTCAGCAGTATTTGTATAAATTCGCCTCCTGATTGTATAATTTTTTGTATAAAATTTTGTATAAAAAGGAAACTTTACAAATGGCTATAAATAAACTAACTGCTAAGTTTTGTGAAAATGCACCTGTGGGCAATCACTTTGATGGTTCAGGATTATATTTATTGGTTCGGCCTGATGGTAAACGCTATTGGCATATGGTATGCAATATCGAGAGTAAAAGAAAATTACTGTCATTGGGAGCCTATCCAAAAGTTTCACTTGAGAAAGCTAGAAAAGCGCATAAAGAAAAGCAGCAGCTAATTCAAGAAGGTATTAATCCTGTCCAACAGAAAAAAGAAAAAGTATTGGCGCAAGTTCAAGAGAGAGAAAAAATTGCGCAAGAAGCAGGTAATACTTTTGAACAACTTGCTAGAAAGTTGTGCGATAGTAAAGCAGGGGATGTGACAGAACATCATCTTAATAAGATTTTAAGACAATTTGAGCTTCATGTATTCCCTCATATTGGTCATAAGCATATTATGGATATCAAAGGAGGGGAGTTATTAGAATTGTTCCAGAAGGTTGCGAAGAAAAAGAATCATGGCAGACTGATGACCTATTTAGCTCGCTCACTTTGTCAATTAACTGCTGAAGTGTTTGATTTTGCATATCTTCAAAATAATGATTTCTCGATTAACCCTTATCGAGCATTTAATGCCGATCGTGCACGTGAATTTGGGGTGAATGTGGCACTTCTTCAAGAATATTATAGAGTAAGAGATTCTGGTGGAAATGTAGATGCTGCTCGTGCTCGTCTTGAGCAAGATTGTATGCGCGAACCTGTTTATGAAGCCTGGGTTAGAGAGCTTGGGAAACCACTTAGATGGCTGGGTCAGCACAGTGCTAAATGCTATGCAATGGCGCGGAACATCAAATTATATGTTTTTTCCGAAACAGGACGAGGTTCAGACATTGTGTTACGAGATGCATATTTGGCTGCTACTGGTAGGGAAGTCCGTATGTTTTGGTCTATTGAGGCAGGAGGGCATTTTGATAGATTACAGCCCGCTGTCCAGGCACAACATCACGCTTCTGCCATCATAATGATGGCATCTGAAAGTCCTTCAACAGATACAAAGATGGCTCAAGGAAGCTATTTATGAGAGATGGTGATTGGTTAGCTTGTTGTGTGGCTGAGGCCACTTATTGTAAACCCGATGATGTATGCAAAGAAATTGCCAAGCGGACGAATAAGCCGGTTGAGCTATTGGCGCATACATTGCCAAGCGTTGCTGTTTTTAGGGGAGGGCTTGACGAATTTCCCGTGTCTCCAGAAATGCACACCAATTTTAATATTGCTGTTTATTGTCCGACTAGCCATGCGGTTTTTGTGGGAAGTCGAGGCACGATTATGACCTCCTTAGGAAACTGGCGTGATAACGCTAAAGGAGTGGCAGGGGATTACGATAAAATGACTTGCGTGCAAGATGCGGATGCTTTTTATCAGCGTCTTGTGGCAGATGTACTGCCAAGGCGTGGTTTTGCAACACCTCCTAAAATTGTTTTTTGTGGTCATTCGCAGGGCGCGGGAACTTCAATTGTTCTTTCTGCAAGATATGGTCATGAGACTTTTAATGTGGATCCACCCTCATTCGGGGGGTATAACAAGGAAAAGCTCAGTAAAGAACCTCATTACAATCAGGATAAAATTCATTCGCTATTAAGCGTGCCTAATATGGTTAATGTGACGCCTATGGGGTGCGGGCATGTGGGAAATGTGTATCGTTTAACAAAGTGTGAGACCAGTAGAGGCGTAGAAGATAGCCAACTGTCAGCAACAGAACAAGCTCATTTGGATTGGATTATGGCTGATCATTCAACTGGTGTTGAAGATTGGTCAGGTTTGAGAGGGGGATCGTTAGAAACACACTCTATAGAGAATATTTTAAATTCTTTAAAAAAGTACGATGTTATTATAGAAAGAAGATCGTCCGATTCAGTTACACCCGCTTTTGTACCCCATTGGATAGGGGATTTTCAACAAAAACGAGAAAGCGCTTTATCTGTGGATGCCCCTAAGGCAATGGCAGAGTTGAGCAGTGCGGTTGATGCCTCAACAAGCGCTATTGCTCAGACTCAAAAAAAGTTTTTAACCGATCAGCAGGTGAGAGATGTTTTTGCTGAGCAATTTCCATTGGTAAGTAAGTTGGCCTTGCGCGAATGGGTAAAGCCACAGGTGGATTTAGGCATATTGGCTCTAGAAGAGGCAAAAGTACTTGAACGGCCTATGTTTGTTGATGTTAGCGCTCAGCCAGCAGCTCTGCCTGAGCGTGATATGGGAAAAGTAATGTCCGTAACGCTTGCTCCAGAAGAGCTCAAGAGAATGACAGATAGAGCCTTGCGATCATGGCCAACTTCTTATCAAAGACCTCCATTAGAATTACCGGGAGGTGTTATTGTTGAAGGTTCATGGGATCATCGACGAGGAATGCCAAATCCAGTCATAAAAGGTGAAATAGGCGGGGTTGATGTTAGCGTGGGGGTTATCGATGTTCTCACTTTATTAAGAGATGGTGCCAACGCTTTGAATCGATGGTGGTCACGTACGCCTAAGCAAGCACATGCGCTTGAAATTGCAGAAGCACTTAAAGCAATATCTAAACATCCTTCACCTACCCAAAAATATGAACTCTTTAGCAAAACTAATAATGGGGTTTTCACTAAAGGTGAGCAACTGTTTTTACGATATTGTATTTCTCAATCTGAGACACCAGATAAAGATATTGAAGCTTATTTTGGGTTATACGATCGTCGTGCAGCATTTCAGTGTCAGGAAATGGTTACAAAAAATGTACAAGCGATGTGGCAACCATTGTTGACGTGGCAAACGCATGAGCATGAGGTGAAGCAAAAATTACTGAATGAAGTGGATCGAGCCAATCGTACTGGAGACCTTGACCTGCAATTGCAGTGTTTATATGGGATCCAGTCTCAGCAAATTCCCGACATGTATTTGCGAGATGCTGTATTGCTGGGATCGCCTGAAAAATTGCAGGAGTATTTTCGTCAACAAGAGTTAGTTGGCATAAACCAGGCTTTTGAAGCCTTGATTAAGAAAGATCAAACTAATTCCTCTGTTCGAACCAAAGAAGCGGTAACTCAATATTATCAAAAGTATAGTCATCGATATTCTGAGCTCAGAAGACCGTTCGTTAATTTTTTGGCACTACGTGATCCAGACGCTGCGATTGGCATGCTGGGGGATAAGGGCAATGAAGCAGAATGTAAGTTTAGCCTGCAATGCCGACAAGGGCGTTTTCAGGAAGCCTGTGACACTGCCAGTAAATTATTATCCACGGATCCCACTTCCGTGCATTATTTGGCAATGAATGCCTATGGGCAGGCAATGGCAGGTGATTGTAGCAAAGCGTTACCTTATTTGGAGAGAATAGGAAAAGGTTTGAATCATCATGAAGCTAAAGCCCTTTTTGAATCGGCGGAACAGTTAGTAAAGAATAGATTGATTGAATTGCATCAACTCAAACAGTTGGCTGCTAATGAAGCAGAGGTTAAAACGCTCTTGCAATATTACACGGATCGATATCCACAAGATTTTAATATGCGATACTTAGGCTTAGAGCTATTACTTGAAAAGAAAGAAATGGCCGGAGCGATTGCTTATGCAGAAGCAGTAGCAAGATTGGCAAAAGCAACCAATCAAGAAGCCTATGAGGCGTATTTGCAAAGTTTAACCACGCTCTATGTACAAGATGCAGCAAAACAAGACTCTGCTTTTATTATTCCAGCGGGGTCTGTATTGCATGACGTTCAAATGGGTGCATTGAATAATGTGGATACAATGATAGGATTACTTCGCTTACATTGTGTGCGGGGTGATGAGACTGCAGCACAAAGGGTTTATCAAGCGTGTTTTGAGAAAATTTATGCTAATGAAGCCGCTAGAACACAAGCAAATGAGGTGTTTTTAGAATTCGCCAGAATGAAATTGCAGAATTTTGATCTACTGGCGATTCGTCGACTTAAAAGCGATCTTCAATCGCGTCAAATACCAGGAGACGAATTTAAAGGCTTGCAGCAATTTTGCGAAGAAATAGATGCGTTATTGGTAAAGTTTTTCGGGGGTCTTGCGCTGATTGGGCTTTCTAAGTTAGTGGATTGTGATCCAGAGACGTTACAACAAGAGCGTGCAAAATACGCTATTCGCTTAATTTGCGCGGCAACTTTGCAAATAGGCGGTCAAGCTTTAGAGGAATATGCACAGTTTCAGTTGAAGCATAAAAATCTACAAGATAGATTGGCAGCGTTAACAAAAGAAGCATCCACCCTTACTAAAGAACAAGAGCAAGCCCGTCAAGCGATGGCGAAAATGCTAGATCAGTCGCGTTTTGCGATGTCTTGTTATTTTCTCTCCAGTGCGCTCACTGTTGTTAAACAATATCATGCTAAATATTTTGAGAAACCGGAACAGTCTCTTGACTATGTATGGCTTGATTTGTCAAAAGCTATGCTGAATACAGCGCCATTGATGTGCCAGTGGATGAATCATTATCAAGCTTTGCAAAAAGGAAGTAATCTTAAGAGATTAGAAATAACCAGACTTGGGCTGCAAACCGCCAGTTTGGCGTTAGAAATGTTAATGTATTTGGATACGGCAACAGGATATTTGAAAGAGCCTTTACGAGATAGGTTTTCGGTGCCGATTGGTATTCGGGTTTTTTCCAGTATTGCTGCGCTTGATGTATTGAGTAAGGGGGAGCTTTCAGTTTTTGATGTGTTTAGAATATTCAGTGTCGCAAATATTGGAGTTGAATATTTCTACGATAAGCAGATGCAAGAAGATATTAAGGCGGGGCGTTATTTATCTGAAAGCAGAGGTATTAAGCATTGTGTTGTGGCAGCGACCAGAGGTATTGCCACTGTCGCAGGAAGGTTTCAAGATCCTGCTATAGCCTTGCTATTATTAGTTATGCCTCAGTTACTTGTGAGTGACGAGTTCTCCGTGTAATTATTTCTCAGCCACTAACTTTGACTTTAATTTTCCCAAATCCGCAGCAAGCGCCTTCCACTCCGTAGTGAGTTCAGTAAATTTCTGATAATTGGCAACCTGCTTTTTTATCTCCGGCA